>CAMFKX010000275.1 GCA_945957375.1 uncultured Roseiarcus sp.
GTGTATAAGAGACAGGTCCTGGCCTTCGCGCCGGCCTTCCGGGGGCGGCGGAACAGCCGCTTCACCGAGGCTTTCGCGGTCAACAAGGCGTGGATGACGGCGCCGATCGCCACCGCGGCGAACCCGGGCTCGTCCTCGCGCTCCTCGTCGTCGGCGCGCTTCGCCGTCTTGGCCTTGGCCGGCGGCTCCTCGGCTTCGCCGCCCTTGGCGAAACCGAGCCCCGAGGCCGCGGTCAGGGCGAGGATGGCGATTGCGGCGAAGGCCGAGCCGCAGGCGGCGATCCCGAGGGTCGTGCCGCCGGCGAGTCTCTTCGGCAGGGCGAGCAGGGCGTCGCCGATGACGCCGCCGAGCCCGGTCGGCAGCGGCCAGCTTCCCGGCGCGGGCAGGAGCGAGGCGAGTCCGGCGGTCGCCGCGACGCCGAGGAGGTAGAACGCCGCCTTGCGCAGGGGCCGGGGAAGCGTCCGTCGGTTGAGCAATCGCCAGCCCCAGATCGCGGGCGGGACGAGCGCGGCGATGCAGGCGAGCCCCAGCAGTTGCATGACCATGTCGGCCGCGATCGCGCCGGGGTGGCCGAGAAGGTTGCGCACCGGAGCGCTGGTGGCGTGATTGAGACTCGGATCCTCGACCGACCAGGTCAGCAGCGCCACCCCGAGCGCGGCGGAGCCTGCGAGCGCCGACGCGCCGAGCAGTTCGGCCGCGCGGCGTTTCGGGAACTCGCGCACCGAGGCCGGCAGATAGTCGATCACCGAGAAAGTCGTCGTCCGCATCGCCTGTTCGCCCGCTCGGCGCGGCGATGTCGACCCGCGCCGCTTGCCCCTGGAACCTATTCGCGCCGAGTTAATGCCCACCTAACCATAACCTTTCGCGAGCGCCCTGTGGACAATTCCGTCCAGGCCCGACCGCCGGCCCGAGGGGCAAAGGCCGACGCCGCCGGAGCGGCTGATAATTTGGATTTGCGCCACGCTCCGCGGGGCGGGGCCCGGGCTCCGCGGCGAGCCGTCGCCGAGCGCCTCCGGGAATTTGGATTCTCTTGGATTTCCTCGTCCGAAATGAGTGTTATCAATGGCTTGCAGGCGAGTCGGCTCGGCTATTTCTTGGTCTTCTCGCCCGCTCCGGCTCGAAAGCGCTCCGACGGGGCGGCATGTCGGGGAAGGGCGCGCGTCTTCGGGCATCATGAAACCAGCGTACCATAAGTTCTGATTTGGTGCAATTCGTCGCTTGCGCCGTCGCGCCGATTCGGCGCGCCGGCGTCCGTCGACCCACGACCTTCGCCGGGGCGTCCGTGGGCAAGCGGCTTCCGCGTCGACCCGAAAAAAAGGGCGCCCGAAGGCGCCCAAGTTCGCGGGAGGAAGAGGAGCCGGCGGCCGGAGCCGCCGGGTAGCGGTTACTGCACGACCTCGCCGTGCAGGGCGTAGTCGAGGCCGTCGCGCTCGACCTCGTCGGAGACGCGCAGGCCGATCGTGGCTTTGAGCACGGTCAGGATGATCACGCTGACGACCAGGTCGTAGACGATGACCGTGCCGACGCCGATGCACTGGTTGATGAACTGCCCGGGGTTGCCCTCGAGCAGGCCGGCGGTGCCGCCGTACTGCTGCACGGCGAACACGCCGGTCAGGAGCGCGCCGATGATGCCGCCGACGCCGTGGACGCCGAAGCAGTCGAGCGCGTCGTCATAGCCGAACATCTTCTTGAGCGAGGTCGCGCCGAGGTAGCAGCCCACGCCGCAGGCCACGCCGATCACCATGGCGCCGACCGGACCGACGAAGCCCGAGGCGGGGGTGATGGCGACGAGGCCGGCGACCGCGCCCGAGGCGATGCCGATGACCGTCGGCTTGCCGTGGTGCGCCCATTCGACGAACATCCAGGTGAGCGCGGCCACGGCGGTCGCGATCTGGGTGACGGTCATCGCCATGCCGGCCTGCACGCCCGCGCTGACCGCGGAGCCCGCATTGAAGCCGAACCAGCCGACCCACAGGAGGCCCGCGCCGATGAAGGTCAGGACCATGTTGTGGCCCGGGCCGGTGTCGCGGCGCTTGCCGAGCATGATGGCGGCGACCAGACCCGCGATGCCGGCGTTGATATGGACGACGGTGCCGCCGGCGTAGTCGAGAACCCGCACCCAAGCGTCGCTGTTGCCCGCGTTGAAGATGCCGTCCGGACCCCAGACCCAGTGGGCGACGGGCGCGTAGACGAGGATCGCCCACAGGCCGACGAACCACAGCATGGCCGAGAACTTCATGCGCTCCGCGAACGCGCCGGCGATGAGGGCGGGCGTGATGATCGCGAAGGTCATCTGGAAGCACATGTAGACGGTCTCGGGGATCGTCGGCGCGAGCGGGTTCGGATTGCCGATGCCGCCGTTGGTGACGTCGCTGAGGATGCCCTGCAGGAAGGCGCGGCTCAATCCGCCGATGAACGGGGTTCCGCCGGTGAACGCCAGCGAGTAGGTGAACACGGCGAAGATGACCGTCACCAGCGCGGTGATCGCGAACGAGGTCATCACCGTGTCGCCGACGTTCTTCTTGCGCACCATGCCGCCGTAGAAGAGGCCGAGGCCGGGGATGGTCATCATCAGGACGAGGGCGACCGAGGTCAGCATCCACGCCGTGTCGCCGCTTGAGGGCGTGCAGTTGGTCAGCACGGCGGGAACGGCGGCGACGGCGGCGTATTTGTCGGTCTCCGGGATCGCGGCGCTGGCCGCGGCGCAGGCCGGAGTCGCGGGCGGGGCGGGTTTGGCCGAGGGAGCGGCGGCGGCGGCAGCGGCAGGCGCGGGGGCGTCCTCTGCATGCGCGGCGGGCGCGGCGAAGCCGACCATCACAGCCAGCGCAAGCGCCGGGGCGAGGCCGGAGAATATTCGCATCAGTCTCATCGTGGAAGAACTCCGATTTGGAAAGGCGTGAGCCGGGTCAGAGGGCGTCTTTGTCCTTCTCGCCCGTGCGGATGCGAACAGCCGAGTCGAGGCTGTAGACGAAGATCTTGCCGTCGCCGATCTGGCCGGTGCGCGCGGCTGCGACGATCGCGTCGACGACTTTGTCGGCGACGTCCGCGTTGACCGCGACCTCGATCTTCAGCTTGGGCAGAAAGCTGACCGCGTATTCGGCGCCGCGGTAGATTTCCGTGTGGCCCTTCTGGCGTCCGTATCCCTTGACCTCGGTAACCGTGAGGCCGTGCACGCCGATGGCGGTGAGCGCGTCGCGCACCTCCTCGAGCTTGAACGGCTTTATGATCGCCATGACAATTTTCATTGGCCTGCCCCAATTGGATGCGGAAGGGCAGGGCGCCCCTGCCGCCGCGATCTGCGGTGAAGTCAGGGCGCTCGGCACGCCCCGCCGGACCGTCCCTTACAAGGGGCATGCCATCGCGGACGGCGCGTCTAAGATATTGGTCAAACAGCGATTATTGCACTATTTCACGGGCCCGCGGCGCCCCCGGCGGCGGCCTCGGCGAGGGGCGCCCAAAAAATAGGCGCTAAGAATTAGGCGCCTGATCGGGTTCCATGCGGCGCCGCAGCAGACCTTCCTGCATCGCGGTCGCCGCGAGCGTCCCGTCGCGCGTATAGACGAGGCCGCGCACCAGCCCGACCGCGTTCGCGGCGTTGGGCGTGTCCTGGGCGTAGAGCAGCCAGTCGTCGGCGCGCGCCGGGCGGTGGAACCACAGCGCATGGTCGAGGCTCGCGACCTGGAGCCGATGGTCGTAGACCGTCAGCCCGTGCGGCCGCAGCGCGGTGTCCAGCAGGGTCATGTCCGACAGGTAGAGCAACGCCGCCCGATGCACGGCGGGATCGTCCGGCAGACGCCCGCCGATCCGCATCCACACGCTCTGGCGCGTGTCGGGCGGCGCGTCCGGCGCGTAGCGCGTCAGATCTGTCGGGCGCAGTTCGATCGGCCGGGTCGTGTCGAGCATCCCCTTCATGCGGAATCGCGTCGGCGCCGGCAGCGCTTCGAGCGCCGCGTAGGGATCGGCGCACGCCTCGGGCGGCGGGACGGCCGGCGCGGGCGCGGCGTGATCGAAGCCGGATTCCGCGGCGTGGAACGAGGCGGTCATGGCGAAGATCGCCGCGCCCTTCTGTCGTGCGACGACGCGGCGGGTGGTGAAACTGCGGCCGTCGCGAATGCGCTCGACCTCGAACACGATCGGCTCCTTGGGGTCGCCGCCGAGCAGGAAATAGGCGTGCAGCGAGTGCGGGTCGCGGCCCGTCACCGTACGCTCCGCCGCGACCAGCGCCTGGGCGAGCACCTGGCCGCCGTAGACCCGCCTCCAGCCGTTGTTGGGCGAGAAGCCGGTGAAACTGTCCCTGCCCGCGGGGGCGAGGTCGAACAGGGCGACGAGGTCGTCGGCGGTCATGAGCGATATTTTCCGGTTGGCCGGCGATGTTGGCGCCCGGGGCCGGCGCGCGTCAATGCCGCAGCCCCCGCCGCGACCGGCCCGCCTGCGCCTCGCAATGTTTTGGGAGCAAGCAGTTCCAGGGACTTAGATGCGAAAAACTGCAACTTGCCGACTTGGCGGCCGCCAACGTCGTCGCGCCCGTGAAAGCGGTCATCCAGAGTCGCCGGCCGCCGGCCGGGCGGACAGGGCTCGGCATGCCGGACGCGGACCTCATCCTGAGCCTGTCGGACCTCTCCTGAGCCTGTCGGACCTCATCCTGAGCTTGTCGGACCTCATCCTGAGCTTGTCGAACCTCATCCTGAGCTTGTCGAAGGATCCAGCGGTCTCGACCGTCGCCGCGAGCGCCCTTCGCCAGGCTCAGGCCGAGGGGGGCGGAAGACAGCCTCAGGGCGAGGTTCTGAGACGCTTCCTGGGTTGCCGGCGACTGCGCTTCCATGGCGTTCAGCTTAGCCGAATTCGATAATGTCGCAAGCCTTTGTCGATCGATCGAGATAAACCGTAGATTCCGGGTTGCGGAGCGCTCGTCCGGTCGGTTGCGTCGCCGCTTGCGTGGCCGTGCGTCCTTGCTACACTTCGTTTGGGCGAGGGCGGAACGGAGCGTGGTCATGCGATCGAAACTTGTTGCTGTGCTGGTTGGTCTCGGCCTCGCCGCGGTCGTGGCCCCGGCGCTGGCCTGCCCCTACGGAACGTCGGCGTCGAACAGTCAGACGTCGACCCAGCAGACTGCCGAAACGCAGTCGTCGTCCCAGCGCGGAACGAACTGAAGCGATTCATCGGGGACGCGCGACGATCCGTCGGACGCTGCGCGCCCCCTTTTCTGACGCGCGTTTCCCGGGCGCGCCTCAGAAATGCACGCTCGCGCCAAGCCGCAAGAGGTTGGTCGAAGCGTTCACGCTCTGGGACACATAGGGAAATACGGTTCCGTAACTGACGTCGCCGAACTGGTAGCGCAGCAGTTCGGCGCGCAGGCTGACGTTGCGGGTGAGGGCGTAGTCCGCGCCGAGGCCGAACACGACGCCGTCGACGGTCGCGCCGTGACTGCCGAGCCAGTTCGTCGAGCTGGTCGTGCCCCAGCCGAACCCGAGCGTTCCGTAGGCCAGCAGGTCGCCGAACACGTAGCCGGCCTTGCCGCGAAGCGACGTCAGGAAGTTTTCGCTGAAGCTGAACGGTCCGCCCTGGCCGGTGCGGATGTTGGCGGCGAGCGCGTCGGCCTCGACGCCGCCGAGCCAGTGGCTCGCCTGGAGGTTGTAGCCGACGTGGCCGCCGAACACGCCCCCGGCGGTGTAGTAAGGACCCGTCGCGCCGAAGCCGAAGCCGAGGTCGGGCCCGAATTCGACGCCGGAGAAGTCGGCCCCATTGGGACCCGTGCTGGTGCGATAGGACTCCTGTGCGGCGGCGGCCGATGCGCCGAGACACGCGGCGGCGACGATTGCGAGGACTACGGCGCGCATGCGTTCGAACTCCGGCGCCGATCGGGACGCCGACGTCCGAGACTACACGCGCCGTCGGGACGCCGGCGGCGAATCCGTCGCCATGGTCAACAAACCATTGACGCGCACGAACGACGGCGGAACGCGCGCGCGGCTGTTTCGAGGCGGAGTCGCGATCAGACCACGCTCACGGTCGGCGGCACGAGCGTCAGGTCCTCCCAGAACGCGTCGGCGGCGTAGCGCTTGAAGAGGTCGGGCGGCAGGAGGGTCGGCCGCTCGCGCCCCTCGACCTTGCGGCCGACGTCGTGCAGGCCGGGCGTCCCGAGCCGCAGGTCGAATTCGAGCATGTCGTAGCAGGGCTCGATGTTTCTGGGGTCGTGCGGGACGAGGTCCTCGCCGAGGAAGGCGTAGACGGCGGCGAGCGTGCCGAGCGGGTTGGCGATCAGGCTCTCGTAGCGGACGAGCAGCAGCCGGTCGGACTGCGGGCCGTAGACCGCCTCGCGCAGGGCGTTGAGGGCGAAACCGTACATGCCGCCGGCCGAGGCGAGGCCCTCGACGCGCGAATAGACCGTGCCGCCGGAATCGTAGCTGAAGATTCCCGAGAGTTCGAAGGCGTTGCGCCGGATGAGGCTCTCGACGCTGTCGAGAATCCAGGCGGGGTTGCGCACGCAGCAGACCATCTTCGCGTTCGGAAAAAGCTCGACGAGGGCAGGGAGCTTGGTCGTCCATCCGCGGTTGGTGTCGAAGACCACCGTTTCGCGGTCGAGGTCGTGATAGTAGGCGTCGAACACGCCGGTGAGCAGGCGCTTGCGGATCGCGTCGTCGACGAACACCGCGCCCTCGTTGCGGTTGCTGGTCTCGCTCAGCATCGCCCGAAAGAACGCGTAGACCGGGCTCGACATGCCGGCGGAAAAGCGCGGGTTCTGGCGCAGGAGGGCGGAGAGCAGCGTCGATCCCGAGCGCGGCAGGCCGGAGATGAAGTGAAGGCGGTTCTGCACGAACGATCCAGAGGCCGGGAGAAACGGACGGCGCGCGACGACGCGGGTTTCGGGACGCTGTAAGCCTAAGCGCGCCGGGTTTGCAATCGCCCGCGCCGGAGCCCGAGGAAGCCGAGACCGGCGAAGCCTGCGCTCATGAGCGCCCACGTCGAGGGCTCGAGCACGGCGGGAGCGCCGGACAAGAACGCGATCGTCACGTAGCCGTCGCCGCTGCGGGCGCTGATGTCGATATAGGCGTTCGCCGCGCCCGGTGCGACATTCGAACCGCCGCCGCCGCCGCCGCCGGCCGGGCCGATGTAGCCGCCATGCCCGTTGCTTGCGCCGGGGTTGCCGCCTCCCCCGCCGCCGCCCCCGGACCAACCGCCGCCGCCGCCGCCGGCGTAGCTGCCC
>CAMFKX010000276.1 GCA_945957375.1 uncultured Roseiarcus sp.
CTACACTTATGCGATCGTCGGCAGCGTCAGATGTGTATAAGAGACAGCGACAAGGCCGGCCTGAGGCCGGGCGGCCGGCCGATCGCCATCTTCCTCGAGTCCGACGACACCGGTTTCCGCTACCGCGCAGGCGTCCCGCTCGAAGCCGCGGCCGCAGGCCGGACCAGCCTCTCCGACGCCGTCAAGGTCGGCCAGACGCCGGGCGGCAAGGCGATGAAGTTCCAGCATCTCGGCGCCTACGCCGACATCGACGCGACCTATGACGCCATCACCGCCTATCTCGACGAAAAGGGCATCGACGCCCAGGACACGTTCATCGAGGAATACGCCAACGACGTGAAGGACGGCGAGGACCCGAATCTCGAGGTTGATATCTTCGTCCTGCTGAAGTGATGCGACAATATGAACATTTGTTTCGTCGGGTTGATCGAAGTCAAATGGCGGCGATCCGGCCGGACGTAGAGGCTGCCCAACGGGGAGCGACATCAGATGGCGATGAACAGCGACGTGGTCGGGCGCGCTTTGGCGCGTCATCGCGCCGACCCGACCCGGCTTCTTCAGATTCTTCGCGAGGTTCAGGAAGAGCTCGACTGGATCGCGCCGGAAACGGCGCGCGACATCGCCGATGGGCTCGGCGTGCCGATCACCCGGGTGCAGAGCGTCGTCCAGTTCTATTCGTTCCTGTACGATAAGCCGCGCGGCCGCTACCGCGTCCTGTTCTCCGACAACATCACCGACCGGATGCTCGGCAACGCGGCGCTGTTCGAGCACATGCTCAAGCGCCTGAAGCTCCGCCGCGGCCAGACGTCGTGGGACGGCGCGGCGAGCGTCGACCTCACCTCCTGCACCGGCATGTGCGACCAGGGCCCGGCGATCCTGGTCAACAATTTCGCCGTGACCCGCCTGACCCGCAAGCGCGTCGACGAGATCTGCGAACTCATCCGGATCGGCGCGCCGCTCGGCGAATGGCCGGCGGAGTTCTTCCACGTCGACGACAACATCCGCCGCCGGGAGACCCTGCTGACGCCGCTCGAACCGGGCGCGGCGCTCGACGCTGCCATCGCGCGCGGGCGCCAGGGCATGATGGACGAGATGAAGCGCTCCAACCTGCGCGGCCGCGGCGGCGCCGGCTTCCCGACCGGCACGAAGTTCGAGGGCGCGCGCAACGCGCCCGGCGCGACGCGCTACATCGTCTGCAACGCCGACGAGGGCGAGCCGGGCACCTTCAAGGACCGCGTGCTCCTGAACTCGTTCTCGACCCGTGTCCTCGAAGGCATGGCGATCGCCGGCTACGTGGTCGGCGCGACCAAGGGCTTCATCTATCTCCGCGGCGAGTACCGGCACCTGCAGGAGCAGTTGCAGCGCGACATCGATTCGATGCGCGCCTCCGGGCGGCTCGGCGCCTCGATCCGCGGCGCGCCGGGCTTCGATTTCGACATCGAGATCCACATGGGCGCCGGCGGCTACGTTTGCGGCGAGGGCACGGCGCAGGTCGAATCGCTCGAGGGCAAGCCGGGACGGCCGCGCGTCCGGCCGCCGTCGATGGTCTCGGTCGGCTACCTCGGCAAGCCGACCGTGGTCGACAACGTCGAGACGCTCGCCCATTGCACCGAGATCGCCATCGAGGGCGGCGCGAGCTTCGCCCGGCGCGGCACCAAGACCTCGACCGGCACCAAGCTCGTCTCGGTCTCGGGCGACTGCGAGCGGCCCGGCATCTACGAGTACCAGTTCGGCGTCACCATCGGCCGCATCCTGCAGGACTGCGGCGCCGGCCCGGTGACCGCGGTGCAGATCGGCGGGGCCTCGGGCGTGCTGATCACCCCGGAGGAGTTCAGCCGGCGCATCGCCTTCGAGGACGTCTCGACCGCCGGCGCCTTCATGGTCTTCGGCCCGGACCGCGACATCTTCGAGGTGGCGCGCAACTTCGCCCATTTCTTCGCCCACGAAAGCTGCGGCTTCTGCACCCCCTGCCGGGTCGGCACCGCGATCCAGCGCAACATCATGGACAAGATCGCCGAAGGTCGGGGCTCGAACTACGAGGTCAACGACCTCAAGCGCCTGGCCGAGTTCATGAAGCGCACCAGCCATTGCGGCCTCGGCGAGACCGCCGGCAACGCGGTGCGCGACGCGCTCAACAAGTTCCGCCCCGCCTTCGAGCGGCGCCTCCGGGCGCGCGACTTCGCCCCGGCGATCAGCCTCGAGGCGGCGCTCGAGCCGGCGCGGCGGATCACCGCGCGCGACGACGCCGAAGCCCATCTCGACGTGGAAGGCTGACCGATGGACAACGAATTCACCATCGACGAGCAGCCGGTTCCGTTCAAGCCCGGCCAGACGATCCTCGAAGCCGCCAAGGCGGCCGGAATCTACATCCCCCACCTCTGCTTCCAGGCCGACTTCAAGCGCCACGGCGGCTGCAAGATGTGCACGGTGCTGGTCAACGGCCGCACCCAGACCGCCTGCACCCACAAGGCGGCGGTCGGCCAGGAGGTCGACGTCAACACGCCCGAACTCGACGCCATGCGCCGCTCGCTGGTGCAGATGCTGTTCGTCGAGGGCAACCATTTCTGCCCCGGCTGCGAAAAGAGCGGCGCCTGCCAGTTGCAGGCGCTCGGCTACGAATACGAGATGATGTCGCCGCACTTCGTCGAACTCTACCCGTCGCGCGGGGTGGACGCCTCGCACCCCGACGTGCTGATCGACTTCAACCGCTGCATCCTGTGCGAACTCTGCGTGCGCGCGAGCCGCGACGTGGACGGCAAGGAGGTGTTCGCCGTCGCCGGGCGCGGACTCGACGCCCACCTCATCATCAATTCGCCGACCGGCAAGCTGGTCGACAGCGCCTTCGCGGTCACCGACCGGGCGGCCGAGGTCTGCCCGGTCGGCGCCATCCTCAAGAAAGGGGTCGGCTTCGCGACCGCCATCGGCGATCGCCCCTATGATCGCGAGTCGATCAGCGCCGAGGCGGAATCCTGCGAAATCCCGGAGGTCCGATGAGCGCCGCCCCTGACAAGGTCAAGGTCCGGCTGGCGACGACCTCGCTCGCCGGCTGCTTCGGCTGCCACATGTCGTTCCTCGACATCGACGAGCGCCTGTTCGAACTCGTCGAGGTCGCCGAATTCGACCGCTCGCCGCTGACCGACATCAAGCATTGCGGTCCGTGCGACATCGCGCTGGTCGAAGGCGGCGTGTGCAACGCCGACAACGTCCACGTCGTGCGCGAGCTGCGCGCCAACGCGAAGATCCTGGTCGCGGTCGGCGCCTGCGCGATCAACGGCGGGCTGCCGGCCTTGCGCAACCGCTTCGACATCCAGGACATCCTGACCCGCGTCTATCGCGATCCGGTGACCGATCATCCGTGCGTGCCGAATTCGCCCGAGCTGCCGCTGCCGCTCGACAAGGTCTATCCGCTCAACGAGATCGTCCGCGTCGACTACAGCCTTCCGGGCTGCCCGCCCTCGGGCGACGCGATCTGGAAGTTTCTCACCGACCTCATTCTTGGGCGGATGCCGCGTCTCGAACGCAGCCTCCTGCACTACGACTAGGAGCCCGCCATGCTGAACCTCGAAACCGCCGCTGCGCCCCACCGGCTGCGAAGGGTCGCGATCGAGCCGGTTTCGCGCGTCGAAGGCCATGGCAAGGTCACGATCCTGCTCGATCAGGAAAACCGCGTCCATCAGGTCCGCCTCCACATCGTCGAGTTCCGCGGCTTCGAGATCTTCATCGAGGGCCGGCCCTACTGGGAGGTTCCGGTCGCGGTGCAGCGCCTGTGCGGCATCTGCCCGGTGAGCCACCTGCTCGCGGCGACCAAGGCGATGGACGGGATCGCGGGCTTCGGCCCCTTGACCCCGACCGCCGAAAAGCTGCGCCGGCTCCTGCATTACGGGCAGATCGTGCAGTCGCACGCGCTGCATTTCTTCTACCTCGCGTCGCCCGACCTGCTGCTCGGCTTCGAGGACGACGTCGCCCGGCGCAACATCGTCGGCGTCGCCGCCGCCTTCCCGGAGCTGGCCAAGCAGGGCGTGCTCACCCGCAAGTTCGGCCAGGAGGTCATCCGGCACATCGCCGGCAAGCGCATCCACGGCACCGGCATCATCCCCGGCGGCGTCAACAAGGCGCTGAGCGTCGAGGACCGCGATACGATGCGCGCCGGCGTCGATCAGATCGTCGACTGGGCGAGCGAGGCGGTCGGCCTCGCGGCCAGGCTGCACGACACGAGCCCGGACTTCTACACGAGCTTCGGCGAGGCGCGCGCCAACATGATGGCGCTGGTCGACGCGCGCGGCGCGCCCGACTTCTATCACGGCGGCCTGCGCGCCCGCGACGCCGACGGCGGGCCGATCTTCGACCACGTCGACACCGCCTCCTACCAGGGCCTGCTGCAGGAGGACGTCAAGCCCTGGACCTACATGAAGTTCCCGCACATCCGCGCCCTCGGCGCGGACAAGGGATGGTATCGCGTCGGTCCGCTCGCGCGCATGCAGGTCGGCGACTTCCTGCCGACGCCGCTCGCCGAGGCCGAGCGGCAAAAGTTCCTCGCGGTCGGCGGCGGCAAGCCGCTGCACGGCGCCTTGATGACCCACTGGGCGCGCATGGTCGAGATGCTGCACGCCGCCGAACTCGCACGCGAACTGCTCGACGATCCGGACATCGTCGGAACCGACCTCATGGCCGACAAGGGGCCGCGCCGGCCGGAGGCGATCGGCGTGATCGAAGCGCCGCGCGGCACGCTGTTCCATCACTACCGCGTCGGCGAGAACGACCTCGTCACCTACTGCAACCTGATCGTCTCCACCACCAACAACAACCAGGCGATGAACGAGTCGATCCGCGCCGTCGCGTCGCAATTCCTTTCCGGGCGCGAGGTCACCGAAGGGCTGCTGAACCACATCGAGGTCGCCATCCGCGCCTACGATCCCTGCCTGTCCTGCGCCACCCACGCGCTCGGCGAAATGCCGCTCGAAGTGAGCCTCGTCGACGCCGACGGCGCGCTCGTCTCCACGCTGCGGAAGGGCTGAGTGCGGCTCGTCGTCTTCGGCTGGGGCAACGACGCGCGCGGCGACGACGGGCTCGGGCCGATTCTGCTCGACCGGGTCGCCCGGGAAGACCTGCCGGACGTGACGACGATCGAGGATTTCCAGCTCCAGATCGAGCACGCGCTCGACCTCGACGGCGCCGACCTGGCGCTGTTCCTCGACGCCGGACGGGAGACGCCGCATCCCTTCGTCTTCGCGGAGATTTTCGCCCGGCGCGACGCGAGCCACACCACGCACGCGCTCTCCCCCGAAGCCGTCCTCGACGTCTGCGCCCGCTCGCTCGGCCGCGCCCCGCCGCCGTCGTTCAAGCTGATCGTGCGCGGCGAGCGGTTCGGGCTCGGGGAGCCCCTGTCCGGCGAGGCGCAGGAACGGCTGGAGACGGCCTGGAGCTTCCTCCGGGACCTCCTGACGCGCCGGACGGTCGAGCTCTGGCGGAGCGCCGCCGCCGCCGGTCAGGGCGCCGAGGGGGTCGGCTGATCCGGGCGCGAAATCAGAGTTTTCAAGAGGTTGCGAGAGAAAATCCGGGCGGATTGCGGCGTCCGCGCCTCCGGTTGCGACGACGCCGGCTTGGGGATCGCGGGCCGCCGCGATCGTGGCGGGGTGCGCGTCCGACTCGCGTCGCGGTTGCGCCGACCCGGGCGCGAATCTAGCGTTTTCAAAGGCTTGCGATTGATTTTCGGGGTGAATCGCGGCTGCGGATGCGTCTTCGCTTGGGGCTCGGGAGGGCGCCTCGCCCTCCGCGGGCAGCCCGAGCGGCGTGGGAGGGAGCGTCAACACGGCGGTCGCCGCGCACGCCAGCGAGCCGCCGAATTCGGCCGCCCCTGCGGCGCGCGCCTCGATGCGGGGCAGGGTCGCGGGGCGAAGCGCGTCGAGACCGTGGTAGCGGTCGAGCGCGCGCACCACCCGCACGACCCGGTCGACCGCCGGCAGGCTGCCCGCGGCCATGGCGCTGAAGGCGAACAGCAGCGCCTCGTTCAGGCGGCTTCGCTGCATCGCGATGAAGTCTTCGGGCGGCGGCGGCTGTCGCTTCTGCAGGATCTCGCGCACGATCGCGTGCATGCGCTTCTCCCCGACACCGCGGCGCGCCGCGATCTCGGCGATCGAAACGCCGCGGTTGAGGTAGTCGACGATCGCCTGCTCGGACTTGAGCTTGTCCAGTCGCGCCGCGCGCGCGTCGGCCTGGCCGTCGCCGCCGTCCGAGCGGCCGCCGTCGGAGTGAGACTGCGGCGGCGCGGGCCGCCCGGCGAGTTCGGGGTGTTCGGACATCGCGCGTTCTCCTTTGCAAAAGAACAAAGATAGAACGTCGATCGGCGACCGGCAAGATTTTGTTCGCGCCCCGTCCGGCGCGCGCGGTCGATGACCATCATGGTAGTGAGCCAGTTGAAATTGGACGGGCTTGCCCGGGGTGGAAAGGGGCCGTGGTGGCGCTCATCGAGGCTGATGAGGCGAAGGCCGTCACAAAAACGTGGCCCTTACAAAACGCGCGTGACGGGTTAAACTCATCGTGCGAGGGCGGCATGAGAACCTTACGAATCGTTGCAATTTGCATGGCGGTCGCGGCAGTCTTCGCGCTCACCGGGATCGGCCGGCGCGGGTTCCATTGGTTCCCGGTATTTGTGATCTTGAGCGGGTTCTTTTACGGCGTTGCAATGCTTGCAGACAAAGCCATTTCGGCCCTTTTGCGAAAAATCCGACGCAAGACTATTTCAAACTAGGCCACTATCATCATCCATCCGCCTTGCGCGAGGCCGGCGCGACCGCCTAAACCTTGCCCATGACCGTCGCCGCAAACGTCGTCCGCAAGCCGTCCGTCTGCCCGCACGACTGCCCGTCGGTCTGCGCGCTCGACGTCGAGGTGGTCGACGGGTCGCGCATCGGGCGCGTCCGCGGCGCGCCGGACCAGAGCTATACGTCCGGCGTGGTGTGCGCCAAGGTCGCCCGCTACGCCGAGCGCATCCATCATCCGGACCGGCTGACGCAGCCGCTCGCGCGCACTGGCCCAAAGGGCTCGGGGCAATTCGCGCCGATCGGCTGGGACGAGGCGCTCGACCGCGTGGCGGAAGCGTTTCTCGACGCGGAGCGCCGGCACGGCGCGGAGAGCGTGTGGCCCTATTTCTACGCCGGCACGATGGGCCTCGACATGCGCGACGGGAT
>CAMFKX010000277.1 GCA_945957375.1 uncultured Roseiarcus sp.
CCTGAGCGTGATCGGAACCGTCGACAACGCCTACAATCTCACCGTCGGCGCCTTCGCGGAAATGGGCGTGACGGGCGCCTTCGTCAATTCGGGATATTTCAATCTGGCCGGAACGCTCGACACGGCGACGGGGCTCGAGGTCTCGGCCGGCGGCTATCTCAACCTTCAGGGCGGAACCGTGTTGACGCCGACCGTCGATCCCTTGGCGATCGACGACGGCGCTTTCGCGTCCGGACACGGCGCCATCGACGTCGATGTCGTCAACAACGGCGCCATCACGGCGAGCGGCGGGCTGCTCGACATCGCCGGCGCGATCACGGGGACCGGGTCCCTGGCCATCACGACGGGCGCCGAACTCGAAATCGGCGCCACGCGGCAGGGCGTAAGCTTCGGCGGCGAAGTCGGGACGCTGATGCTCGACCATCCCGCGAGCTTCGCCGGCTCGATCTCAGGCTTCGTCGCTGGCGACGCGATCGACCTCGCGGGCGTTCAGGTGACGAGCGTGGCTGTCGAAGGCTCGACGCTCGTTGTGACGGCGGGGGCGCAGACACTCGACTTTCAGGTCTCCGGCCCGGGTCTCGCCAGCAATGTCTTCGCGATCGAGGACGACCAGCACGGCGGCACGGATCTGGTCCTGGGCCCGGCGGGCCCGGCCATCGCCGGGCCGAACGCCCAGACCGTGTTCACGCAATACCCTGCGGTGCTCGGTCCTTTCACGGTCACGGATCCGAACGCCGGAACCGGGCCGCTGACGGTGGTGGTCACGTCGCAAACCGGGCTCCTGGCCGCCGTCGCGGCGGGCGCCGGCGCAATCTCGGGCAATCTCACCACCCGTCTCACACTCACGGGCGACCTGAGCGATCTGAACACAGAACTCGCGGGATTGGCCTATCTCGGTTTCAACGCCGGGCAGGACAAGGTCACCGTCACGGTAACGGATGCGAGCAATGCGACCGCGAGCCAGACGGTCGCCGTCACGACCGACGCGGTTCCCTATACGACTCCGGTGCTCAACGGCCCCTCGATCACCGACATCATCCCGGGGGCCGCCCTGGCGATCCCCGGCCTCAGCGTCAACGATCCTTACGCCCAGACGGTCGGCTCCTCCGACGGGATCGAATTGACGTCGAACGTCCCGGCGACCTTCGCGGCCAACGGCTCCGGAGGCGTCGTCATCGGCCAGAACACCGGCGATCTGGTGACCGTCGGGACGCCGTCGCAAATCAACGCCTACTCGGCGGACGATTTCGTCGGCAACTACCTTGGGCTCGCCGCGTTTATTCCGGGAACGATCGGCCAGGCGGCGAAAGACATCAAGCTCATCATGACGTTGTTCAACTTCGTCAGCACAGGAGATGCGAAGAGCGGAGTCGATCTCTTCAAGAAGGTTCTCGAATACGAAAAAAAGATGAACTTCGACGTCAATTTCCTGACGCCTCCTCTCGGGTTCTTCGAAGTCGGCGTCAGCGCCGCCTCGTTCGTGCTCGACGCCGCCGCGGCTTACGCGGTCAGCGGGCAACTCGTCACCCAGGCGGAATTCGAGCAATTCCAGCACGACCTCTTCAAGATTCTGGCCGGCAGCGCGTCGTTCCTGATTTTCAACGACGCGAATATCGTCACGGCGGGCGGAGTCAGCTACAATTTCAACGCGGCCGGCGAGTTCGTTCTGACCGAGTCGACCCAGGTTGGAAATTCCTTCCAGGTGCAGGTCCGTCTCGAGCCGGTCCCGGGCAGCTCATCGTCCAGCGTCGTGACCGAGGCCGCGGCCGGCATCGGCGCCGACCGCGTCACATTCGACGCCGGGCGCGCCGACCCTGTCTGGATCAACGGATCGCCGGCGACCGCCCTGAGCCGGACGTCCCCGATCGCGCTCGCGGGCGGTCAACTGAAGCAGCTGTCGGCGAACACGTTCCGGGTCCAGTGGAACACCGGCGAAACGCTGACCGTCGTCGACAACGGAACCTATCTCGACCTCGGCGTCGGGCTGGCTTCGGGAGACGGGCCGGGAACGACGGCCGGCCTGATGGGAACCAACAACGGCGCCGGGAACGACTTCGTTCTTCCGGACGGCACGGTGCTGCAGGCGCCGCTGACCTCGGCTCAACTCTATGGGGATTTCACCAACGCCTGGCGGGTCACCGACGCCAACTCGCTGTTCGACTACGCGGCCGGCCAATCGACGGCGGACTTCACCAACACCGCCTTTCCGAAGAATTATGTGACGCTCGCGGAACTCGAGGCCGAGCTCCCCGCCGGCCTGATCCAGCAGGCCCGGCAAGCGGTGGCCGCCGCCGGGATCACCGACCCCGGCGCGCGGCAATTGGCCGAATACGACTACCTCGCCAGCGGCGGCTCGGCCGATGTCGTCACCGCCGACGCCAGCATGCTGAAGAATATTCCGACAACGCAAATGGTCGCGACGCCGAGCTCGCCGCCGCCGACGCTGATCGGTGTCTATTCGCCGGAGGAAGCGGTCGAGGCGCAATCGACGGGACCGACCTCGGTCACGTTCGACGTCTATCTGACCGCCGCGGAATCGACGGCCACGGTCGTCGATTACGCCGTGGTCGATCGCGCAGCGGGCGATTTCGACAGCGCCGATTTCGGCGGCGCCTTGCCCTCGGGATCGATCACCATCGCGGCCGGGCAGACGCGCGGAGAGATCAGCGTCGCCCTGCCCAAGGGGGCGCTCGGGACGGCGGCCGAAAAGAACCTCGCCATTGCGATCCGTTCGCCCGGTTCGGCGGCGATCTTTGCGCCCACGGCGCAGGAAAAGGTCTATCAGGTCAAGCCGGGGCCGCCGGCCGAGGCGGAGTTCCAGTATCTCGGGAAATTGGGCAGCTTCACCCGGAACGGGGCCGATTACACTCTGGATCTCGGGGCGGTTCAGATCGGCGAGCTCATCCCGGAGCTGAAATTCGGCATCGTCAATTACGCCGCCAGCCCGGCCGATTCGATCGCCGCGACGGGGTCGACGTCGCGGAACTCGAGCTTCGCGTTCGACACGATCGCCGGCTTCGCGGTGCAGGGAGACACCCTGCCGTCGCAACTCGCGCCCGGGCAGAGCTACAACGGTCTGACTGTCGATCTCACCCAGGACAAGTTCGGTCCCAACAGCCAGACGATCACCTTCAATCCGGTGGACACCAACGCGAGCGGCTTTGCCTCGCCGCTGTCGCCGCTGAAGCTGACGATCTCCTACACGCTGGAACTCCCCGGGATCATCTACAGTCAGGCCTGGGGCGATGTGCACATCATCACCTACAACGGCCTGCACTACGATTTTCAGGCCGAAGGCGATTTCACGCTGGCCCATTCGAACATTCCCGGCGACAACTTCGCCATCCAGCTGCGGCTCGCGCCCTGGTACACCGGCGCGCCGGTCACCACGATCAAACAGGTCGCAATCGCCCTGGGAACGGACCACGTGACCTTCGACTGGTCGCGCGCAGATCCCGTGTGGGTCGACGGCGCCGCCGCCTCGATCAGCCAGAGCAGCCCGACGCTGACGCTGGCCGGCGGAACGATCACCGAAGTCTCGTCCACGATTTTCAAGGTCGCTTGGAACACCGGCGAATCGATGACGGTGTCGGACGTGTACGGCCTGAACGGCGATCCCTACATCACCGTGGTCGACGGCATTCCCGGAACGGCCGGACCCGGCGCCTACAGCGGACTGCAGGGCGAGGACGAGGGAACGCAAAACGACTTCCAGCTCGCAGACGGCGAAGTGCTGCCGCAGCCGCTCAGCTCCGCGGACCTTTACGGGCAATTCGCCAATTCGTGGCGGGTGAGCGCGGCGACGTCGCTGTTCGACGGGCCGGGCTCGACCGACACCTCGCCCCCGGCCGTGCAATTGACGCTCGCCGATCTGCCGGCTTCCGTCGTCGCGGCGGCGGCGAAGCAGGTGGCGGCCGCCGGGATCGTCGACCCGGGCGTCGCGGCGTCGGCGGAACTCGACTACCTCGAGACCGGCGATCCGTCGTTCATCGCCGCCGGCGCAAACATTCAGCAATTCGGCGTGATCACGTCGTCGCCGACGATCACCCCCAGCACAGCGCCCGCGGCGGCGATCGGCGTCCAAGCGAACGCCGCGACCGTGACCGAGGCTTCGAGCGGCGTGACGGCGGTGACCTTCACCGCTTATCTCACGAGCCCGAGATCGACGGCGACGACGATCGACTATTCGGTGGCGGTGCCGAGCGCCAATTTTCTCGGCGCCTCAGCGTTCGGCGGAACCTTGCCGTCCGGATCCGTCACCATCGCGGCGGGCCAGAGCACGGCGCAATTCACGATCGAGGCGCCCGAAGGCGCGCTCGGGACCGCTCCGAACGAAAATCTTCAGGTCGCGGTGACGTCGCCGGACGCCGCGGTTCCCCTCTTCGCGCCGACCGCCCAGACCGAAATCATCAACGATCATCCAGAAGCCGGGCACCCCGCCGTTGCGGAACTCGGCTATCTCGGCAAGTCCGGAACTTTCACCTTCAACGCATCGACGCATGCGTACACGCTCGATCTCGGCAAGGTCACCCAGGGATCCGCGTCCGTGAATGTGCAGTTCGCGGTGATCAATGCGGCGGCCCGGCAATCCGATAGTCTCACCGGAACCTTCACTTCTCCGTCGGGCCAAGGTTTTGTCGTCACCGGCAACACCCTGCCGGGACCGATCGCCGCAGGCGGGTCCTATCAGGGGCTCTACGCTACAATCGACACGGCGAAGCTCGGCGCAAACCGCATGAGCCTCACGTTCTCGCCCGAGGACGTGAACGACAGCGGTTATTCCTCGGCTCTGACGCCGATCACTCTGGACGTCGTCGATCAGGTCACCGCGCCGGCGCGGCCGACGATCAACACCCCGTCCACCATCATCTTCCAGAATGTGCATGTCGGCGGAATCGACCGGCAGCACGTCAGCGTCACCAACAGCGCCGCCGCGGGCGCCGAAGACCTCGACGTGACCCTGACCCCGGCCGCCAACGCAACGGCCAGTGGGACGGTCAAGGGCCTTGCTCCCGGCGCCACGAGCGCGTCCGACCTTTGGGTCGGTCTGAACACAAGCACGGCCGGCGCGATCAGCGGTTCGGTCACCGAGAATTTCGTCTCCGACGGCGGTGGCGGCGCCACCGCGCCGATCCCGTCGGACGCCGGCTATATCGACGTCTTCGGGTCCGTGTACCGCCTTGCCGCGGCCTCGATTCAGCCGAACGTTCTCACCGTGCCGGTCGGCGCCTCCGGCGCGCAAGACATCACCATCACCAACATCGACCCGAAGGACGGCTATTCCGAGAACCTGATCGCCACGGTCGTCGGCGCGACCGGCGCGGTGACCGCGAGCGGCGCGACGGGCGTCATCGCCGCGCAATCGGACGGCGTCCTGAAGGTCAAGTTCTCGACCTCGACTCCCGGCGCGATCGGGACCGTCACGCTGAACCTGAAATCGGACGGCGGCGGCGTCGACGGGCTGGGCGTGACCGACCTCGGCGACGTGACCATCCCCGTCGCGGTGACAGGCGGCCCCGCGCCGGCCTCGGCCCGGTTCGAGGAAATTTCCGGCGGCGGAACCTTTACGCAGCACGGCGCCGCCTACACCCTCGATCTTGGCGCGATCAGCGCCGCGACGACCGTCTCGCTCGGCGTGCTCAACAGCGCGAGCGGGCCGGCCGACACGCTCTCCGGCAATTTCTCGATCTCCGGCGACGGCGCTTTCGTCAACAGCGGCTTCTCGGCCTTTACAGGCCTGGCGGCAGGCCTGGCGTACACGTCGCCCACCGTAACGCTCGGCCTGGCGAAGGCGGGGGCGTTCAGCGAAACCATCACGCTGTTGTCCGTTGACGCCGCCTCCGGCTCCCCGGTCGATCTGGCGCCCGAGACGCTGACGATCACCGGCACGGTCACCGACACGCCCCCGACCGTGTCGGCGCCGACGGCGGTCACGATCACGCAGAATCACGCCTCCCCGGTCGGTGCGATCAGCGTCGCCGACGCCGACCCCTACGCCGCCAACGAGACCCTGACGGTCCATCTGGTCGACGCCTCCGGCCTGCTTTCGGCGAATGCGAACGGAAGCGGCGGCGGCGGGACGATCAGCGGAGCGGGCACGAACACGCTCGCCATCGTCGGGTCGCTCTCGCAGGTCAACGCCGATCTCCTCACCCTTTCGGACACCGACGCGTCTTCGGGCGCGGACTCGATCGTCATTTCCGTCGCGGACGGGCGAGGCGGCCATGCGCAGGCGACCGTCGCCGTCGCGGTTCAGCCGCATGTCGATACGGTGGCGATCGATCCCGTTGCAGGGGATAATGTGATCAGCAACGCCGAGGCGAACGTCACAGGCGGCGTCGCGGTCGCCGGGACGGTGACGGGCCTCGCGGCCGGGGCGACGTTTTCGGTCACGGTCGTCGACGGAAGCTTTTCGAAGAGCTACGCGGCGACGGTTAACGCCGCCGCAACCGGATGGACCGCGACCATCCCCATGGCCGACGCCCTCACCCTTCCCGACGGCGTCGCGACTGTCACCGCCATCGTCAGCCCGTCGGTCAAGACCTCTGAAACCGTCAGGGTGGCCGAAACCTTGCCTGTCGTGACGATTGCGCCGGTCGCCGGCGACAATGTCATCAACCATGCGGAGGCCAACGCTGCGGGCGGGGTCGCGCTCAGCGGGACCGTCACGGGACTCGCCGCGGGCGCGACCTTCTCGGTCTCAGTGGCCGACGGCGGCTTCGCCAAGAGCTACGCTGCGACGGTCGACGCGGCCGGAACCGGGTGGACCGCGACGCTGCCCGAGGCGGACGCAAGCGCGCTGCCGGACGGCGCCGCGACGGTGACGGCGCATGTCGCCGACGCCTACGGCAATGCGGCGCAAGCGAGCGACATGGTCATGGTGGCCAAGACCTTGCCGGTCGTGACGATCGCGCCGGTCGCCGGCGACAATGTCGTCAACAACGCCGAAGCCAACGCTGCGGGCGGGGTTGCGCTCAGCGGGACCGTCACGGGACTCGCGGCTGGGGCGACCTTCTCGGTTGCGGTGACGGACGGCGCCTTCGCCAAGAGCTACACCGCGACGGTCGACGCGGCCGGAACCGGCTGGAGCGCGACGCTGCCCGAGGCGGACGCAAGCGCGCTGCCGGACGGCGCCGCGACGGTG
>CAMFKX010000278.1 GCA_945957375.1 uncultured Roseiarcus sp.
CCGGCGAGCCGCGCCGCGCCGGCGGCGTCGTCGGCGCGCATCGCCGCCTCGAAGGCGGCGGCGCTCGCCTCGGTCAGCGCGGATCGATGCGCGCTCCACGCCGCGTCGCGCGTCTTGCGCAGCGCCGCGGCCGCGTCGTCGTCGACCAGGTCGACCGCCTTCGCCGCCGCGTCCGCCTCGGCCCTCAGGCGGCCGGCCTCCGCCGCCTTCTGGGCGACCTGATCGGCGAAGGTCTGCCGCCGCGCCCCCGCCTGCGCCAGGCGATCCCGCAACGTCGCGGTCTCGGCGGCGCCGGGAACCGCGATCGCCGCGAGCGCATCCGGCCCGCCCGCCCAGGGCTTCAAGCCCGCCAGCGCCTCGGCGAGCTTGCGCCGGGTTCTTTCCGTCTCCTCCCGCGCGACGCGCAGGCGCATCGCCGAATCGTCGCGCCGGACGGCGGCGAGCCGCGTCCGGAGACGTTGCATCGCCGCGGCGTCATGAGCCGACGGCGGCGCGGCGGCGAGCGCCTCGGCGAGCGCTTCGCGAGCCCGCTCGAGCGCTTCGCGGGTCGTCGCGAGCTCCTTGTCGACCCCGGAGCGGGCGGCGATCAGATCTTCGAGCGCGCCGACCGCGCTCGCCGGCAGCAGCAGGGTTTTCGGCTCGGGCTCGCCCTCGCGGCCGAGCCGGCGCAGGATCTCGGCGGCCCCCGCGCGCCGCGCCGCGAGTTCGCCGCGGCGGGCGGGGATGTCCTTGGCGGCGTCCCATCGGCTGCGCAGCTCGCGCCACCCTTCGACCCGCCCGGCGACGGCGAGCGCCGCCGGGTCTTCGCCGATGCGCTCGATCTCGTCCTCCAGCTCCCGGATCGCGACGTCCGCGCTTTCCCGCTGAGCGGTCAGCCGGATCGCCTCGCTCTGAAGTCGGGCCGCCGTCTCCGCCGATCCGGCCGGCGGGACGGGAAGGCCGGCCAGCGGCGCGATCTCACGCTCGGCCGCGCGCAGCGCGGCAAGGTGCGGCAATCCCGACAACAGCCGGCCGATCGCCTCGGCGCGAGCGCGGCGCGCGCCGAGCGCGCTCGAAGCGGCGTCAAAGCCGGCTTTCGCGTCGTCGCGGGCGCGGACGAGCTCCCCCCATTTCGAGGCGAGCGTGTCGAGCCTCTCCCGTTCCTCGCCGAGCCGCAGCAGCGCCTGCTTCTTCTCGGCCAGCACCGTCTTCTTGCCGCTCGGCTTGTAGAACTCGGTCGCCTGCGCGCGCAGCGCGTCGAGGCGCCCGCTCAGTCCGGCGAGGCCGGCGCTGGCGGAGAACAGGAGCTCTCCCATGTCGCCGCGACTGTCGAGAATTTGCCGTCCGCCCTTTTCCAGACTCTCGTCGTCGAGCGAGAACATCACCCGGAAGGCTTCCCGCTCCATCCCGCCGAGCGCCGCCTTCAACGCCGCTTCGTCGAAGGCGAGGTTGTCCTTGTCGACGAGGCTCGCCTTGTCGCGCTTCAACCGCGCGACCTCGACCGGCGATCCGCCCAGATCGAGCCGCGCGCCGATCCGCATGGCGTTGTAGGCGTGCCAGTTGGGCACGCTGGCGCGGCCCTTGGCGACGCCATAGGACGAGCGCTCCTCGATGCCGAACAGGAGATCGAGGATCGCCGCGGCGGCGGTCGACTTGCCGGCCTCGTTGAGCCCATAGACGACGTGGAAATCCGGGCCGGACAGCGGACGTTCGCCGAAGTCGATGGCGTAGTCGCTGAACCGTCCGTAGCGGATGAGATCGAGCCGTTCGATCCTCACGGCGTCCCGTCTCGGTCGCCGGCGCGCAGATGGGCGAGGACGTTTTCCACCCCCTCGCCGGCGAAGGTCCCGAGCGCCTCCGCGAAAGCTTCCGCGTCGACGCCGAACAGGTCCTCCCGCGCGGCCGGGGGCAGAGAATTGCGCAGCTCCGCGGCGATCGCCTGAAATTCGTCGCGGAACGCCTTCGACCCGACGACCTCGGCCTCCATCAGGAGCCTCAATTCGGCGACCGGATCGCCCGCGACGCGGCCGGGCGCCGACGGCTCGCGGCAGGCGATCACGATCTTGTCGAGCCACGCCTTGCCGAGATCGACGCCGATTCGCCGCGCCTCCTCCTCCAGCGCGTCGGGATCGCTGCGAAGCCGCCAGGCGAGCGGCGTCGCGCCGGTCAGCACCAGGCGGGCGACCAGATGCTCGCTCGCGGTCGCGGCGCGCTCGGCCTCGAGCGCCGATTCGATCCGGCTCAGAGCGTCGCGCCACCCTTCCGCCGCGGTCAGATCGACGGCGACCCGGCGGAACTCCGCCACGCTGGTCAGGCGCTCTTCGACCCTGATCGCGCGGCTGTCGTCGATCGTGACCAGCGAGGCCGATTTCGGCCCGGCCTCGTTGATGTCGCGGCCCTGCGGCGCGCCGGGCATCACGATCGTCGCCCTGCCCTGCTCGACCGAGCGCTGATGGACATGGCCGAGCGCCCAGTAGCCGAAGCCCGTCCCGTGCAGCTCGGCCGGCGCGCACGGCGCGTAGCGGTCGTGGACCGGCGAGCCGCCGAGGCTGGTGTGCAGCATGCCGATGTTCACCGCCCCTTCGACCGGCGCGCGGAATTTGGGCAGCAGGCTCTCGGGCGCGTGCTTCTGGGCGAAGCTGATGCCATGAACCGCGACGTCCAGCCCGGCGGCGGCGCGGGTGACGGTCTCGCCGCGGCCGGAGAAAACCTTGACCGATTCGGGGAAAGTCAGCTCGCGCGTGATGCGCGATTCGGCGTCGTGGTTGCCGCGAATGATGAAGGTCGCGATCCCGGCCTCGTGCAGGCGCGCCAGCTGGTCGGCGAGAAAGCGCGCGGTCTTCATCGAGGTTTGTTCGCCGTCGTAGAGATCGCCGGCGATCAGCAGCGCGTCGACCGCCTCGGCGAGGCACAGATCGACGATCGCGACGAACGACCGCCGGGTCGCGCCGCCGACGAGGTCGGCGAGCGCCGGGTCGCGGAGCGCGAGCGTGCGCAGCGGAGAGTCGAGGTGGACGTCCGCAGTATGAACGAATCGGTACGGCATCGGCGTCTCGCCGGGGGTAGCCCCGGCGCCGCGCGATGTCACGGCGCGGACCCGATTGTCCGGTGGATAAATCGCGGGCGCGCCCGCACCGCGGACGCCCTTGCTGGCCGGAGCGCCTTGGGGCATAGCCGGGCGCGAGGCCGGACGTTCCGGCCATGAGCGGAATTCCGTGAAAGACGGCCGGCGAACGACATCCGACATCGTCGAGAACGGGATGCTGAGCCGCGTCAGCCGGTCGCTGCACGGCTTCTGGCGCAAGGCGGTGCGCACGCCGATGAAGTCGGCCGCCGCGCGTCTTCGCGCCGCGCGCGCCGCGCGCGCGACCGGCGGCGTTCCGGTTGCGGTCGACTGGGAGACGACGCTCGCGGAAGTCCCGTTCGCGGACCGCCTGCCTCCGCCGCTCTCCCAATGCACGGTGGTCGAGCGCGCCTCGTACCGGACGCGCCAGCACCCGCTGTCGGTCAACTCGACGACCACCGAGGCGATGCATTATCGCCCGCACGACGTCGATGCGCCGGCGCTGACGCTGGAACACCTCGTCGATCAGTTCTGGTTCCCGAAGCTCGGGCTGGTGATTTCCCCCTCGGGTCGGGTGTGGCGCCATTCCTTTCTCGGCCCGTTCCAGCCGGGCTTCCTGAATTCAGTCAAGGAGATCGCGGAGCGCAGAGGGCCTGACGGAACCAGCCAGGCGCTGTTCTTTCCGCAGAGCCTCGCGCGCGCGCCGCGGATCGCCGAAGAGCGGCTGCTCGTCGCCAATTCCGAGAAGCCGAATTACGGCCACTACCTGCTCGACATCGTCCCGCTCATCCACCTCGGCGCCCGCATCGGCGCGCCGATGCTGACCTGGACGCTCAGGCCATGGCAGCGCGGCTTGATCGCCCGCCTCGACGTACCGGCGGGCCTCCTGCGCGAGATCCGCCCCGAGCCGGTGTTTCTCGCCCATCCGATCGTCAGCAATCGCCACAGCGGCGTCAGCAGCCAGAACGCCCATCCCGATCACAGACACGCGTTCGCCGCGATCCTCGCCAATGTGCGCAAGGCCGCGCCGGGAGTTGAAACGCCGAAACGGGTGATCGTCTGCCGCAGTCTCGCCAACAGCCGCAATCTGGTGAACCGCGCCGAATTGATCGAGGCGCTCCGGCCGCTGGGCTTCGTCGCGGTCCAGCCGGAGAAGCTGAGCTTCGACGAGCAGGCGCTGACCTTCGCCGGCGCCGAGATCGTCGTCGCCGAGTTCGGCGCGGCGATGGCGAACGTCCTGTTCTGCCGGCCGGGCGCGATCGTCGTCGAGATCATCGCCGAGGGGCAGCACGATCCGTGGTCGGCGAATCTGTGCGGGATGCTCGAGCTCGAGCACGTCGTCCTGTTCCAGCCCCAGACCGAGGAGGCGCTCGCCAACGCGCCTCGGCACATGAAGGACTCGGCGTTCGCCTATTCGGTCGACGTGGGCCGGCTGGTCGAGACCGTGCGGGCGCTGACCAAGGCGGTCTGAGGCGGCCGCGGATCGGCAAAATGTGATTTTCCCGGTCGGCGACGCGAAGCGCGTTGCCGACCACCCGTGTTCACCGATACGTTGGGGATCGGCTGGGGGGCCGCGCGAGATGCAGCGGTGCGCTGCGGAGATCGTGATGCCGAGGCACGAGGGTCGCCGGCTCCGTCTGGCGGGGTCCTGGATATTCGCCGTCGCGCTGACGGCGGCGGCGCTGTCGTCCGCGGCGACCGCGGCCGACCGTTCGGCCTGTCGCTATTTCAGCCAGCTTCCTGACGATTGCGCCTCGGCGGAGCAGCGAAAATACGAAAATCTGCGCGGCTCGCGCTTCGTCCAGATCGAACTGTTCGCCCGGGACGTGATCAAGAGGGTCCTGTACGTCAGCATCTACAACACGACCGGCGAGAACAGCGGCGACGACACCCGCGATTCGGCGCCGGCCGACCTCGTCGCCCGGCTCGACCCGAAGACGATCGCCAATTCGTTTCACGCCGCCGGCGCCGTGGTCAGCCCGCCGCTGTGCTGGGCGCTCGACTGGTTCGTCGACCGCGTCGGCGCGGCGCGCAATTTCGTCGGCCTGAACGCCGCCTGGATGGGCAACGGGCTCGCCGCCGAATCGCGGCTTTCGGCAAAGCGTCCGGCCGAGACTTACAGCGCGACGGTCTTTCCCCGCACCGCGATCGAAGGGTTCCGCAAGGGCGGCAAAGTGTATCTGCTCGACGATCCGAAGGGCCGCACCTGGGTGCTCGCCGCCTTCCGCTGGGACGGTCCGCCGGACGCGGGCCTGGACGACCTCGATTCGCTCGGCGACCGGCTCAACCTGCCGGAGGGCTGGAAATTCCGCGTCGCGACGCTCTCGCGCGACCTGATCCTCGAGGCGAAGAACGGCTCCGCCGCGACCCTGCAGGACGACGAGGGCGACCTATATCATCTGGCGGGACCGGGGCGGAGCAACTTCACCCCCTGAACCGACTTCGAAAAGGAGGCGCGCATGGAGCGGAAGACGGCCTCGGACTTCCCGCAGGGATTGCTGGACCTGTTCGATTCCTACGTGCACGGCGGGTTGAGCCGGCGCGGCTTCCTCGAAGGCGCGCAGAGATTCGCGGTCGGCGGCGTCACCGCGGCGGCGCTGTTCGAGATGCTGCGGCCGAACTACGCCCTCGCCGTCCAGGTCAAGCCCGACGACCCGCGCATCGCGGCCAGTCGGGTCACGGTGCCCTCGCCCAAGGGGAACGGAACGATCTCCGGCTACCTCGCTCGCCCGGCGACGGCGGACAAGCTGTCGGCGGTGCTCGTCGTCCACGAGAACCGCGGCCTGAACCCCTATATCGAGGACGTCGCCCGCCGCCTCGCGCTGGCGAATTTCATCGCCTTCGCGCCCGACGGCCTGACCTCGGTCGGCGGCTATCCCGGCGACGACGAGAAGGGGCTGGCGCTGTTCAAGACCGTGGACCCGGACAAGATGCAGGCCGACTTCGTCGCCGCGGCGGAATGGCTGAAGGCGCGGCCCGATGGCACGGGAAAGCTCGGCGCGGTCGGGTTCTGCTTTGGCGGCGGGGTTGTCAACAAGCTCGCCGTGGCGCTGGGGCCGGACCTCGCCGCCGCCGTGCCGTTCTACGGCATTCAGCCGTCCGCGGCCGACGCCGCGAAGATCAAGGCGCCGCTCAACGCGCAATACGCCGAACTCGACACGCGCATCACCGGCGGCTGGCCGGCGTTAGACGCCGCCCTGACCGCCGCCGGCGTTGCGCACGAGGGCCACATCTACGCCGGGGCCAACCACGGCTTTCACAACGACACGACGCCGCGCTACGACGAGGCCGCGGCGAAGGAGGCCTGGGCGCGCACGCTCGACTGGCTCAACCGCTACCTGCGCGGCTGAGCCGGCCCCATGGCGCGCTGGTCCGCAAGCCTTCACGCTTGTGAAACCATGCGCCTTTTCTGCGCCTTAACCGTCCCCGGAAGGAACCTTTTCCGCTCGGTCCGGATTCATCACTTGGAAAACCTCAGCGCTCAGGGTGTCCTTACGAAAGCGGTTCTGGAGCCGCAACCAGAGCGACGAAGAGAGAGAATCATGGGTCTTGCCGTCGAGAAGAGCCGATCGATCGTCAGCGCGATGATTTTCGGGCGCCGGGTGACCGCGCAGGACGTCGCGTGGATGCGGCGCGAGGTGTTCGCCGAGGGCGAGGTCACCCGCGCAGCCGCCGAGGATCTGTTCGCCGTCGCGCGCGCTCGCATGGACAATGCGCCCGAGTGGACGGAACTGTTCGTCGAGCTGATCACCGACCACGTCGTGTGGCAGTCGCGCCCGACCGGAATCGTCAGCGAGGACGAGGCGCGCTGGCTGATCGCCCGCGCCGACGCGTGCCGATCGGTCGAGGCGCTCGCCGCGCTGGTCAACGTGCTCGCCGAGGCCGACCGCGCGCCGCTATGGTTCGTCGACGCGGTCAAGGCGCGCGCCGCGCAATGGCAGGCCATCGGCGCGGCGCTGAAAGCGCGAGCCGGCTGAGCGTCACGATCCAGGAATCGCGGGCGCCAATCCGCGTGAGGCGCGGCTGTAGGCGCGGTCGCCGACCGCGCCTGCAGGGGTCGGCGCGGCTGTTGGCGCGGTCGCCGA
>CAMFKX010000279.1 GCA_945957375.1 uncultured Roseiarcus sp.
AACGGTTCGGGCGCGTAGTCCGCCTGGACCGAATCCACCAACGCCGGCGCCCTCACGACGGGCGGCTCGTCGGCCTGGGCGGCTCGTCGGCCTGGGCGGCCTCGCGCACGATCTCGATGCCGCGCAGCGTCAGCGATTGGGTGTCCTGGAGGCGGTCGGCGATGATCTCGATCTTCGTCGCCCGGCTCGACAGCTCGACGCGCACCGGCTCGCGGAAACTCGCCAGCGTCGTCTCGAGCAGGCATTCCGCCGCGAATTGCTGGGTGATCCGGACCCGCACCTGCCCGTCCAAGTCGCCCTGGATGCGAAACCAGTAGGCGCCCGGCTCAAGCTCCAGATAGGGGCCGAAGAACAACGTGCTCACATCGACGCGGGCGTGCGTTCTGCGCCGGAAGGCGATGGTCGAGCCCGCCCGGAGCTGGTTGCGGGCCCCGACCTGATAGGCGTCGTGGACCCGCATCTCCGAAGCGGGAACGACGTGGGGAAAATACAGCGGCCGCCCGTCGTCGTTTCGGCCGAACACCGGCAGCGGCGGCGGCTCGGCGAACTCCGCGGCCGGCAGCGGTTCGTCATGAGGCGACAGCGGGCGATATTCGATCAGCGCCGAGCGCAGCACGAGGCGTTCGAGGCCCGGCGTCCGACGGCCGACGATTTCGAATCCTTCGACGGGTTCCGCAAGGTCGATGACGAGCGGCCGCGCGAACGTCGACAGGCGGGCCCAGCGGAGTTTGGTCTTGCCCGAGTCGGCGGTCAGCGCGATCTCGACCTGGCCGTCAATCTCGCCGTCGAACGTGATCCGATGGCGTCCGGCAGGAAGCCACAGATACGGCCCGAAGAACAGGGTGTCGGCGCCGATCGCGCCGTGCGCCTCGCGCTCGTAATGGAGGATGCCCCGGTGACGGATCGACCGCGGCCGCGCCGAAGCATAGGCGGGAAGCACGCTGAGATCGGACGAGGCGAGGGTCAGCGCCGCGTCGAACGGCGCTTCGGCGGCCGAATCGGATCCGCCATGGCCGTCCGATTCCGCCAGCCGCCCTTCCGCTCCGGCGAGGCGATCGACGGTTTCGCGCGCGTAGTCGCGCCAGGTGCGCAGCCTGCGCGCGGCGATTTCCTGCAGCAGCGCGTCGTAGCGTTCGGCGTCCGACGCCAGCGTCTCGAGACCCGCTTCGATCGAGTCGGGATCGCGCGGATCGACTACGAGGCAGCCGCCCTTGGCGGCGATCTCGGCGAGCGATCCCTCGTTTGAGCACAGACACGGCTTGCCTCGCCACAGGCTTTCGGCCGCGGGCAGCCCGTAGCCTTCCGCGAGCGAGATGAACACGGTCGCCCTGCTGGCCTTGAGCATCGCGTCGAGACGATTGTCCGGGAGATGCCCATGCAGGACGATCCGGCCGCGGGAGCGCTTCGCCAGTTGGCTGGCCGCGACCGCGACGTCCGGCGCCACCGTGCCGACGACGTTCAGACGGACCTCGAGATCCGGCCGACGCTGGATGAGGCGCAGAAACGCGGCCATGGCCGCGAGCTGGTTCTTGTGGGTGCAGACCGTTCCGACGGTCAGGAACTCCATCGTCCGGCGCGCGTCGGGCATCGGTCGGCAAGGCAGGGCCCGCGGCGAACCCTGGATTTCCTCCGGCAGCAGGTTCGGCGAAATCGGCGGCAGCTTGTCGGCGGCGTGGCCGTGCGCGACGAGCCACTGGGCGAGGAGCGCGCCGCTGGTGTTCGACACCGGAAGGATCAGGTCGGCCCTCGCCAGGCCGTGGGCGTAGAGGGCGAAGCGCAGCCGCTGAACCTCGGCCTCGTCTCCGCCGGAGTCGCTGCGCACGAGGTCGGCGAACGCGCGCCGGCGTTCGGAGCCGAGCGAGGAGGTGAGGGGCATGATGTCGTGCACGACGGCCGCGACCCGCAACGCGCGGGTCCGCGCGAAGGCGATCGGCTCCTCGATCAGCACCGGCTGATACGCCGCGTCGTGGGTGCCGAGGTGCGGGACCTCGGCGAACAGCAGCCAGTCTCCGGCCTGCGTCTCGATCGGCGCGAGCGCCTCGCTCGACGCCGTCAGCGTCGGCCCGCCATGGCGGGCGAGATTGTCGAGGAGCTTTTGCTCGGTATGGACAAGCGCGTTGAGCTCGGCGCTCCAGGACACCGGAACCAACTCGACTTCAGGCGTGGCGAGCAGTTCGCTCGCGAGGCTCTTCACCACGCGCGGCACGCCGCTTATTCCGGGGTCGGTGCCGGTGATGTGAACGAAGTAGAACAGTCTCATTGCGCCGCCATGGCTCTCTGACCGCCTCCGTCTCCGAACGCCGCCTGGTCTCTCGCGTGATTGAAGCTCCAGAACACTTCGCCCGGCTCGAGGTCGACCATGCAGGCGACTCCGTTGGGACAATGTTCGGTGCCCATTTCGCACGGCGAGCACGCCACCGCCTTGACGAGGGTGACGACCCGCGGGCCGCGCGGCATCCATTCATTGTAGGCATGGCTGGCGGCGAAAATGCACAACGTCCAGCGCCCGCGGGCGGCCGCGAGATGCGCGACGCCGGAGTTGTTGGCGATCACGTAGGGCGCGGCGTCGACGGCGGCGACGAGTTCCGCCCACGACCACACTCCGCAGGTGTTGGCGACCATTTCCGACGACAGGCCGCGAACGATCTCGTTGGCCGCGGCGCGCTGGCCGCGCGTGCCGACCACCACCACCGGCAAACCGTGCTCGCGCACGATCATCTCGATCAGCGATCGGTAGTGGCGCCAGGGCCACTGGCGCAGACGCTCGTTGGCGAAGGGCGAAATGACAACCGGCGCCGACCCCGCTGCCAGCATCACGCCAGTTCCATGGTGAAGGCGTCGCGCATCCGCAATTCGACCAGCCTCGCCAGCAGAGCCATCGCCTCCGTTTGGTGCACGCCGCGGATCGGCCCCTGGCGAACATAGCGGACGCCGAGGAACCGGAAGGGCTCCAGGCCCCTGTCGCCGCCGTTGATGCGGAACTCGAAGCTGTCGATCTTGTTCTCGACAGAGAAGGCGATGACCGGATGGACCCCTCGGCGGACTGCGAGAGGACCGGCGACGACGATCCGTCTGCCGGCGTCGCACGCGATGTCGAACCCGGTGTCGAAGTCTTTTCCCAGCGGCTCGATCAGACACTCGAACTGATAGTGGCCGCTCGGCAGGCTGTGGTAGGGGCCCCAGATCACCGACCGTCGATCCGGGAGCCGCACGGGCTCGTCGGACCGGATCTCGAAGGAGCGATGCTTGCCGATCGCCGTATGGAAGTGCTCCGCGGCCACGACCCGGATCTCCGCGCGATCGTCGGCGGTCGCGCTCGCGGCGTCGAGACGGATGGTCAGCCACGGGAACGAATCAAACCGGTCGAAGCCAGCGTGAACGCGCGCGTCGATCGCCTTCAGGACCATGCGGGTGTCGTCGTAGAGGCGAAGGTCGATCGCCAGATCGTAGGATTTTCCCTGCATCCTTGCGACGAAATCCGCCACGAGAGACTCCCGGGAGGGCATGTGCTGGCGCGCGGAATCGTCCTCGGGGAAAAAGTCGAACGGGATCACCTCGTCGAACAGGCCGCCTTGCTTCGCTTCCGCGACGTTCCACGATCCGCATACGATCGTCAGCTCGGCGCTGGCGAAGGCGTTGCGCAGAACCTTGAAGGCTTCCGCGGCCATCTGGAAATCGCCGCGGTGGTCGAGCTTGACCACGATCACCCGCGACACGCCCGTGGGGTCGGGCGCGATGACCCGCAACGCGGCCGGCTGCTTCCTGTCGATCGGGAGATAACGAACCGCCTTGCTCGGCTTGTGATCCCAGATCTCGTCGGCGTCGAGCGCCGAACGCCAGGGCGGCAGGGCGACCTTCTCGATCGCCAGCACGATGTCCTGGCCGCCCGCGGGAGCGGCGGACAGATTCGCCGCCGCGTGATATTTCGCGTCGCTGTCGCCGAGAAAACGGATGCGGAACTCGCACGGATCGATGGCTTCCTCGACGTCGGCGAGCAAGCTGTTGGCGGTGTAGAACCGTCTGTGCAGCGGGCTGCGCCGCGAAGGCAGCCGCAGCTTGCGCTCGAACAGGAACTGGTGCGGGACGCTGACGATCAGAAAGCCGCCCAACCGAACTTTGGAAAAACAAGCGCCGAGGAACTGTCGGGTCTCGCTCAGAAACTGCAGCGCGTCGCGCACGAAGATGACGTTGACCCCGCCGTCCAACCGGCGAACCGCCGCCTGGGCGGCCTTCGCATCGTCGGCGTTGACCTCGACGGCCGCTGAGACGGGCAGGAGCGCGTCCATCTCGGCCCCGGCGGAGGCGCGCAATTCGACCACCGGTCCCTCGACCAACGCCGCCCGGAGGACTTGCTGACCCAGCATCAGCCTGAGAAGGCTCTGCTCGCGCAGCGTTTTCGCGCTGATCCAGGTTTCGTCGACCCGGGGAGTCTCGGCGTCCTCGAGGGGGTGGGAGGCCCACACGGTGGTGATCGGACCCGCGACATAGGCCGTGGTCGCCTCTTCGAACCCCACTTCCGCCTCGGCCTCCGCTTCCACCTCGGCTTCGGCTTCCGCCTCCGCGTCCGGTTCGGTCGCCAACGCGTCCGTTTCCGGCCGCGACTCGACCTCAGCCGGCTCCGGCGGGCGCGACGGCTGCGGCCCTTCGGAGTCTGGCAGAGTGGGGCCGCTGTCGTCGGCCAGGAGTCTTGCGCCGGTCAGCGCGGGTTTTTGGGAACCTCTCGAAGCCAATGCACCGAAAATTCCAAACCAACGCTTCTCGCGGTCGGTCATAATGTTGATCCCGATCGCCCTTTTATGAATTCTTGTTCAGATTACGTCGAACTGTCGCTGCGGCGCAAGACGCAGGACAAGCCTCGGCGGCCTGAAACATCGAAATCGACCGCCCTGGCCGCGCCGGCCCCCGCAGGCGCAGCCGGGGTTACTCGGCCGCTTTCTTCATGTCCGGATAGACGCAAGGATCCATCTCGCGCGCGGTCGGGCGCCGCAGCGGGATGATCCTGGCCTCCTCGAAGCGGAGGCCGAGCGTCTTCCACACGTCGACCAGCGCCTCGACCAGTCCCGCAACCTGCGCCTCGCTGTGCGCCGGGGTCGGGGTGATGCGCAGCCGCTCCGTGCCGACGGCGACGGTCGGGTAGTTGATCGGCTGGATGTAGATCGCGTGGCGCTCGAGCAGCATCGCGCTCGCCGCCTTGCACTTCTGCGCGTCACCGACGAACACCGGCACGATGTGCGACGGGTTGTCCATCACGGGAATGCCGGCCGCGCGCAGCGCGTGCTTGGTCAGGCGCGCCATGTGCTGGTGGCGTTCGCGCTCGGCGGTCGAGCGCTTGAGGTGACGCACCGCCGCGGCGGCGCTCGCCGCGACGCTCGGGGGCAAGGTGGAGGTGAAGATGAACTGCGGCGCATAGCTGCGCACCGCGTCGACCACCGACTTGCTCGCGGCGATGTAGCCGCCGAGCGAGCCGAAGCCCTTGGCGAGCGTGCCCTCGATCACGTCGATGCGGTGGGCGAGGCCCTCCCGCTCCGAGACGCCGCCGCCGCGCGGCCCGTAGAGGCCGACCGCGTGGACTTCGTCGATATAGGTCATCGCCTGGTATTTTTCGCAGACGTCGAGGATCGCCGCGATCGGCGCGATGTCGCCGTCCATCGAATAGAGGCTCTCGAACACGACCAGCTTAGCCCGATCGAGCGGCTCGGCCGCGAGCAGCGCTTCGAGATGGGCGACGTCGTTGTGGCGCCACACCTTCTTTTCGCAGCCGGCGCGGCGCACTCCCTCGATCATCGAATTGTGGTTGAGCGCGTCCGACAGGATCAGGCAGTTCGGCAGCAGGCTCGCGATCGTCGAGATGCCGGCGAGGTTGGAGATCCAGCCCGAGGTGAAGGCGAGCGCCGCGGCCTTGCCGTGCAGATCGGCGAGTTCGGCTTCGAGCCGCACGATCGGATGATGGGTGCCGGAAATGTTGCGGGTGCCGCCAGCGCCGGCGCCGTGGGCGCGCGCCGCGTCGACCGAGGCGGCGATCACGTCCGGATGAACGCCCATGCCGAGATAGTCGTTGGAGCACCAGACGGTGACTTCGCGCGGGGCGTCCTCTTCGCCCTCGGGACGCCAGAGCGCGGCCGGAAAGCGCTGCGCGTCGCGTTCGAGATTGGCGAAGATTCGATAGCGTTCTTCGGCCTTGAGACGGTCGATCGCGTCCGAAAAGCGCCGCTCGTAGTCCATGATCCGCCTTCCTGCGGGGCGGCGGACTGTTTCCGCCGTCCATCTTTTGCCCATTTCGCTATCCGGCCGACGCGGCGTTGTCCAGTGCGCGCCAGGCCGGGCGAAGCGCGACGGATTGGCGCAGCGGGTCGGGCGCCGCAGGCGAGCGCAGGCGCGCGACTTTCGTCCCGACGGCGACGCCGAACGGGGTCTGGACCTCGGTCTGTTCGCCGGCGATCAATAGGCGAACGCGAGTCCGAGGATGCCGCCGTAAACGAGTTGAAGGACCAAGCTCGCAACGGAGCCGAAAAAACCGATCTTCCTGCCGAACAGGCCCTGGTCGGACAGCGGCATGAAAATGATCATCACCGCAAGCCATACGATCGCGCCGAACGCGAGGCCCTTGACCCACGGCTCGCCCGGCAGCATCGGCTGGATCACTGCGTAGGCGACGCCCAGGAACAACGATCCGACGACGAAGTGGCCGATCCAGCCGACGCGCGAGGGAAGCCTGGCCCCGGTGAACGTGGCGACCACCTCCGGCATGGCCTTGGTCCGGTCGCGCGCCGGAATCATGCCAAGCCGGGCTTTGGCGATCATGAAAAGCGACAGATAAACCGTTGCGACAAACCCGGCCCATATGCCGGCCGACAGACTCGTTACCATCAGAAGGCCTCGCCCGGCGGCGCTTCCGTTCGGTGGGTCGCGCGCCGGCCGAAAGCCACGATTCCCGAAAGCCGACGGCAGATCAAGACCTCAGTGCATGCAGCAGGCGACAAGCGGCGATTTGTCGCGAATGCGCAACGGAAGCCTCCCTCCAGCGTGTCGGGGGACCTTCGATTGAACTTTCAAATGATTGACCTCCTCGACCTCGTCCTGAGGAGCGG
>CAMFKX010000280.1 GCA_945957375.1 uncultured Roseiarcus sp.
GGTCCACCATTCGTCGCGGCTGACGAAGCCCCAGGCCTCGTTGGCGCGCGCGAACCGGCATTGGCCGAGGCCGCGCATCAGGTCGACCTCGCCGACGCGCAACACGACGAGATCGACGTTCCCGTCGCCGTCGATGTCGATCGGATAGGCGCCGACGACGCGGTCGAGCTCGAGGCCGCTCGGTTGCTCCTCGAACTTCAGCGCCCCGCCCGGCTTCGAGAGGTTGCGGAAGAATTTCGCCGGCTTGTCGCCCCCGGCGATCATGAGGCTCGGCCGGCCGTCGCCGGCGCAATCGAACGCCGCGACGCCGCCGCCGACCGCGTATTGCCAGTCGCCGTCGTAGGACGCGTGGACGCCGGCCGTCGCCGTCTCCTCGGAAAAATGCGGCGGCAGCGGATCCTCGGCGGCGCGGGCGGGGGCGAACGTCATCAAGACCGTCATCCCCGCGAAAGCGGCGATCCCGAGTCGCCGCGCCGACGAGCCTCGCGTGTCCACAGAGCGGGCGGCCAGCGATTCTCGACGCCCGCTTGCGCGGGCATGACCGCGCGCGCTCACTTCCGCGTCTTCAGCGCGAGCGCGTAGGCCGAGGTGCACCGGCCCTGCTCGAGGCCGCGCTCGATCGCCGTCCGGAAGTGGATGCCGCCGTAGAGGCGCGAGACGGCCGCCTCCGCCGCAGCCGCCCGGAAGCTGGCGAACTTGCGCGGCGGCAGACCGTCGCGGATATGGGCGGCGTCCTCGAAGGCGACGTTGTCGCCGAACGCCTGGGTCATGACCTCCGCCATCGCGGCGGACGCCGTGCTGTGCCCGCTCGGATATTCGGGAAACGGCGGGGTGATCAGCAGCGCCGTCCAGTCCGGCTCGATATTGGCGCGGATGTAGGTGACCGGGCGGATGAGGTCATATTTGAACTTGGTCGCCCAGCAGGCGATGAAGGCGTCGGCGGTGGCGACGCCGAGGCGGGCGAGCGCGTCGACGCGCCGGTCGATCGGCGTCCCGTCGCGCTCGAACAGCTGAAACGCGATCTGGATCCAGTGGCCGGGCGGGGTCGTCGACAGCATCGCGTCGTCCGACCAGAAGCGCGCGATCGCCCGCTGCTCGTCGGTCAGATGCGCGCCGACGTCGTGGACCTCGAGCGCTTCGAGATAGAAGGGCGAGTCCTTGGCGGTGCTGTAGGGGAGCGGCGGCGGCAGGTCGCAGGTCTTCGCCGACGGCATCACGTAAGGGCGCGCCCGGCCCCATTCGGGCAGCAGCGGCGCCTGCTGCAGCGCAATCGTGCTGGTCGGGCGCCAGTGGCCCGGGGCCGGGTTCGGGGCGTAGCTCATCGGGAAGCCCATGTTCTCGATCTTGCCCACGCCGTCCGCGTCCGCCCAGGCGGACAGGGCGTCCGTCAGCGCCCGCCCGTAGGCGCGCGATCGCTCGACCACGTCGGGGGCGAGCCCCTGGTCGGTCGCCGGGCCGAGCCGCGCGTCGAGCGCCTTCATCGCGTGCTGGCCGGACGGTCCGGTATTGCTGAAGAACCGCTCGGTCGCAGCCGACATGGCGGCGTCGAGCACCACCGCCTCGTCGTAGACCGCGCCCGGGGCGCGCGCCGGCAGGGGCGCGAGGCCGTTGAGCTGGCCGGCGAGGGTCGCGAGATCGGTCCGGCCGCTCGCCACCGCCTCGTACCCGGTGACGCCGAAATAGGCGAAGGCGCGGCTCGCGACAGGGGGGGAATAGGTCGCCGTATGGCGGACGAGATCGAGCACCAGCCGATATCGCTGATCGAGGACGCTTTCCGGCGTCGGCCGCGCGTCCGGCTCGGCGAAAGCCCGGGCCGGGAAAAGCATCGCCAGGAGCATGAACGAGGCGAAAACGGATCGGGGAAAAAACATGGGCGCGAGACTCTTGATGCGTTTCCCCTGCGGCCGCTCTCGCCGTCCGCGACGCGGTCGGCAAGCTAGCGGGCCGGCCGATCGGCGGCAAGCTTTGCGCGGGCGCAGAAGCGCCCGCCGCTGCCGGCGGCGCGGCTTCGCCCGCCCAGCAATGCGCGGCGTCACTGACGCTGTCAATTCTGAGTTGCGCACCTCAGCCTTGATTGCTATGACGTCGCCAAAGAGCGGGGATATGGCGCCAAGCCACCTTACACTGAAAGATATCGCGCGGGAGGCAGGAGTGAGCGTGGCGACCCTCGACCGCGTTCTGCATGGGCGCGCCGGCGTGCGCGAGGACACCGCGAGGCGGGTCCGGGAGACGATCGACCGGTTTGAGTTTCGTCCCTCATCCGCGGCCGCCGATCTGGCGCGGCGGCGGTCGAGCCGGTTCGCTTTCGTCATGCCGGAAGGCGGCAACTTGTTCATGCAGGCGATCAGCGCCGCCGTGGAGGACATGGCCGCCTGGCTCAACGCGCGCCGCGCCAGCGCCGAGACCATCCGCGCCGACGTCTTCAATCCGGCGGCGCTCGCCGCCACTCTCGAATCCCTGGTCGGCCGCTACGACGGCGTCGCGGTCGTGGCGCTCGACCACCAGAGCGTGCGCGCGGCGATCGACGATCTGGTCGCGGGCGGAACCCATGTCGTGACGCTCGTCTCCGACGTGCCGGGCTCGCGCCGCCATCACTATGTCGGCATCGACAACGTCGCCGCCGGACGCACCGCAGGCTCGCTGATCGGCCGGTTCGTCGGCGGGCGCTCGGGCAAGGTCGGCGTCGTCGCCGGTTCGCGATCGCTGCGCGACCACGCCGAGCGGGTGTTCGGCTTCAATCAGGTGATCAACCTCGAATTTCCCGGACTGACCGCGCTCGGCGTGGTCGAGGGCGGCGACCGGGACGAAGCCAACGAGGCGTTGACCGCGCGGCTGCTCGCCGAGCAGCCGGATCTGGTCGGCCTCTACAACGTCGGGGCGGGAACGCCCGGCGTGGTCAAGTCGCTCGCCGACAGCGGCCGCGAGGCGGACGTGGTCTTCATCGCCCACGACCTCACCCCGGTGACCCGCCGCGGCTTGCTGCGCGGCCTCCTCGACGCCGTGATCGTCCAGGATCCGGGCCACGAGGCGCGCTCGGCGATCCGGGTCCTGCTGTCGCTCGCCCGGCGCGAGCCGATACTGGCCGAGCAGGAGAAGATCAGGGTGGAGATCGTGATGCGCGACAATCTGCCGTGAGGTCCGCCGGCGTCCGCCGGTTGCGCTTTCCGGGCGACGAAGGGTAGTGTTTTTATCCCGCACGATCGCCCGGTGAGATTGCGATCCAAGAGCTTGTAACCAGTCCCCACGCGGGGGCTTCCAGTGGAGGAAAAGCAAAATGAAAATCGCATACAAGATGGCGGTCGGGGCGGCGCTGCTCGCGTCCGCGAGCGTGATGTCTTTCGCGGCGTCGGCGAAGGACCTGACGGTCGGCGTCTCCTGGTCGAACTTCCAGGAAGAGCGCTGGAAGACCGACGAAAAGGCGATCAAGGAAGCGCTCGAGAAGGGCGGCGCGAAGTACATCTCGGCCGACGCGCAGGGCTCGCCGGCCAAGCAGCTCACCGACGTCGAGAGCCTGATCGCCAAGGGCGCCAACGTCCTGATCGTTCTCGCGATGGACAACGAGGCGATCCTGCCGGCGGTCAAAAAGGCCACCGACGAAGGCATTCCGGTCATCGCCTATGACCGCCTGATCGAGAGCCCGAACGTGCTCTACATCACCTTCGACAACGTCGGCGTCGGCCGCATGATGGCGAAGGCGATCGAGGGCGCCAAGCCGGAAGGCAACTATGTCTTCATCAAGGGCGACAAGGGCGATCCGAACGCCGACTTCCTGTTCTCGGGCATCAAGGAAGTGCTCAAGTCCGCGATGGACGGCGGCAAGATCAAGAACGTCGGCGAGACCTACACCGACGGCTGGAAGCCGGACAACGCCCAGAAAAACATGGAGCAGCTCCTCACCAAGAACAACAACAAGGTCGACGCGGTCGTAGCCGAGAACGACGGCATGGCGGGCGGCGTCGTGGCGGCGCTGAAGGCGCAGGGCATGGCGGGCGTGGTTCCGGTCTCCGGCCAGGACGGCGACCACGCGGCGATCAACCGCGTCGCGCTCGGCACCCAGACCGTGTCGATCTGGAAGGACGCGCGCGACCTCGGCCACACCGCCGGCGCCGCGGCGGTCGCGCTCGGCCAGGGCAAGAAGAACAAGGACATCCCGGACGTGCATCCGTTCTCCGGCGGTCCGAAGAAGCAGACCGTCGACGGGGTCCTGCTCACCCCGCTCGCCGTCACCAAGGACAACCTCAACGTGATCGTCGACAAGGGCTGGATCACCAAGGCGGAAGTCTGCAACGGCGTGAAGCCCGGATCGGTCAAGTTCTGCGACTGATCGCCGTCCCTTCCGGACGGACATGAGAAAAGGGGTCGCGCCGCTTCGGCGCGGCCCTGCCTGAACGGGAGCCTCCCGCGCCGCCGCGGCCTCGAGCACGAACGATCGCGAAGGAAACGCCATGACCACCGCTGCGCCCGGCGCCACCCACGCCGCTCCGGAAGAGCCCGTGTTTCGCCGCCTCCTCCGGGCGACCGAGATCGACACCCGCATGCTGGGCATGATCTTCGCGCTGCTCCTGATCTGGTTCGGCTTCAACCTGATGAGCGGCGGGCTGTTCAGCGGGCTGTTCCTGACGCCGCGCAACCTCTGGAATCTCAGCGTCCAGACGTCCTCGATCGCGATCATGGGCACCGGCATGGTGCTGATCATCGTGATGCGCCACATCGACCTGTCGGTCGGTTCGATCATCGGCTTCGTCTCGACCATCATCGGCGTTGCGCAGGTGCGCGTGTTCCCGATGTGGCTCGGCCTCGACAACCCGACGATCTGGATTCTCTCGGTGATCCTCGCGCTCGCCATCGGCGCGGCGATCGGCGCGATGCACGGATCGCTCGTCGCCTATTTCGGCATTCCCGCCTTCATCGTGACGCTGGGCGGGCAATTGTTCTGGCGCGGCGCCGCCTGGCTGGTCACTTCCGGCCAGACCATCGCGCCGCTCGACCCGACCTTCGCGCTGATGGGCGGCGGGCCGCACGGATCAGTCGGGGCGACGGTGTCCTGGGTGATCGCGCTGCTCGCCTGCGCCGGCATCGTCTTCAGCATCTGGGCCGGACGACAGCGTCGCGCGCGGTTCCGCTTTCCCAAGCGTCCGATGTGGGCGGAAATCCTTCTGGCGGTGCTCGGCTGCCTGCTCGTGGTCGGCGCGACCTCCGTCGTCAACGCCTATCCGTGGCCGCCGCGCGTCGCGGCCGCGTGGGCGGAGGCCCACAATATCCCGGTCCCGGAGGACGGGCTGTTCATCTCGACCGGATGGGCGATCCCGGTGCTGATCGCGCTTGTGATCGGCTTCCTGATGACCTTCGTCGCGCGGCGCACGCAATTCGGCCGCTACGTCTACGCGATCGGCGGCAATCCGGAAGCCGCCGAACTCGCCGGCATCAACACCAAGCGCATCACGGTGATGGTGTTCGCGCTGATGGGCATGCTCGCCGCGGTCGCCGCCTGCATCGACTCGGCCCGCCTCGACTCGGCGACCAACGTGCTCGGCCAGCTCGACGAGCTCTACACCATCGCCGCGGCCGTGATCGGCGGCACCTCGCTCGCCGGCGGCGTCGGCACCATCTACGGCGCGCTGATCGGCGCGCTGGTCATCCAGTCGCTGCAGTCCGGCATGGTGCTGCTCGGCTTCGACTCGGCCTTCCAGCAGATGGTGGTCGGCCTGGTGCTCGTCGCCGCGGTCGGCATCGACACGTTCTATCGCCGCAGAACCGCGAAGGGTTGAGATCATGGACGCTCAGGTCCGCACTCCGCTCATCGAGATGAAGGACATCTCGCTCGCCTTCGGCGGCGTCAAGGCCGTCGACCACGCCTATATCGACCTCTACCCCGGCGAGGTCGTGGGCCTGCTCGGCCACAACGGCGCGGGCAAGTCCTGCCTGATCAAGATCCTGTCGGGCGCCTACAAGCGCGACGGCGGCCAGATCTTCGTCGCCGGCGAGGAGGCGCACATCGCCAATCCGCGCGACGCCAAGAAATACGGAATCGAGACCGTCTATCAGGCGCTGGCGCTCGCCGACAACGTCGACGCCGCCTCGAACCTCTATCTCGGGCGTGAGCTGCTGACCCGCTGGGGCACGCTCGACGACGCCTCGATGGAGGCCGAGGCGCGCAAGGTGATGGGGCGGCTGAACCCGAATTTCCGCCGCTTCAAGGAGCCGGTCAGCGCGCTCTCGGGCGGCCAGCGCCAGTCGGTCGCGATCGCCCGCGCGATCCATTTCAACGCCCGCATCCTGATCATGGACGAGCCGACCGCGGCGCTCGGACCGGCCGAGACGGCGCAGGTCGGCGAACTCGTCAAGCAGCTCAAGTCCGAAGGCATCGGCATCTTCCTCATCAGCCACGACATCCACGACGTCTTCGACCTCGCCGACCGGGTGACGGTGATGAAGAACGGCCAGATCGTCGGCTCGGGGCGGGTCGAGGACATGACCAAGGACGAGGTCCTGGGCATGATCATCCTCGGCAAATGCCCGCCCGGGGCGATCCCCGGGCCGGGAGCGATGCAAAGCTGAAGGGCGCGGAGCGCCCTACGCCGCCCGTCCCAGGATCATGTCCGCCGCCTTCTCGCCGATCATCGCCGAGGGCGCCTGGGTGTTGCCGCTGACCAGCAGCGGCATGATCGAGGCGTCGACCACGCGCAGGGACTCGACGCCGCGGACTCTCAGCGTCGGGTCGACCACGGCGCGCTCGTCCACGCCCATGCGGCAGGTGCCGACGGGGTGGTAGATCGTGTCGGCGCGCGCGCGGATCAGCGTCCTCAGCGTCTCCGGATCGTCGCGGCCGGTCCCGTAGATCCAGCGCCCGCGATAGGGGGCGAGCGGCGCCTGGGCGAGGATTTTTTGCACGATCTCCGCGCCGCGAACCATCGTCTCCATGTCCTCAGGGTCGGCGAGGAAATTCGGGTCGATCAGCGGCGCGTCAGCGACGTCGGGGCCGGCGAGGCGCACCGTCCCGCGGCTCTTCGGCCTGAGGTCGCAGACGTGCAGCGACATGCCGGTGGTGAAGTGGACCTTGCGGTTG
>CAMFKX010000281.1 GCA_945957375.1 uncultured Roseiarcus sp.
ATCCACACGGGAGGGCGCCGTGACGACGCAGAGTGCGCCCTTCGGGGACGATCCGATCGTCGTCGCCTACGGGGCGGGCGTCGACAGCACCGCAATGCTGATCGGACTTCGTCGGCTCGGGGTCAGACCAGTAATGCTCCTGTTCGCCGACACCGGCTCAGAGAAGCCAGAAACGACAGCGTACCTCGCAATCATGCAGGAATGGCTGTCGCGAAACGACATGCCGGGCATCACAATCGTCAAGCGGTCGAGCCCGATCGCCGGCGACCTGTCGCTGCACGGCGAATGCCTCAGAAAGAGGGTCCTGCCGTCGCTCGCCTACGGCGGCTCGAGCTGCAGCCTCAAGTGGAAGGTGGATCCGCAATGGCGACACGTGCAGAAGGCGTTCGGCTGGAACCCGAGGGCCCAGACCTGGCGCCACGGACCTTTCATCACCAAGCTCATCGGCTACGACGCCGGCGCAGCCGACGCGCGTCGCATCCGCAACGCAGCCGGGAAATGGCCGCCGGGCCATCGGCGCCGCTATCCGCTCGTCGAATGGGGATGGACGCGCGAGCGCTGCGAAGAAGAGATCGTGAGCGCCGGACTTCCGGTCCCGATCAAGTCAGCGTGCTTCATGTGCCCGGCCTCGAAGAAGCCTGAAGTCGACTGGCTCGCGCGGATGCATCCGGATCTGACCGCGCTGTCGATCGAGATGGAGCGCCGCGCGCACGCGCGTGGACTGACGACGACCCGTGGCCTCGGCCGGCGCTGGTCCTGGAGCGAATTTCTTGGCCGCGGCGATCCGGCGCAAATCGCCGCATGAGATCGGGCGGCGCCTGGTTCGGCAGTTGACCGAACGGATTCGCGAACGGCCCGAAGACAAATCCTGAAACCAGACCTGCCAGCCGCCGACGGGCCCCGCAAGGGTCGGGCCGGGCGCTTCGCGCCCTTGCGGGCCCCGCCGGCGGCCGGCCGCCGAGAACCCGCTTTCGGGAAGTCCTGAGAGCCGAACGAACACGGCGTCCGAGATGGAGACGTCGCCGTCGAAACCCCTGAGGAGGAGGCTCGCTCATGTCGGCGACCCTGACGCGCCTCGACGCCATCCGCGCGCTCGCCAAGAAGGGCGCGCTCTTCGCGATCAACCATTCCGGGGGCAAGGATTCCCAGTGCCAGACGATCGAGGTTCTCCGCGTCGTCCCGCCGGCGCAGGTTCTCGTCGTCCACGCGACGCTCGGGGACATCGAATGGCCGGGCGCGCTCGAGCTCGCCCGAGATCAGGCCGCCGACGCCGGCGTCCCATTCGTGGTCGCCGAGGGCCGCTGGAGGGACGGCTCGCGCAAGACGCTGCTGGGCATGGTCGAGGCGCAGTTCGCACGACGCCCCGAGGTCCCGTCATGGCCCTCGTCCGACGCACGCTACTGCACCAGCGATCTCAAGAGGAACCCGATCGCGCGGGAGATTCGCGCATGGGCGAGGCCCCGCCGGTTCTCGATCATCGTCAGCGTCGAGGGGATCAGGGCGGCCGAGAGCGCCAAACGCGCCAGGGACAAGCCCTTCGAGCTCATGGGGCGCCAATACACCAACAGCGTGTGGGCCTGGTATCGCTGGCTTCCGATCCATGCGTTTTCGACCGAGGAGGTGTTCGCCTCGATCGGGGCCGCTGGGCAGAGGCCGCATTCGGCCTATGCCGAGGGCAACGAGCGCCTCTCGTGCCTCTTCTGCGTGTTCGGATCCGCGAACGACTGGGCGCACGCCGCCGAGCGCGCGCCGGGCATCGCAGCCCGCTACCGGGCGCTCGAACGGATGACCGGCTACACGGCGCACCAGAACCGCCGGCCGATCGACGAGATCGTCGCCGCCGGCCGCACGCGCCTGATCGACCGCCGCACGGCGCTCGCCATCGCCGCCGAGTGAGCGAGGGCGCGTCGCACGCGGAGCGCCGCCGGCCTTCGGATCCCCCGCCAGTGTGCAACCACGAGAAAGGGCACGACCATGTTTGGCGTTCGCATCCTGAACCGCAACGGCACGCTGCGACCGAGCTCCTGCGGGAGCCTCCTCGGCTTCTGCGACAGGGGCGACTGGTCGCGCATGGTCGTCTGGACCGCCTCGACGATCGAGGAGGCGGAGGCCAAGGCCGGAGAGATGCAGGCCTCGCTGGACCGCTGTGGCGGCGGCCGGCGCAGCATCTACCTCGCTTGCTCTCTCCCGTTCGCCCCGGAGCGTCCCGCGATCGACGGCGCCCTCGCCGTTGCGATCGACGCCGAGGCCGCAGCCTGGGCTTCGTTCTTCGACGTCACCGACGAGGCCGCGATCGAGGGTCGGCGCCAGGTCATGCGCGCCAACGTGCACGTGGGCTACCTCGCCCCGCTCGCCCGGTTCGTCGCCGACCCTGTCGCCTGACCCCAGAGAGGAAACGACAATGCCGTCGAAATACGACTACCCCGGTTTCGCGCCGCCCAAGCGCGCCGTCGCCTACACCGCCCGCTTCAACGTGATCGACGCCGCCAGGGCCGTCGCTTGGGCGCGTCGCGAGCATGTCTCCCGCTGCTGCACCGAGGCCGAGGCTGCCGTCTGCATTCCCGACGCCGCAGCGGCGCTGCGCTGGGCGCTCGACGAACAGGCATGCCCGGCCGGCGGCTGGCTTGACGCCGGCTTGGAGTACGTCGCGAGCGCCGCCCGCCTCGTCGTCTGACGCCAGCGGGGCGACCGCTTCGCGGGTGGCGCAACAGTGTCGAACCGCAACGCAACGAACCCGAAGGAGGTTTGCACATGAAGGAATACACCGCCGAAGTGACATGGCTCGTGCCGGAATATGTGACCCTGACTGTCAAGGCGGAAACGCCGCAAGAAGCGGTGACGAAGGCGCTTGCGGAGGTCGCGCTCGATCCGGATCGTTACCCGCGGAAATTCGATTACGACACCTGCGGCCCGGACGTCGTCACGGGCCTCTGGGAGGGACCAGAGGCCTATCCAAAAGACCCAGCCAAGGAGCTCGATCTTCCCCCTTTGCCGACCCGGACGCTGGAAGCCGCGATCGAGGCGGTCATGCAGCCTGCGCGCGCCGGAGCAGCGGCAGCGCCGGAGATCCATGCGCTCATCGCGGCGTTCGACGCCTGGAAAGAGGCGCGCTGATCTGGACGGAAACCCATGAGAGCTCGCTCGAGCCCGTGGGTCGTCACCCCCAACCGGAAGGAGGTCGGAACCATGCCGAAGATCAAGATGATCTGCCCCTATTGCGGAAGCGACGACGTCACCCGCGACGCGCTCGCGCGCTGGAGCATGCCCAAACAGAAATGGGAGGTCTCGAGCGAGCTCGACACCATGCAATGCGAGGCCTGCGGTCGGGAGATCGGACCCGACGGCTTCGACACGGCGCCCGTCGAAGCCGACACCCGCGACGTCGGGCTCGCCGTTCGCGATTTCCTCGAAGGGCGAACGCTCTCGATCCATCAGGAGAACGAGGACGAAGGGACGCTCGTTCCCGTCGCCGACGCCGCGGTCGACTCGATCGACGCCTCCGATCCGAACAACCTGATCGTCGCGCTCGACAACGGACAACGGTTCACCCTGCGCGTCGTCGCTGGCACCTGACTGGAGGCACTTCATGGCCAAGCAACTCACCCTCGACGAACTCATCGAAGCCGCCGACCGCGCAGGGCTCCCGACGGCGAAGCCGATCATGCGCGCGATCGAGAGCCTCGCGATGGCGCTCGGCGCCGATCTCGCAGACAGGCTCGGCGTCCTCTGCGGCGAAGCCCGGTTCGACTCCCTCGACGGTCTCACGATCCCGTTTCATGCAAGAACGAAATGGCAACCCTGCCCGGAAGCCTTGTCCGAGTTCGATCCCGACGAATGGGACGAGGGGCCACAGTCCGAGGCGACCGAACCGCGCGACGAGACTTTGCCCGCGGCCGCCGAGACGACGGCGATGTTCGTCGCCCGCTACGAGAATCGCCACGGCGAAGCCCTCACCCGCGTCTTCGCGACGACCACGCTTGCTCGAGACTGGAAGAACGCGATCGGCCGCGACAACTGGGACGCGGTCCGTGACGGCCCACGGCCCGAAGAGGTCGGCGACGCATGGTTCGACCTGCAGGCTGACCGGGGCTCGGAGACCTTCTCGATCGAACCCTGCACCCTCGAGCTCTCGCTCGCGCCACGGCAGGGAGGCGCGCCATGACCCTTCCCTGCCCTTGCGGCTCCGGCCTCCCGAGCTGGTGGGAGCACGACGCCCGCGGCATCCCGCTCGCCCGCGTATGCGACGCCTGCGTCGACCAGAAGCTCGCGCCTATCGGCCGGAGATCCTGACCGACCCGGCTTACTCGGCGCACGAGCCGATCGAGGACGACGATGGGTGAAAGGCCCAACGCGTCCGCAATCCTGGTCCTCGACGACAGGAGGACCTGACGGCGTCTTCGAGAGAAGGAACACCCGAGACCGAGACGCAAATGGGAACTGCCAGCCGCCGCCACGGCTGGCAAGGGTCGGGCCGGGCGCTTCGCGCCCTTGCCAGCCCCGTCGGCGGCCGGCCGGGGAGATCGGGTCTTTCGGAAAGAGTCCGAAAGCGGAAAGGAAGCCCGATGAACGACCGACGAGAAGCCGACACAAGACCCCCGTCCGATCGCGGCTGAGCCGCGCCTCCTCGACCTCCCCTCCCCTCCCTTCCTGCGTGCGAACTCGACTCGTACCGAAGCGCCCTGCCCCGCTCCGGACCCACGAGGACTCGCGCGCTTTTTCGTTTCGAAGAGGCCTCGCCCATGGACCACAACCAGTTCTCCCTGCCCTTCCTCGACACGACCAGCCTAAGCGGGGGTTTTAGCCTTTACGGCGGATCGTCCGCGCCGAAGCTGTCGCTGAAGACCGCCCCGAGGCGTGAGGACACGGGCCTCTTCGACGCGCCGACTTCGGAACCCGCGGCCTCCGACGAGACCCCGATTCATACGCCGGCCATCGCTGCGCAGGATTACCGGCTCCCCGGCGATCGCCGTCTTGGCCAGACCTGGAAAGAGCGCGCCGCCGACAATCTCGCCGCGATCCGGCTCATGACGGCGATCGAGGCGGAAGGCCGCCACGCCCGCCCCGACGAGCAGGAGCGCCTCGCCAGATTCGTGGCCTTCGGCGCCTCGGATGTCGCCGACAAGGTCTTTCGCCGCATCGACCAGGACTTCGAGCAGGCATGGGCGGAGATCGGCGTCGAGCTCGAACTGGCGGTCTCGCGCGAGGACCTCGCAAGCCTCAAGCGGGCGACGCAATACGCCCACTTCACACCCGAGTTCATCGTCCGGGCCATCTGGCGGGCGCTCCGCCGCATGGGCTTTTCCGGCGGGCGCGTCCTCGAGCCCGGCTGTGGGACGGGCCTCTTCTTCGCGCTTTCGCCGGAGGCGCTCTCGGGCAAGCTCGCGCTGACGGGTGTCGAAATGGACGCAACGACCGCCCAGATCGCAAGACTCCTCTATCCGAACGCCCGCATCCGCCACGAGGATTTCACGAAGGCGCGATTGCCGGAGCTCTACGATCTCGCCATCGGCAACCCGCCCTTCTCCGACCGCACCGTGCGCGCCGACGATCCGGCCGGGGCGCTGCGGCTCTCCCTGCACGACTACTTCATCGCCCGCTCCGTCGAGCGGCTCAGGCCCGGCGGCCTCGCAGCCTTCGTCACCTCGCGCTGGACGATGGACAAGGTCGATGGAAAGGCGCGTGAACACATCGCCTCCATGGCCGATTTCGTCGGCGCCGTGCGGCTGCCCGAAGGCGCAATGCACGACCGCGCCGGAACGGACGTCGTCGTCGACATCCTTTTCCTTCAGAGGCGGGATGCGGGAGGAGCGCCTGCTGGCGCGGCGTGGGACGGACTCATGGAAGCCGTGCCGGCCGAGGACGGCGACCCGGCGCTCTCGATCAACCGATACTTCGTCGAGCACCCCGAAATGGCGCTCGGAGCCCATGCACGCACCTCGAGCGCCTACGGGCCGGCCTATACCCTGAAGTCCGAAGCTTCCATCAAAGGCGCGCTCTCGGGCCTCCTCGCGGAAGCCCTCGACCGACTGCCGCGCGACCTCTTCAAGCCGGCCGCAGACCTCTCGAAGCCGTCGTTCCAATCGAAGGTCCAGGTCGGCACGGCCGCACAGGGCGCAGCAATCAAGGAGGGCAGCTATCTCGTCCATGAAGGCCAACTCGTCCAGATCGTAGCCGGCGAGCCGCAGGCGGTCGCCGTGCGCGACGGCAGGGGAACCGAGGGCATCCCCGCAAAGCACGCCCGCATCATCCGCGGCCTCATCGCCGTTCGCGACGCCGTCCGCGAGGTTCTGCGCACGCAGGCCAATGACGAGCCCTGGGGCCCGGCGCAGATCCGGCTGCGCTCGGCCTACGCGCTCTTCGTGCGCAACTTCGGCCCGATCAACTTGACGACGATCAGCCAGACCGTGACCGCGGAAGGCGACACGCGAGAAACCTTCCGCCGGCCGAACCTTCAGCCCTTTCTCGACGACCCCGACGTCTGGCTCGTCGCCTCGATCGAGGACTACGACCTCGAAAGCGGAACGGCGAAGCACGGACCGATCTTCCGCGAACGCGTGCTCCATCCCGAGACGACGCCGCTGATCGAGACGGCCGAGGACGCGCTCGCCGTCACGTTGCACGAGACCGCCCTCGTCGACCTCGACCGCATCGCCGAGCTTCTCGGCCGCTCGCGCGCGACGACCATCGCGAACTTAGGCGAGCGCATCTTCCTCGATCCCGAACCGAGCGTCGCCATGAACCGCGAGGTCTGGGTGACGGCCGACGCCTATCTCTCGGGCAAGGTCCGCGACAAGCTCACGGCGGCGCGCGCCGCCGCGGCGCTCGATCCGCGCTGTCGGCGCAATGTCGACGCGCTCGAGAAGACCCTGCCCGAGGACCTGAAGCCGTCCGACATCACCGCACGACTCGGCGCGCCGTGGATTCCGGCCGACGTCGTGGCCGCCTTCTCGGAGGAGGTCCTCGGCGTCAGCACGCCGGTCTATCACACGGTCGAGATCGCGTGCTGGTCGATCAATGTCCACGCCT
>CAMFKX010000282.1 GCA_945957375.1 uncultured Roseiarcus sp.
GCGCCGACATCGCTGAATTGCTGGCGCTCGGGCTCCGCACCCTGGCGCAGGCCGGCGACGCGATCGCAGCGCGGCGGGAGGACAAGCGCGGGCTGATCGCGGCGCTGCTGGCGGCGGGCGTCATCGACGCCCCGCCGGCGGAAGAGGCGCCGCTCGACGACGCGACCGCGGCCGCGGTTCACGCCTTCATCGGCGGCGCGGCCTCGCAGCTGGCGAGCGCGCAATTTGACGATCTCGCCGGCGAATCGGTGGCGACGAACCTGCCCGGCACCGACCGTGAGCGGCCGAACTGGCGGATCCGGATCGGCAGCGACGTCGCGGCGGCGTTCGCGAGCCCGCGGGCGCAAGCGATCCTCGCCGCGCTGGCCAAGGGAAGACGGTAGCGGACGCGACGCGACCCCTCACCCTGCGGCCTCCGGCCGCTGTCCCTCTCCCTGAGGGAGAGGGAAACCCTCGGACGCGGGTCTGCCGGTCAGACCGAGATGGAGATCGCCTCGCGGCCGCGCGGCGTGTCGATGACCCGCATGTTGACCGACTGGCCCTCGTTCAGGTGGGCGATGCCGGCCGCGTTGAGCGCCGAGATATGGACGAAGATGTCCTTGCCGCCGTCGTCCACCGCGACGAAGCCGAAGCCCTTGGTCTCGTTGAACCACTTGACCTTGCCGCCGAGCGGCGTCCCGCTGGAAGGATCGGGCGGCGTCCGTCGGGCTCGCGGCGCGTCCGGGAGGCGGCGCACCGGCGCGGCCGCGGTCGAGATGTCGACGGTCATGACGCGCGCGACCTGGGGCCCCTTGGCGCCGGCCGTGACGACGACCTTCATCTTCGATCCTGGCGGCACCGTATCGAAACCGGCGGAATGAAGCGCGGTCGCGTGCAAAAAGGCGTCGCCCTGCCCGTTCTCGAGTTCGACGAAGCCGAACCCCTTGTCGTCCTTGAACCACTTCACCGTGGCGTCGACCGTCGGCACGTTTGCCGGCGGCGCCGGGTTGGCGAACGTGTCGTCCATCCCGTCCGGCCTGCTGCGTCCGCGAGAAAAGTCGCGGCGGGCGTCGAATGGCATCGGCCCGTCATCGTCGAAACCGTGCTTCCGTGGCGTCCAGAAATCCTTACCCTTGTTCATGGTCATCCGACTCTTCGACCGATCAAAACCAAGGATGAGCCGCCGCGGTCATCACGGCTATCCGTCCCGTCGCAAGGCGACGAAGCTCGAATGAGGCTTGGGACGCGAGCTGCCCGTGACCGCGAAACCTCGCGCTCGACGTTCCTCGGTAGACACACCGTCAGCCACAGGCGCCGGACCACCTCGTTCCTGTCGGCTCATCGGCCTGCGACGAGGCTCCTCGAGTTCGCCGACGCGCCGACCCCTTCCAGTGAACCAACATTTCCAAACCGGACCCAGCGGCGCAATTAGGGAAATTACGTAGGCAGGGCGGCAAGTTTCCCCGGGCGGACAGCCCGATCTTGAGTGCTTGCGATGACGCGGGAGGGCGCCCATATCGCGGGTCATGTTCAATGATCTCCAGCCGCGGGATGCGGCCTTCATCCTCGATTCCGACAGCCCCTCCCAAGGTCCGGGCGCGCCCGCCGACCGCGACGGCGCGGCGCTCGACGCCTATTCCCGCGTCGTGTCCGACGTGGTCGAGCGCGTCGGGCCGAGCGTCGTGCGCATTGACGTCAAGCGCGGCGGACGCAACGCCGGCTCCGGCTCCGGAGTGATCGTGTCCTCGGATGGCCTGGTTCTCACCAACTCGCACGTCGTGCAGGGGGCCAAGGTCATCGCGCTGACGACGATCGAGGGCCGCGAGCTGCAGGCGCGCGTGCTCGGCGACGATCCCGACACCGACCTCGCGCTCGCCCGGGTCGAAGCGGACGTGTCGCTGCCGGCGGCGAAGCTCGGCGACAGCGCCAGGCTGAGGCGCGGCCAGATCGCGATCGCGATCGGCAATCCGCTCGGCTTCGACGCGACGGTGACCGCCGGCGTCATCTCCGCGCTCGGCCGGTCGCTGCAATCGCGCGGCGGACGGATGATCGAGGACGTGGTGCAGACCGACGCCCCGCTCAATCCGGGCAATTCCGGCGGTCCGCTGGTCTCGTCCTCCGGCGAGGTGGTCGGCATCAACACCGCGATCATCGTGGGCGCGCAGGGCATCTGCTTCGCCGTCGCGTCCAACACCGCCAATTTCGTCGCCGGCGAGATCGCCCGTCGCGGCCGGGTGCGGCGCGCCTATATCGGGGTCAGCGCCGCGACGACCGAGATCCCGCGCCGCATCGCGCTGCGGCTCGGCGTCGAGCAGGCGACCGGGGCGCGGCTGACGGCGGTCGACCAGACCGGACCGGCGGCGCACGCGGGCCTGCTCTCGGGCGACATCGTGATCGGACTCGACGGCAAGCGCGTGGCGAGCGTCGGCGAGCTTCTGCGCGCTCTCGACGCCGAGACGATCGACCGGACGATCAGCGTCGACCTCCTGCGCCGCTCCGAGCGCGCCCGCGTCTGGATCGGCCCGGTCGAGCGCAAGGCGGCCTGACGGCCGGCCGAGCCTGTTGCGGCTCTCCCTAGAACGATCTAGCCTGCGCTCGACCGCAGGCGGTTCTGACAGCGGCCGCAGTCCGCCGACCTCATCCTGAGCCTGTCGAAGGATGGTCCAACAGGCTCGGCATGCGCCGCGATCTGGAGCGTCCTTCGACAGGCTCACGACGAGGGTGGCGTTCGTCTCAGGACGAGGTTCGGCGCTACGAAACACCTGGAGGAGCGCATGGCGAAGCCGCTGATCGTGATCGATCCGCAACCGCGGGGCCTCGCCGAGATCTTCGACGCCGACCTCTGGCGGCGCCTCGGCGACGCAGGCGAGCTGATCGTTTACGAGGGGCCGGGGCGCATGCCGGCCGAAACGCTCGAAGCCGCGCTGCCCGAGGCCGAGCTCCTCATCGGCCAGACCGACATGCCGACGGCCCGGCTCGACCGGGCGGCGAAGTTGCGCGCCATCATCAACGTCGAGACCAATTTCCTCCAGAACGTCGATTACGACACCTGCTTCCGGCGTGGAATCCACGTGCTCGCGCCGAGCTCGGCCTTCGCGCGGCCGGTCGCCGAGATGACGCTCGGGCTCGCGATCGACCTCTGCCGCGGCATCACCGGCGCCGATCGCGCGATGCGGCGCGGCGACGAGAAATGGCTGCTGGACGGCGCCGCGAGCTGCTTCTCGCTTTACGGCGCCCGCGTCGGGCTGATCGGCTTCGGCGACCTAGCGCGCGCCTTCCTTCCGCTCGTCCGGCCGTTCGGCTGCACGGTGAAGGCCTTCGACCCCTGGGTCTCGGCCCATGTCATGGAGGGGCTTGGGGTGGAGGCGGCGACGCTCGACGCGATCCTGAGCCAGTCGCAGGTCATCGTCGTCTTCGCCGCCGTCACCAGCGAAAACCAGGGTTTTCTCGGCAAGCGCGAGTTCGACCTCGTGACCCCCGGCAGCGTCTTCTTGCTGATGAGCCGCGCCGGGGTGGTGGACTTTCCCGAGTTCCTGCGCGTGGTCGAGAGCGGCCGGCTGCGCGCGGCGACCGACGTGTTTCCGGTCGAGCCCGCGCCGGCGGGGGATCCGGCGCGCAAGGTCGAAGGGCTGGTGCTGTCGCCGCATCGCGCAGGCGCGATGACGGATTCCCTGCTCGAGATCGGCCGCCAGACCGTGGCCGACGCCGAGTTGATTCTCCGCGGCCTGCCGCCGCTCTCGTGCCGGCGCGCGCAGCGCGAGACGGTGGCGCTGTCGCGCTCGAAGCCGATCGAGCGAACCTGACGTTTTCTGACGGAACCTGCTGGCCCATCCGTGCGTTGGTCGCCGCGGGGCGGCCCAGCAGGAGAGACGTCATGGCGCCAGAAGCCAAGAACGCTTTGAACGCGAACGAGCAGGCGGCCAAGGCCGCGATCGAAGCCGTGCAGACCGGAGAACAGGCCGGTCTGGCGATCGGCAAGACTGTCGCGTCGGAGACGACGGACCGGATCGAAAGCGCATCGAAGGCCTATGGCGCGGCCATCGAGGCGACGCTGAAGGCGGTGCAGGACTACAACACCAAGCTCGTTCAGGTCCTCCAGACCAACGCCGAGGCCAATTTGCAGCTCGGCCGGACGCTGATGCAGATCCGCTCTCCCACCGACCTGGTCGAGGCGATGGGCAGAACCGTGCGCGAGCGCACGGAGCTTGTCGCGGGGCAGACGAAAGTACTGGCCGCGCTGCGGCAGGAAGCGACGCGACGCGCCATCGAGATGATTTCCGCCGGGCGCTGACCGGCGCAACGAGGCCCGGCGCGCCGCGCCGGGATGGAGAATCCTCGGCGCGGCGCCGCTTGACAAACCCGCATGCCTCCGCTGTTATTTTAGAACGTTATAGACGGCGCCGGCCAACGAGCCGGCGCGCGCGGAGGGGCGCTCATTGGCGAAACCGCCGACCATACGCGACGTCGCCGCGCGCGCAGGCGTGTCGGTCGCGACGGCGTCCAACGTGGTCAATCGCAACCGACCGGTCGGCGAAGCCAGCCGGGTGCGCGTCCTCGCGGCGATCGCCGAACTCGACTATCGGGTCGACCGGGCCGCGAGCGCGCTGCGCGGGGCCGCGACCCGGCTCGTCGGCATGATGGTTCCCGACATCACCAACGTCTTCTTCGCCAGCCTCGTCTACGGCGTCGAGGCGCTCGCCCAACGCGACGGCTACGACCTGCTGCTGGTCTCGACCAGCGAAGACGCGGCGATCGAGCGCCGCCGGCTGGCGGCGCTGGTCGGCCGGCGCATCGACGGGCTGGTGGCCGTTCCCGCGACCGACGATTCGATGACCGCGCTGTCCGCCTCCGGCGCCCGCCTGCCCCCGACCGTGCTTCTCGACCGGGGCGCGGATGCGCCGGGCTTCGACACGGTGCGCGCCGACGGCGCGAGCGGCGGCTACGACGCCGCGCGCCATCTGCTCGACCTCGGCCATCGCGACATCGCCATCCTCGCTCATTCCGAACACCTGCGGAACATCGCCGAGCGGATCGCCGGCTGTCGCCGCGCGCTGGACGAGGCCGGGCTCGCCGGACGCGAGCGGCTGGTGTGCGGCGGGCACGACCTCGAGAGCCTGCGCGGCGCGATCGAGAGAGAATTTCGCCGCGCCGAGCGTCCGACCGCGATCTTCGCCCTCACCAACGTCTGCGCGCTGGCCGCGCTCAAGGCCGCGCGCGGTCTCGGCCTCGACGTTCCCGGCGACGTCTCGATCGTCGGCTTCGACGATTTCGACTGGATGCTCGCGCTCCGGCCCTATCTGACCACCGTCGCCCAGCCGGTCGACGAATTCGCCGCCTCCGCCTGGTCGCTGCTCATGCGCCGCATGGCCGGCGACGCGGCGAGCGAGGTCGAGCGCATCCTGCTTCCCTGCGCGCTCAAGGTTCGCGAATCGACCGGGCCCTGCTAGCGGCGGCGGACGCCGCGCGCTATCGCGGCGGCTTCGGCGGAACGAGCGGGCCGGGAAAGGCGCGCTCGGCCTCCTCCTCAAGCTGCTGCTCGTGGTAGCGCACGAAGCGCGCGCTAAGAAAGAACGCGATCAGCGCGACGACCAGGGCGGCGATCCCGACCGGCCTCGCATAGACCTCGAACGCCCGGCCGAGCATGTAGCCGCCGACGCCGAAGATCGACGCCCAGACGATTCCGCCGGCGGCGTTGTAGAAGAAGAACCGCTCCCAGTTGAAATGGTTGACGCCGGCGAGGAAGGCGGCGAAGGCGCGCAGGAGCGCGACGAAGCGGCCGAAGAACACGATCTTGCCGCCGTGCCTGAGGAACAGATACTGGCCGAGCTTCAGGCGTTTCTCGTCGAGATGAACGTAGCGGCCCCAGCGATAGGCGATCGGAAAGCCGAACTCCCGTCCGATCCAGTAGCCGCAATTGTCGCCGAGGATCGCGCCGCCCGCGGCGGCGCCGATCACGCCCCAGAGGTGCATCTTCCCCTGACCGGCGAGAATCGCCGCGGCGACCAGGATCGTCTCGCCCGGCATCGGCACGCCGGCGCTCTCCAGCCCGACGATCACGAAGATCGCGAGATAGCCGTACGTCTCGAGAAAATCCTGAAAGTGATGGACGAACGCCATCGGGCGCTAGGCCGTTCAGGCTCCGGTGAGGCGGCGCGCGTTGGCGCGAACCTTGCGGCGCGCCGGCTTGGCCGCAGCCTCCGCGATCCCGGCGAGGCCGATCGAGAAGTCGCTGGGCGAACGCACGCCGCCGAACGCCGCCTTGATCATGAACGCGCCCCAGGCCGCCTGCGCCGCCATCGCGCCCTGAACCGCCGCATCGACCTTCTCGGCCACCATCAACTGCGCCTCGCGCGCGTTCTCCAGCGGCTCCTTGCCGATCATGCCGTGGGTCCGCGCCGCAATCGTCACGGCGGCGTCCACGCTGGTCAGCATGTTCGCCCGCGCGATGTTCATCGATGTCCTGGTCAGACGCTTCGAGCCCATGGTCTCTTTCCTACGGCGAGACTTGCGCCCAATCGGCTTGGCTCGCCGTAAGCCTATAAGATGGGTCAATTTACCTCAGCCGACAAGCCCGCCGTCTGTCGCCTTGACAAGGCGAGTCAAATGCGCTGCTTCGCGCCGACCGTCCCGGAGCCTCCCTTGACCCGCGCCCCGATGATTCTCGCCGCATGCGCTGCGCTGATGGGCGCGAGCGGCGTCGCCCTGGCGGCGGCGGCGACGCACCACGACGGCGGCGAACTGGGGCGGACGGCGGCGCTGTTTCTCCTGCTGCATGCAGCCGCCTGCCTCGGAATCGCCGCCCATGCGCGGGTCGCCGGCTCGGCGGCGTTCGCCGCCGTCGGCTTCGTGATGGCGGCGGGCGCGTCGCTGTTCGCCGCCGATCTCGCGAGCAGCGCCTTCGGCGCGGGGCGGCTGTTTCCCTTCGCCGCGCCGATCGGCGGGTCGACCATGATTCTCGCCTGGCTGGCGCTCGCGTTCGTCTTCGCCGCCGCGGCGCGCCGCTGATCGGTCAGACGCGGGCCCGCGCCAACGCCGTCTCGATCAGGT
>CAMFKX010000283.1 GCA_945957375.1 uncultured Roseiarcus sp.
CCGCGGTCGGCGCAGGCCAGCGCCTTGTTCAGCCGGGCGAGCTGGAGGCGGACGAAATCCTCGCGCGAATCGACCTGGCGCCTGGCCAGCGCCTGTTTGACCACCCGGCGCACCGTCGCCGTGCTGGTCTTGGTTTCTCTGGCGATCTCCGCGACGCTGTAGCCGGAGACCAGCAGGTCGAAATAGGCCGCCTGGCGCGCGCGCTGCGCCTGGCGCCGGATTTTGGCCGCGGCGCATTTGCGCGCCCATTCGGACTGCGGTTCGTTGTCGCTCTGCGGCTCCGGGGACATGGCGGCTCCTTTCTTCCGAAAGGACCTGTTATAGCCGATATTTCTGTTTTTCGAAATATTTTTCAGATGAGCATCGTCCTTCTGATTGTTCCGATTTCACCTGTCGCCCGGCGCGACTCTTTGTCCTCCCCGCACACAGCGCTAAAGCCAGTTCTATCATGTTATAAAGCGCGCGGATTTCGTCGAATCGATTCAGAACGAGGACGTCGCCTTCGAGCGCTGCGCTCGTCGCCGCGTTCCGCAACGATCCGGAGGGTTGAGGAGGAGGTCGCGCGATGCCTTCGAGGTTCGTCCCGCTTGCCAGAAGCCTCAGACGGAACGCGACCGACGCGGAACGCCGCTTGTGGCGGGGTCTTCGGCGCAGGGCGGTCGCAGATTTCCGGTTTCGCCGCCAGGTTCCCGTCGGCGGGTTCATCGTAGATTTCGCCGCCTTCGACGCAAGGCTCGTGATCGAGGTAGACGGCGCCACCCACTCTACCGACGACGAACTCGCGCGCGACGCCGCCCGGACGGCCGCGCTCGCGGCGCAAGGTTATGCCGTCCTCCGCTTCGCCAACGCCGATGTGTTTCACAATCTCGATGGCGTGCTGGAGACGATCCGACTGAAGCTTATTGAGCTGCGACCCCGCATCGAGACCGCAGACGCAGAGATCCCTGCGGGCGGCGGTGTCGAGGATAGGCCGACAGTTCGCAACCTCCTCCCCCCTTGTGGGGGAGGATAGAGGAGGGGGGTGGCGCCAAACTCCGCCATTGGCGGACTTCCGCGCTCGGAGGAAAGTTCGGCGCGACCCCCCACCCTGTCCCGCCCCCACAAGGGGGGCGGGGACGAAAATGCCTTTCGTCGAGGCGAGCCCTGTACGAGGCAGGTGTCAGGGATCGCGGCGAAGGGCTGCGACGAAGTCGGTGCTGGCGATCGCGGCGAGAGTCTTGCGCAGCTCGGCCGCCTCACGGACGCCATAGGCGCCCTCGAAGGCCCTTTGCGCCGCGCGCCACAGCGTGACCGCCTCCTCGAGACGCGCCCGGCCCGCTTCGGTCAGGGTCACGGTTCGGGAGCGGCGGTCGTCCGGATCGATCGTCACCTGCACCAGCCCGTCGCGCTCGAGCGGCTTGAGGTTGTGGTGCAGGCCCGAGCGGTCGAGCACCAGCGCGCTCGCGAGCTCGGTGATCGACGGATCGCCGGCGCGCGCGACATGCGCCAGGATCGTGAATTGGGTCGAGCGCAGGCCGCTCGGCGCCAGCGCGGCGTCGTAGAGCTGCGACACGCGCCGCATCGCCTTCCTCAGCGCGGCGCCGTTGCAGGCGCCTGCGACGGGCGCCGTCGGCGGGCGCCTCGATCCGGCTCTCGATGACCGCATGGCTGCTCTTCCCCGCGACGACGCTTGACCGATGCCAGCCAATCCCTCTAATCGTCAATAGGTGCATATGCACCTTTTATCGCGCCGCTCCGGCGGACGCTCTCCGACCGTCGCCTGCTCATCAAGGAAGCCCGCCATGTGTGACGCGCAAGATCATATGGCGGAGGCGGGGCTGCCCGGAATTGCCCGGGATTGTGTGGGCGAACGTGTTGATCTAGCGGGATAAACGGGCACCTGGCGACGGCCTTTTCGGCGGCGCGGGGCGCAAGATCAAATGGCGGTGCATTGGCCCAAAAGCAAAGGAGGAAAGCCATTGATTTTCAAAGGCACGGCCTGGCGATAGGGCAAAGAACACGGTGTTGGGGCGCAGAGGGCGAGCAGGGCCGCAGGGAGACCGTTATCATAATTGATTACAGCGAGGTGGCGGCGCTGCTTAAATACGGCGATAATGCGGCAAGCTCCAACACGGACGATCGGGTAGCCCGCCGGGTGCGACCTCCCATCCTGTAACCGGATCGGCGGCTGGCAAAGGAGTGACGGCTCCGTGCAACGGAGCCGTCGCCTCCTATGATCCTGGCTCTTCCCGATCTTATCGCCCCGCTCGCGCCCGCGACGGATGCGCCGGCGCTTGACCAGGGCAGCGCGCCCGCCCTCGCGGCGCCGACGGCGCAGGGCGCGCGCTGATGACCAACGCGACAGGGATCCCCGCAGGGACGGGCGGCTTCGACTATTCGGTCAACTGTCCGCCACTGCCTCTCGTCGGCGCCAACTTCGGCTCGTCCGGTCCCTACGCCAATTATGTCCTGACGGCGACGGTGCCGGCGTCCGCGACGCGACTCACGGTCGACATCGAGAACACGTCCGGCGCCCAGATCGTGATCGTGCGCGACGACGGCGCGGCTGCGGTCGGCGCGGCCCCGGTCAATGCTACGGCGTTTCCGCTCGGCGGCGGGGCGGCGGTTGGCGCGCAGGGCGGCGCTTACCTCAACACGACTCACAAGGGTCGGCTGCAAATCTACTCCCCGATCACGACGCCGATCACGTTCACGGGCGCTCTGACCGGCGCGACGAGCGGGACGCTGACGGCGGCGTGGAACGGAGCTTGGACGGGCGCGGGCTCTCCGCCTCAACGGAGCATCTACGTCACGTTTTCGAGCGGCGACGTGCGCCTCGCCACCTTCACGGCCGGGTCAACCGCCGTCACGTGGTCGTCGCCGGTGACAGCGGCGGCCGCGGCGTCAGCGGCGACGGCCTTCGTCGCCGCATTCGGGGATTGAAGCCATGTCCTCGCTCGCGCCGACTATCGTCCGGGATACGCTCGGGCTGCGTCTCCTGCGCCTCTCTGAAAAAGGCAAAATCTGGAACACGATCGACGCGGGCGCGAACGCTGCGCTCGCGACCGTCACCGCGAGCAACTCCGCGAACGGCTCGCTGACGCGGAGTTATAGCATCCTTTCAAGCCCAGCATCATTCCTGTTGAGGGGAGGTCGGACATATAGCGCATACGGCGGGTATCGCGTCTATGCAGCGACGTGCCCAGCAGGTAACGGGGGCAACGTCTTCCCCGGGTTGGAAGGTTTTTCCGCAGCCGTCGAATTCTATACAGACGCCCTGTCGGTTGATCTCTCGTTCCGTCCAATCGGGTCCTCATATGCGCGAGTTCTGATCAACGACCAATATGTGTCGACGACAGCCACGGCTCTCGCGTCCACAAATTCTCTGACCTACGTCAATCTCGCGTTCTCAGGGCGGACAACCCGGAAGGTCCGCGTCGAGTTCAACGGAGACTGCTCCTACGTCGGCGCGGCGGTGACGACGCAGGAGGCGATTTGGGCTCCTGACGATTATGCGCCCAAAGTATCGTGGTTCGCGGACTCGATCGGAGCAGGAAAGGGGCCCTCGATCGTAAATGACGCCTGCCTCTTGCAGGCTGGCAAACTGTTGGGGGGATGGGATATCTGGCAACAGTCCTTTCCTGGCTCCGGGTATATTACACCGGGTAATTACACGAAAATGATCGACCACATCGGCGATTTGTCATTGGCTTCGTTTGATATAGTCGTGTTTCTTGCAAGCATGAATGACAACTCGCTGGACCCGGCGTCGGTGACCGCTGCGGCGTTGGCCTGCCTGCGAGCCGCGAGGGCGCTCCTTCCGAAGGCTGTGTTTATCGTCTTCGGAGGGTTTGGTGGCGCGACTGTTCCTTTGTCAACTGTCAGCGCGACAGAGAACAATATGTCGGCCGCCGTTGCACAGTTCGCGGATCCAAATACGTTCTTCATTCCAATGGCGACAGATGTGAGCCCCTGGCTATACGGTTCTGGTTATCCCGGTCATACGGACGGGACTGGCAACAACGACTGGTACATGTCTACCGACGGGTGGCACCCGAGCGATCTGGGCAGCGCCTACGTCGGCCGGAGGATGGCCGCCGCGATCCGGCGGATTGTTCTTCCGAATGTGCGTTGACCGCGAGACTACCAGGGCGGGCTGAGTTTCCGACGATATTGAATATCGAAGAAGAAGGAACTCGGGACCATGCAGAGAAGATGGTCGGCTGGGTTGGCGAGCGCGACGGTCGCCATGCCCGCCGGGTCGCGCGCGGCGGCCTTCTCGCATGCGACCACCTTAGGATAGACTTCTGTACGGGCGTCGCCGCCGGCGACACTTGCAACCGCGTTCGAGAATATCAGCATGGCCTCGGGCGCTGGAAACCTTTGTCCATCTTCCCCGCGATGCGCGAAATCTAATGTAATTTCATTTCCGTCGCATGCGAGCAGGATATCGTCTCGGCCGCGGGAGAAGGGGGCGACCGCCTCCGCGGTGAAGGTGATGATGTCCCCCAGGCGCTTCCCAAGGGGAAGAAAGGTGACCCCGGACACACCCACCGCCAGCGCCTCACACTCGTCGGCGCGGGCGGCCGAGGCCGCGGCTATCGCGACCAGGGCGAAGACGATCAATCGCGTCATAGCCGATTATCCCACCAGACGACCTTGCCGATTATAGCCAGTCCTCCGTCCCTGCCCAGCTTGAAGATCTCGATCGGATTCTCAGCGTGGTTGTCGCTGATGATGGCGAGGAAGCCGTCGCCGAGGTCCCGCAGGCGCTTCAGGCGCAGGTCGCCGGACTGATTGAAGACGAATATGTCGTCGGGGGGATAGCGCCGACGCGGCGTCTTGCGCGCGACCGGGCGCCAGGGGCGCGGCTTCGTCTGCCGTCCGTCGATCACCAGCAGCGCGCCGTCCCGGATCGTCGGCTCCATCGAGTCGCCGGCGCAGCGCAGACAGGAGAGGTCGGCGTCCGCGGGAGCGACTCGCCGCACCAGTTCGCGAGGGACCGGCAACTCGGCGACGGCCCGCACAACGTCGGCGTTGCGACCGTCGCCGGCGGCCGCAGAGACGTCGAGGACCGGAATCCGGACGATATCCTGCGCGGCGACCTCCGGCGGGGCCGGGAAGAACCGCTCCGGCGGGATTCCGGAGGCGACCGCGATCAGGAGAAACCTGTCGACCGTCGGGGATGTTCGCCCGGTGAAATAGTCCTTCAGCGTCGGCTCCGGAATGCCGCTCAGCGCTGCGACCCGTCGTCGCATCTGCGGCGTCGCAAGCACCTCACGCAGCCGCCCCCACACCTGCTCGGACAGCAGCGTAGCTGAGAAATCAACAGATTTTAAGTTGCTGGGCTCAGCCATCGCTGAAAATCCATCTTGACAGCGTTCTCAGCGAAGATGGAATATCAGCGATCGTTGTAGCGATTCGATGAGATTTCATTCATGGCTCCGCAAGGCATGCACCCGGCCGACATCGTCGCGGCGGTGAAGAAGAAAGGAACAAACCTTTCGCGGCTCGCGCTTGCGAACGGATTCGGCGAATCGACGCTCAGGGCTGCGTTGAAGAAGCCGCACGTGCGCGCTCAGCGCGTCATCGCGGCGACGATCGGCCGGCCAGTTCATGAAATCTGGCCCCAATGGTTCGACGCCCAAGGCCGCCGCATCGCCGCAGGCTCCCGCTCACGTTCACCGAAGGTCGCAGGCTCTGCGGCTGGCGACGCCTCCGTGTTCCTCACCCGCAAGGATGCCGCCTAGCCATGGTCGACACAATCAGAATTTCCGATATCGACGATTCCGGACGGTTGCGGCCGATCGACCCCGATCACGCGGCGCTGATCGCCCAATCGATCGCGCAGGGGCGACTCGAGCAGGCGATCCGGATCCGGCCGACGCCGGCGTCCAACAAGCCCTACCGCCTGGTCGTCGGCGGCCACCGCCTCTACGCCATGCGCGAATTCCTCCGCTGGACGGAGCTGGTCGTCGGGGAGCACGTCATCGTGAGCGAGCAGGGCGAGCTCGACGCCAAGCTCTCCGAGGTCGACGAGAACCTCGCGCGCAACGAACTCAACCCGCTCGATCGGGCGCTGTTCATGGCTGAGCGCAAGCGCATCTACGAAGAGATGCAGCGCACGCTGTCCCGCGGCGGCGACCGGAAGTCCAGTAAATTCAAGGCGGAAATCAAAAGCCAATCGTTGGCATTTGATTTTTCGCAGCGCTTCACCGCCAACGCGGCCAAACGGCTCGGGTTCGGCGAGTCGACGATCAAGAACGCCCTGCGCATCGCCAGCCGGCTCGACCCCGAAGCCGCGGCCATGATCCGCAGCACGCTGATCGAGACCAACCAGAACGAACTGCTGCTGTTCATCGACATGCCGCCCGAAGAGCAACGCATGGCGGCGATGGTCCTCAGGGCGGGCGAAGCCCGGACCACGGCGCAGGCGCGGGTGGCGGCCGGTCTCGCCAAGCCGGTCGCCGCACCGGACGCGCAATCGGTGATTTACGCCCGCAGCGTCGCGCTGATCGAGAAGGCGAGCCCGGCCACAAAGGCGCAGATCGCCGACCTCCTCTGGCCGCTGCTCGACGCTCGCGCGCGCAAGGCCATCGTCGAGAAGTACGAGACGTTCTGAGCCGGAGCCCTCCCCGTGCGCGCCTGGCTCTCCACCGCGGAACTCGCCGCCCTCCGCCTCCCCGGCTTTCCCGCGACCCGGGGCGGCTGGGACGCGCTCGCCGAGCGCGAGGGCTGGGCGGCGCGGCCGGGAATGGCGCGCCTGCGCCGCCGTCGCGGCGGCGGCCTCGAATATAAGGTCGAGCTGCTGCCGGCCGACGCGGTCGCGGCGATCGGCGTCCGTCGGATCCGCGACGTCCAGATCGAGCGCCGCCAGCTGGTCGCAGCCGCGGCCGAACCCGCCGCGGCGCAGCTGACGCAGCCGGGCCTCGAGAGCCGCGACGCCCGGCTCTGGCT
>CAMFKX010000284.1 GCA_945957375.1 uncultured Roseiarcus sp.
TATAAGAGACAGGGTCGGCGGTCGCGGCCTCCGTCGGCGCGACGGCGCCGAGCGCGGCGATGCGGTCGCCGTCGATCAGCACGTCGCCGGGGAACGGCGGGGTCCGTCCGTCGCCGTTGACGATCAGGGCGTTGCGGATGAGGTGGCGGGTCATGCCCTCACCCTGCCGCTTCGCGGCGTCCCTCTCCCGCTACGCGGGCGAGGGGGGCGCCCCTTCTCCCTCGGGGAGAAGGTGGCCGGCGAAGCCGGCCGGATGAGGGCCTTCGCCGCCTCATTCCGCCAGCTCCGTCACCAGCCGCAGCAGCACGTCGGCGCCGGCGGCGCAGTGCTCGGGCGAGGTGTATTCCTTGACGTTGTGGCTGATCCCGCCCGCGCTCGGGGTGAAGATCATGCAGGTCGGGCAGACGGCGGCGAGCATCTGGGCGTCGTGACCCGCGCCGCTCGGCAGGCGCTTGACCGGCAGGCCCGACTCGCGGGCGATCGCCTCGACGCGCGCGACCAGCTCGGGCGCGAACGCGACGGGATCGAACCGGGCGAGCGTGCGGCTTTCGACCGTTACGCCTTCGGCCGCGGCGGCTTCGGCGACGAAGGCCATGAGCCGGCGCTCGGCCTCCTTCAGCCGCTCGTTGTCGGTGTTGCGCAGGTCGACCGTCATCGCCGCGCGCTCGGCGACCACGTTGACCAGATTGGGCGTCAGCGTCAGCGCGCCGACGGTCGCGACCTGATGGCCGCCGATCTCGCGCGCGAGCCGCCTCGCGAAGGCGGCGATTTCGGCGGCGACATAAGCAGCGTCGCGGCGCATCCGCATCGGCGTCGTGCCGGCGTGGTTCGACTGGCCGGTCAGCGTTAGTTCGGTCCACGAGATGCCCTGCACGCCCTCGACCGCGCCGATGACGAACCCTTCCGCCTCGAGCGTCGGCCCCTGCTCGACGTGCAGTTCGACATAGGCGTGGACGTCAGGTTCGCCGACCGGCGCCGGGCCGGCGTAGCCGATGCGGGCGAGCTCCTCTCCGGCGCGCGCGCCGTCGACGCCGCGGGTCGCGAGCGCCGCCTCGAGCGGGAGGGCGCCGGTGAAGACGAGGCTGCCGAACATGTCCGGCTGGAAGCGTGCACCCTCTTCGTTGGTGAAGAAGGCGACCGCAAGCGGCCGCCTGGTGACCACGCCGGCGTCGTTCAGCGTCTCGACCACCTCGAGCCCGGCCAGCACCCCGAGCGCGCCGTCGTAGCGGCCGCCGGTGCGCACCGTGTCGATGTGGCTCCCCATCATCACCGGCGCGCCAGGTTCCGCGCCCGGGCGCAGGCCGACCACGTTGCCGATCGCGTCGACCGTGACCTCGAGGCCGAGGTCGCGCATCCACCCCGACACGAGGTCGCGGCCTTCACGGTCGGCGTCGGTCAGCGCCAGCCGGTCGACGCCGCCGTCGCCGCGCGCGCCGCATTCGGCGAGGCGGGCGAGGCGCGAGGCGAGGCGGGCGGCGTTCACTCGAAGGTTGTGTCGCATGTTCGGCCCCTGCCCAGCCTCGTCCTGAGGAGCCCGCGTCAGCGGGCGTCGCGAAGGACGCTCCAGAGCGGGCCGGAGGTTGATGCGCCTCCTGGAGCGTCCTTCGAGACGCGACGCCTTCGGCGCCGCTCCTCAGGACGAGGTCGTGGCTGGGCGCGCCGTCAGCTCGGCCTGCGACAATGAAGCACCTCGCTCGCCCCGGCGTCGAGGCATAATCGATGCGACAGTAACGCGCACGCGAAGGTCGGGCGGACGGCATGACAACGATCACGTTCACGCTGAACGGCGAGGCCCGCACCTTCGACGCGCCGCCCGACGAACTGTTCCTCGACGCCCTGCGCGAGACCTTCAAGATCAAATCGGTCAAGTCCGGCTGCTCGCCGCAGCGGGAATGCGGCGCCTGCCTGATGCTGTTCGACGGCCAGCCGAAGCTCGCCTGCGCGGTGCGCTCCGAGCAGGTGCGGGGCCGCAAGATCACCACCCTCGAGGGCGTCTCCGACAACGAGCGCCGCCTTTACGCCGACGCGTTCCAGGCGGCCGCCGGCCTGCAATGCGGCTTCTGCACGCCCGGCCTCGTGCTGCGCATCAAGTGGATCACCGACCAGGGCGAGCGGCTGTCGCGCGCCGAGATGGCGAAGCTGCTCGACGGGCACCTCTGCCGCTGCACCGGCTATGTGAAGATCCTCGACGCGATCGAACTGATCCAGGAGGCCAAGTCCGGCGGCGCTTGGCCGAAGGTGATCGAGGACGGCGGCGTCGGCAAGCGGCTGAAGCGCTACCAGAGCGCGGAGCTTGCGCTCGGCGCGCGCCCTTTCGTCGCCGACGTCGACGCGCCGGGGATGCTTTACGGCGCGCTCGTGCTGTCGCCGCACGCCCGCGCCCGCGTCATCCGCATCGACGTCGCGAAGGCCCGCGCGGCGCCCGGCGTCGCGGCGGTCGCGACCGCCGCCGACGTGCCCGGCGACCGCTGGGTCGGGCAGATCTACCCCGACTGGCCGGTGTTCGTCGCCGAAGGCGAGGAGGCGCGCTATGTCGGCGACGTGCTGGCGGCGGTCGCGGCCGAGACGCCGCGGGCGGCGCGGGCGGCGGCCGCGCTGGTCGAAGTCGAATACGAGCCCCTGCCCGCCGTGCTCGACCCGGCCGAGGCGATCCTTCCGGGCGCGCCGCAGGTCAATCCGAAACACGCCAACGTGCTCTCGACCACCCGCTACGCCCGCGGCGACGTCGAGGCGGCGCTCGCCGCCTCCACCCATGTGGTCAGCGGCGAATGGCGGACGCAGCGCATCGAGCACCTGTTCCTCGAACCCGAGGCGTGTCTGGCGAAGCCCCTGCCGGACGGCCGCCTGCACGTGCTGGTGCAGAGCCAGGGGATTTTCGAAGACCGCCGCCAGATCGCATCCGTGCTCGGGGAGCCGGAGGCGAGCCTGTTCGTCGAACTGATGCCCAACGGCGGCGGCTTCGGCGGCAAGGAGGACATGACCATCCAGGCCCAGACGGCGCTGCTCGCGCGCCTGGCCGACCGCCCGGTGCGGATCGAACTCACCCGCGAGGAGTCGATCCGGATGCACCCGAAGCGCCACCCGCTGACCATGCGCTACACCGTCGGCTGCGACGCGGACGGGCGGCTCACCGCGGCGAAGATCCGCATTCTCGGCGATTCGGGCGCCTACGCCTCCGTCGGCGGCAAGGTCTTGGAGCGCGCCGCCGGCCACGCCTGCGGGCCGTACCGGATGCCCGCGGTCGATCTCGAGGCGGTCGCGGCCTACACCAACAATCCGCCGTGCGGGGCGATGCGCGGCTTCGGCGTCAACCAGACGAGCTTCGCCATCGAGGGCTGCCTGGACCTGCTCGCGGCGAAGGCCGGCATCGACGCCTGGGAGATCCGCTTTCGCAACATCGTCCGGGTCGGCGACATGACGACGATCGGGCAGGTCCTGGAAAAATCGGTCGGGGCCGAGAAGACCCTGCTCGCCGTCAAGCCGGCGTGGGACGCGGCCCGGGCCGCCGGGCGCGCATCGGGCGTCGCCTGCGCGCTCAAGAACTCCGGGCTCGGCAACGGCGCGATCGAATATGGCCGCGGCCGCCTCGTGGTCGAACCGGACGGGACCGTCGCCCTCTACACCGGCTTCACCGAGATGGGGCAAGGGCTGCTGACGATCCTGACGCAATGCGCAGTCGAGGTCACGGGCCTGCCGGCGGCGATCTTCCGGCCCAAGGTCGACACGCGCTTCGAGCTCGGCTGCGGCGAGACGACCGGGTCGCGCGGCAGCCTGCTCGCCGGGCGCGCCACCATCGACGCCGCGCAGAAGCTCAAGGCGGACCTGGACGCCGGCCAGACGCTCGCCGACCTCGCCGGACGGATCTATGCGGGCGAGGTGCGGATCGACGACACCACCGCAGCCGGGGAGCTCAAGAACGGCAAGGCCAAGATCCATACCACCTACGGCTTCGCCACCCAGGTCGTCGTGCTCGACGCCAAGGGCGCGGTCGAGAAGGTAATTGCAGCCCACGACGTCGGCCGCGCGCTGAACCCGCAGCAATGCGAGGCGCAGATCGAGGGCGCGGTGCAGATGGGACTCGGCTACGCCCTCACCGAAGAACTGCCGTGCAAGGACGGCATGCCGGTGACGTTCAAGCTGCGCGAGATCGGCGTGCTGCGCGCCCAGCACATGCCTCAGGTCGAGGTGATCCTGGTCGAGGACCCGGAGCCCGAGGGCCCGTTCGGCGCCAAGGGGGTCGGCGAGATCGGCCTCGTGCCGACCGCGGGCGCGGTCGCGGGCGCGCTCGCGGCGTTCGACGGCGTGCGACGGACGCGCCTGCCGATGAAGGATTCCCCCGCCGCGCGCGCCATCAACGTCGGGCGCATCCCCGACGCGGAGCGGGAGGCGTGGCGGTGAGGGCGGCGGCGCAAGTTGGCGCACCTCCTCCCCCCTTGTGGGGGAGGATTGAGGAGGGGGGTCGCGCCGAAAATTGGAGGTTCGGCGTCGTTCCAACGCTCGTGGAACGGTCCGCGCGACCCCCCACCCTGACCCGCCCCCACAAGGGGGGCGGGGACGCAAATCAGCGAACAGGCGCCGCGCTTATTCGGTATTCCCGATGACCGCGCTCGTCGTCGGCGCCGGGTCGGAGGGCGCCCGTCCCGCGCACCCAGGGCGGCGGGACGCCGCATCTCCCGGAGACGCGCCCTTCGCATCCCCGACTCGGAGCGGGAGACGTGGCGGCGAGCGAGGCGCCGGGCCGGAGGGTGCGCGTCCCGCGCACCCAGGGGGGCGGGACGCCGCCCCTCCCAGAGGCGCGCCCTTCGCATCCCCGACGCGGAGCGGGAGACGTGGCGGCGAGCGAGGCACCGGGCCGGAGGGCGCCCGTCCCGCGCACCCAGGGCGGCGAGACGCCGCCCCTCCCAGAGGCGCGCCCTTCGCATCCCCGACTCGGAGCGGGAGACGTGGCGGCGAGCGAGGCGCTTGGCCGGAGGGTGCGCGTCCCGCGCACCCAGGGCGGCGGGACGCCGCCCCTCCCAGGGGCGCGCCCTTCGCATCCCCGACGCGGAGCGGGAGACGTGGCGGCGAGCGAGGCGCCGGGCCGGAGGGTGCGCGTCCCGCGCACCCAGGGGGGCGGGACGCCGCCCCTCCCAGAGGCGCGCCCTTCGCATCCCCGACGCGGAGCGGGAGACGTGGCGGCGAGCGAGGCACCGGGCCGGAGGGCGCCCGTCCCGCGCACCCAGGGCGGCGAGACGCCGCCCCTCCCAGAGGCGCGCCCTTCGCATCCCCGACTCGGAGCGGGAGACGTGGCGGCGAGCGAGGCGCTTGGCCGGAGGGCGCCCGTCCTGCGCACCCAGGGCGGCGGGACGCCGCCCCTCCCAGGGGCGCGCCGGTTCTCGTCATCGGCAAGCAAGGCGCCGGGTCGGAGGGCGCCCGTCCCGCGCGCCCAGGGCGGCGAGACGCCGCCCCTCCCAGCGGCGCGCCCTTCGCGCGCTTCCCTCTTCGGCGCCCCCGATGACCGCGCTCGTCGTCGGCCCCGACCGCAGCGGACGCGTCGTCGCCATCGTCGACGGCCGCGTCGTCGCCGAGGCGCCCGCCGGCGCAGCGCGCCTGCCCTGCCCCGACGGCGACATCTCGCCTGGCGCGGTCTGCGCCCACACCCACCTCTACAGCGGCCTCGTCCCTTACGGCATGCCGGCCCCCGAGCCGGCCCCGCGCGACTTCGTCGAGATCCTGCAGCGCGTGTGGTGGCCGCTCGACCGCGCGCTCGACGCGGCGATCCTGGCGGCGTCGGCGCGCGACTATGTCGCCCGCGCGCTGCGCGCCGGCGTCACCACCCTCGTCGATCATCACGAATCGCCCAACCTGATCGAGGAGTCGCTGCCGATTCTCGCCGGCGCCTGCGCCGACCTCGGCGTCCGGGCGCTGCTCTGCTACGGCGCGAGCGAGCGCAATTTCGGACGCGAGGAAGCGCGCCGCGGGCTCGACGCCTGCCGCAGCGTCGCGGCGACGACGCTTGTCCGCCCGCTCGTCGGCCTGCACGCCAGCTTCACCGTCTCGGACGACACGATCGCGGCAGCGGGCGCGCTCGCCCGCGACCTCGGAACCGCGCTCCACGTCCACGTCGCCGAGGACCTTTCCGACGTCGAGGACGCGCGCCGGCGCGGCTTCGCCGGTCCGCTCGAACGGCTGATCGCGCTCGACGCGCTCCCGCAAGGTTCGATCCTGGCGCATGGCGTGCATCTCGGCGCCGACCAGGTCCGGCGCGCGGCGGTGGCCGGCGCCTGGTTCGTCCACAACCCGCGCTCGAACGAAGGCAACCGCGTCGGCTACGCCGCCTCGCTTTCGGCGACGAAGCGGGTCGCGCTCGGGACCGACGGTTTTGATCCGGACATGGGCGCCGAGGTTTTTGCGCTTCGCCGCCTCGCCGCCGCGAACGGCGACCCGGGCGTCGAGGGGCGGCTGGAGGCGGGGCATGCGCTCGCAGCCGAATATTTTGGGGCCGCGCTGACGCCGCTCGCGCCGGACGCGCTCGGCGATCTCGTCGTGCGCCGCGACGGCGCGGTCCGTCACGTGGTGGTCGGCGGCCGGATCGTGGTGAAGGACGGCGCGCTCGCGACCGGCGATTTCGCGCTCATCCGGGCCGAAGCGCAAATGCAGGCGGCGCGGCTGTGGGCGCGGATGGCGGCCGGGTAGCGCGCGGGCCACGCCCTCATCCGGCCGCAAGCCGCGGCGCCTCCACGTCCTGCTCATCACCAAATTGTGACACTTACTTAATTACTATTTCTTCTCGAGCTCGGCTCGGGCTCGGGCTCGGGCAACAACGCAATTCGAAATTGAAGTAAGTGTCATCTTTTGACGAAGTAAGTGTCACCTTCTCCTCCCACCTTCTCCTCCTCGTCGCCGAGGACCTTTCCGACGTCGAGGACGCGCGCCGGCGCGGCTTCGCCGGT
>CAMFKX010000285.1 GCA_945957375.1 uncultured Roseiarcus sp.
TCCTCGAGACTTTCGAGAAGACCGACGTCCGATCCTATCCGGCGATGCTGATGCGGGCGCGGGCGCTCCAAGCCGAGGTCCGCATCCTGCTCGGCGACCCGGGCGGCGCCCGCGAACTCGTTCGCCCGTATGCGGACCGCATCTATAAGATCGAGGGCGATCGGGTCGAGATTCTTCGGGTTCTGCGGCTCGATTGCGACGCCCAGGCGGCGCAAGGCGCAGTCGACGACCTCGGCAAGGTCGCCCTCGTCCGCGCCCGCGCGGCGACGCGCCTCTGGCCCGGCGCGTCGCGGCGGATCGCCGAAGCGTTCATCGACTTCCTCGGCTTCGACCGCGACGCGCGCCCGGCCGACGGGTTGCTGGCGTGGCTGCTCATCCGGTCCGCTCGCGTCGCCACGCGAGCGCGCGTGCCCGGCGGGGCGCCGCTGCGCCGGCTCTGGCGCCGCCAGGTGGCGGCGGGCGGCATCAGGACCGCGGGCCTCTGCCTGCGGCTCATGCGCTGGGGCGACCTGCGCTGGGGGGCCCAGGCGCGGGGCGCCCGGAGATCGGACGTCGTGGTGACGCGATCCATGGGCGGGATCGGCGACCTCCTGATCATGACCGCAGGCCTGCGCGCGCTGTCGCGGCTGCACAAGACCCGGGTCAAGATGGTCGTGGACCGGAAATATTTCGACCTCTTCCGCAACAACGCCTATGTCGAGCTCGTCGACATCGACGGACCGCCCGTCGACGTCGTCGGCGCCCGGGCCTGGATCAACCTGACCCAGTGCCCGGCGGCGCGATACGAGTCGCGGCGGGCGCCCTTCGTCCGCAAAGGGCGAGCCGAGCTGTTCGCCGCGGGGATGGGAATCGGCAAGCGCCTCCTCGACCGGCACGGCTGGCATGTCGAATATGCGCTGGACGACGAGCAGCGCCGCTTTCGCGACGACTTCTTCCGCGATCACGATCTGGGGGCGCGGCCCCTTGTCGGCGTCCAGCCCTACTCACGCGACTCCTACAAGGACCACGAACGGTTCGGGGCGTTCGTCGAAGCGCTCAGCCAGCGCTACGACCTCGTCATCTTTCACCACGTCGAGACCAGCTTCGCCGCCGGTCCCGGCATCGCCTCGACGGCGGGCCTGACGCTGGCGGAATCGATGGCGCTGATGTCCGGGCTGCAGGCGATGGTGTGCATCGATTCCGCTTTCCTGCATGCGGCTTCCGCCTTCGACGTGCCGGTGGTCGCGCTGTTCGGCCCGACCGACGGAAAGCTGCTGACCCTGCATCATCGTCACGCGACCGTCGTCAACGCCAACGACAGCTTCGCCTGCGCCCCCTGCTGGCGCAACGAAGACCTGCCCTGCAGCCTGACCGGCAAGTTCGGCCCGAGCCCGTGCGTCGCCGCGATCCAGGTGGCGCCCGTACTCGCCGCGGTCGAGGCGGCGCTGCGACGTCCGGACTGAACCGTCCGAGACAGACGCCGCATTAACGCCACATTGCCAGCGCCATGAGAATGAATATTCATTCTCAGCGGACCGACATGTCGACTGCCAATCCAATCGTCATACGGCGCGGCGACGACAGCCGCCGCGAGCGGATCATCGAGGCGGCGGAGCGCGCCTTCGTCCGTCACGGCTTCCACGCCGCCACGATGCAGCATGTCGCCGAAGAAGCCGACATGAGCGCCGGCAACCTCTACCGCTACTTTCCCTCCAAGGAGGCGATCGTCGAGGCGCTGTGCGCGCTCGATCAGCAGGGCAGTTCCGACGCGTTCGCCGCGCTATTCGCCCGCGATCGCGACATCGGCGAGGCGGTCCGCACCGCGCTGCGCGACAAGGTGCTCGGCAAGCCCGCCGACAAGGCGCGCATGATCGTCGAGATCTGGGCGGAGGCCGGGCGCAACGCCCGCGTCGCCGAAATGACCCGCGCGCTCGACGCCGAAGTCCTCGCCAAGCTGGAACAGGTGATCGAGGCGGCCAAGACGCAGGGCTCGGCGGCGCCGCATGTCGATTCCTGCTTCGCCGCGCGGTTTTTCTCCACGTTTATCGCCGGTCTTTTCAAGCGCATGGCGACCGAGCCCGAGTTCGACCGATCTGCCGAAACCGCCATGGCGTATGGCGTGCTGAAGGCTTTGTTCGCCGGGGCGCTCGCGCCCTGCCGAGAGGATCCCCCCCGATGACGCGTTTCGTCCTTCCCTCGCTGCTGGCGCTGGCGCTCCTCGGCGCCCCCGCCGCGATCATCGCTCCGGCGATCGGCTCCGCGGCCGCCGCCGAGGCGCCGCCCGCGCCGCCGCCCCCGGCGGTGACGGTCGTGCCGGCGGAGCGGCGCGAATTCGTCGATCGGCTGTTCGTCTCGGGCACGTTGATCCCGAGCGAGGAGGCGCTGGTCGCGGCCAGGATCGACGGCCTCACCATCGTCGAACTCGACGCCGAGGATGGCGACTGGGTCAAGGCCGGGCAGGTGCTCGCCCGCCTCGACCGCACCCAGCTCGATGCGCTGCTCGCCCAGAACGACGCCGCGATCAAGCGCGCCGACGCCGCCATCGCCCAGGCCAAGAACCTCGTCACCCAGGCCGAGGCCCAGGCGCAATGGGCCTCGAGCGACTTCGATCGCGCCCAGAAGCTCGCTACGGGCGTCATGTCGGCCTCGACCATCGAGCAGCGCCAGACCACGCTCAAGACCTCGCAGGCCCAGCTCGCCTCGGCGCGCAACGCGCTCGCCGTCGCCGAGGCCGACCGCAAGGCGCGCGACGCCGAGCGTCAGGAGCTCGAAGTGCGTATCGGGCGCACCGACGTGACGGCGCCGGTCGCCGGCCTCGTCAGCCGCCGCTCGGCCAAGCTCGGCGCGACCGCCGCCGGCGCGGGCGAGCCGCTCTTCCGCATCATCGTCGACGGCGCCGTCGACCTCGAGGCCGACACGCCCGAGCAGTCGCTCACCCGCTTCGCCAACGGCATGCCGGCGACCCTTCATCTGCCCGGCGTCAAGGATCCGGTCAGCGGCCATGTCCGGCTGATCACCCAGGAGGTCGACAAGGCGAGCCGAACCGGCAAGGTGCGGATCGCGCTCTCCGACATTTCCCACGCCCACATCGGCGCCTTCGCTTCCGCCGAGGTCGAACTCATGCGCCGCGACGGGATCGGCGCCCCGGCGGCGGCGCTCAAGCGCGAGGGCGACGCGGCGAAGCTCTACGTCGTGCGCGACGGCAAGATCGAGGCGCGCAACGTGACGCCCGGCATCGTCGAGGGCGACTCGGTCGAGATCAAGGACGGGCTGGCCGAGGGCGAGACGGTGGTCGCGCGCGCGGCGTCGTTCCTGCGGCCGGGCGATCGCGTGCGGCCGATGCCGGCCCCAACCGCCGCCGCCGGAGGCTGACCCCATGGCGCTGAACGTCTCCGGCTGGTCGATCCGCCGCCCGATCCCCGCGATCGTCGCCTTCATCGTGCTGACGATCCTCGGCATCGTCAGCTTCCGCACGATGTCGATCACCCGGTTCCCCAACATCGACATCCCGATCGTCCAGGTGATGATCACCCAGTCGGGCGCGGCGCCGAGCGAACTCGAGTCGCAGGTGACGAAGAAGATCGAGGACGCCGTGTCCAGCCTCAACGGCGTCTGGCACATCATCTCGACCGTCACCGACGGCTCGTCGTCGACCATCGTCCAGTTCAACGTCGGCTCGGTCGACATCGACCGGGCGTTGAACGACGTGAAGGACCAGATCGCCAAGATCCGCGGCGACCTTCCCCGCACCATCGACGAGCCGATCGTCAGCCGCGTCGACATCGAGGGCCTGCCGATCGTCACCTACGCCGCTTCGGCGCCGGGCATGTCGGTCGAACAGCTGTCGTGGTTCGTCGACGACACCGTCGCCCGCGATCTGCAGGGCATCCGCGGCGTCGGCGAGGTCAAGCGCTACGGCGGCGTCGACCGCGAGATCCGCGTCGCCCTCAATCCCGAGAAGCTTCTCGCGCTCGGCGTGACCGCCGCCGCGGTCAACGAACAGGTGCGCGCCGACAACGTCGATCTGGGCGGCGGCCGCGGCGAAATCTCCGGCCAGGAGCAGGCGATCCGGACGCTCGCCGGCGCCCGATCCGTCGCCGACCTGGCGGCGCTGCCGATCGCCCTGCCGGGCGGCCGAAAGGTGCGCCTCGACGAACTCGGAACCGTGGTCGACGGCGCCGCCGAGCCGCGCACCTTCGCGCGTCTGTTCGACGAGCCGATCGTCGCCTTCGGCATCACCCGCGCCAAGGGCGCGAGCGACGTCACCGTCGACGAGCGGATCGCCCAGCGGCTCGCCAGGATCCAGGCGGCGCACCCGGAGGTGACCTTCACCAAGGTCGACACCCAGGTCGACAACGAACTCGGCAATTATCATTCGACGATGGAGACCCTGATCGAGGGCGCCGTGCTCGCGGTCATCGTCGTGTTCGTGTTCCTGCGCGACATCCGCGCCACCATCGTCACCGCGCTCGCCCTGCCGCTCTCGATCATCCCGACCTTCTGGGCGATGGACGCGATCGGCTTCTCGCTGAACCTCGTCAGCCTGCTCGCGATCACGCTGGTCACCGGCATCCTCGTCGACGACGCCATCGTCGAGATCGAGAACATCGTGCGCCATATGCGCATGGGCAAATCCGCCTATCGCGCCTCGCTCGAGGCCGCCGACGAGATCGGCCTCGCCGTCATCGCGATTTCGCTGTCGATCGCGGCGATCTTCTCGCCGGTGAGCTTCATGGGCGGCATCGCCGGCCAGTATTTCCGCCAGTTCGGCCTGACGGTGGCGATCGCGGTGATCTTTTCGCTATTCGTCGCCCGCTTCGTCACGCCGGTGATCGCCGCCTATTTCATGCGCGCGCCCAAGGACCACGAGCACGCCGACGGCGCGATCATGAACGGCTACACCCGCCTCGTGCGCGCCTCGGTGCGCCACCGCTGGATCACGCTGTTCATCGGCGGCCTGATCTTCGCCGCCTCGCTCTGGTCGACCAAGCTGCTGCCGTCCGGCTTCATCCCGGCCGACGATCAGGGGCGCGTGCTGCTCGGCGTCGAACTGCCGCCCGGATCGCGGCTCGACGACACCGACCAGGCGACCCGGGCGATCTCGGACAAGCTGCGCGCCATGCCGGAGGTCCGCTCCGCGATCATCTACGGCGGCCAGATTCTCGGCGGCGGCTCCGAGCCGCGCAAGGCGACCCTGGTCATCAACTTCGTCCACAAGTCGAAGCGCGAGGCGACCCAGAAGGAGCTGCAGACCCGCATCGGCGCCATGCTCGCCGAGCAGCCCGACATCCGCTACTGGTTCGTCAAGGACAACGGCCAGCGCGACCTGTCGCTGATCGTCGCCGGGCCCGACATCGACGTCATCAACGACACGGCGAACCAGATCGCCAGCGAAATGCGCGCGATCCCGATCATCGAGAATCCGATCTCGACCGCGGAGCTCGACCGCCCCGAACTGCGCATCACGCCGAAGCGCCAGGTCGCGGCCGACCTCGGCGTCTCGACCGAGGCGCTGAGCGCCACGGTGCGCGTCGCGACGCTCGGCGACATCGACGCCAACCTCGCCAAGTTCAACGCCGGCGACCGGCTGATCCCGATCCGGGTCCAGCTCGACGAGGCGGCGCGCAGCCGCATAGGCCTGCTGCAGGATCTGCGCGTGCCGACGGGCAACGGCGGCTCGACGCCGCTCTCGGTGGTCGCCGACGTCTCGATCAGCCACGGCCCGACCGCGATCAACCGCTTCGACCGCACCCGGCGGGTGACGATCGAGGGCGATCTGCGCGGCGAGACGGCGCTCGGCGACGCCGTCACGGCGATCAAGGCGCTGCCGACCGCGAAGGCTCTTCCGCCCGGGGTCGAGATCCGCGAGACCGGCGACGTCGAGGTGATGAGCGAGGTGTTCGCCTCCTTCGCCCAGGCCATGGGCGCCGGCCTGATGATGGTCTACGGGCTCCTGGTGCTGCTGTTCGGCAGCTTCCTCCAGCCGATCACCATTCTGGCGTCGTTGCCGCTGTCGATCGGCGGCGCGATCATCGCGCTCTTGCTCACCCACAAGGCGATGTCGATGCCGGTCGTGATCGGCATCCTGATGCTGATGGGCATCGTCACGAAGAACGCGATCATGCTGGTCGATTTCGCGATCGAGGAGATCGGCCGCGGCACGCCGCGGCTCGAGGCGCTGGTCGAGGCCGGGCGCAAGCGCGCGCGCCCGATCGTGATGACCACCATCGCCATGGCGGCCGGCATGTTCCCGTCGGCGCTGGGCTTGGGCGACGGCGGCGGCTTCCGCTCGCCGATGGCGATCGCGGTGATCGGCGGCCTGTTCATGTCGACGCTGCTGTCGCTGGTGTTCGTCCCCGCGGTGTTCACGGTGATGGACGACATCGGCCGCCTGACGTGGCGCCTGTTCAGCCGCTTCTTCGGCGAAGAGGACGAGTCCGAGCCTGCGGTCGAGCGGCCGAAGCCGCCGGCGCCCGTCGCGCCCAAGACGAAGCCGGGCGGCGGCGTGCCCGTGCCGGCCGAGTAAGCGGAGCGGACGGCGTCCCGCCGTCCGTCGTCCTTAGCGGAATTTGGAATCCCGCCGGTCTCCGCGCCGCGCCGCCAAAGCTCCGCGGAATGCCGCCGTCCGGGCCTCGGGCGGGTTTGGAAAAGCTTGGAATCTCTCGTCCGAAACGAGCCTTTTCAAAGGGTTGCGCGCGGCTCGGGGGTGTTTTGTAACTCCCAAGGTATGGTCGCCCGCTGAACCGCCGACCTCGTCCTTGTAACTTCAATTCCGCGTCCTCTGGTAAAGATGGGGATGCGGTAGCGGAGGGGACGCCGTCTCGTCCTCGGGCGCCAGAGTCCGGTCCTCAGCATGGTCGCCCCTCCGTTGGTCCGTCGACCTCGAACAGTCGCTTGGGCGCCAAGAGCCCGTTTGCGCAAGGATGGGGGAGGATGGATATG
>CAMFKX010000286.1 GCA_945957375.1 uncultured Roseiarcus sp.
TTTCGGTGTGGTGAAGTCGTATTCCTGCGTGCCTTTGAACGTGGCCGACACCTGGTCAGGTCCCGGAGCGGTCATCGAAACCGACTGCCAAATCCCCCAACTGCCGCTCATCCAATTCGGCGAGCCGTTGTCGCCGTTGAAGTTGGTCACGTCGCCGTCGTGAGTCTTCAACGTGAGGCAATCATACGCGTTGCTCGACAGATATCCGAAGACAAGCGTATTCGCTGTCGAAATAAAGCAGGCGGCATGAGCGGAAGACGACAGTGGAAGAACAGCGATCGTCAGCAGACCAAGGATCGGAACTGCTGCTCGGCCTGTTCTTAGAACGTTCATGATAGTACCCCAATCCACTCTTTGTAGCGACAGTAATAAAACCGGCTGCCAGGACATGCCGGCCGGTGGTCTTACTTCCCGACGAACTGCGTAACCCGGCCGCGGGCGTTGACCTCGCAGGACCCTTCGGCGTTCTTGGCGGGCACGGTCCAGTTGTAGGAGGCGCCGTATTTGCGCAGGTCCTTCAGGCCCATCGAGCCGTCGTCGAGGCTCTGCTGGAAGGTGGCGGCCACGGTGACGTGGATGTCCGCCATGCTGACGCCGGGAAATTTCACCGCCACCGTGTTCTTGCACGACGAGCCGAGGCGGCTGAGGGTGGCCTGGATCTTGGCCTGATCGTCGGCCAGCGCCGAGGAGATCGATCCGACGAGGAGGGCGGCGGCGAGGCTGAGCGCGAGGGTGGACCGCATGGTGGCGTAGTCCTGATGGGTCCGGTGACGGCGGACTCTTGACCGGCACAGCGTAAAGCTGACGGCGCAGGCACGCTATCCCGTTAGCGAAGCGCGAATATCCCAAAAACGAAGCGCGACCGTCGGGCTCTGACACCGCCCCCGTCGTAGCGGAGCGGACGGGAACGGCGGCGAAAGGTCGGACATGACCTGTTCGTCAATTCGTCGAGCAACGACAGCATTGGGCGCGCCATGCGCCTGTAATTAGCGCGTAGGCGGGCAGTCGGAGTCGACGTTGAGCTGCCGGTGTGGATCACGACCGGGAATGGCTGGGATCGGCGGACAAGCGGGCATTGCCCACAGGTGCAGAGTCCGCCCCGACGAAGGCGCGTCCCGGTCGACATGCGCAGTTTGTCGGTCGACCAATCATGTTATCGTGGAGCCTCTATCATGTCGCGTTCTGAACCTGGATCGCGGAGCAGCGTCCGCCCCGCGACCTTAGGATAAGCGGAGGGGATGACTCACGTCGCGTCGGATCGCGGCAATTTCGCCGGTCATATGCGCGACCTTGGTTCCTTATGAAATCCTTGTTTCCGGACGACGCATTTCCTATCGCCTGCTTACGCGCCCAAGGCTTATCCACGGTTGCGTCGAGGGTTCTGAGGGATTTCATGCAAAGATTCTCACCTTACGAAACGGTCACCCGTGACTCACCGCTGCGTTTCGGGGCTCCGCGCGATAAGCTTGATCACCGGGGGTTGAGCCAGCTCGCGAACTTGCTTGCCCGCCTCGGGGCGCTGATCGCACTTGCACTCTGCTTTGGATTGGGGGCGCGCCTTCTGGTCGGCGCGGTCTAGGTGTTGTACTCATTAAGGGATTCCCGGCCCGGTGCAGGTCAAACTCTGCCACACCTGCCCTGAGGCGTGGCGGCTTCTGTTGCAGCAGAGGCGAGGCGCCCGACAAGACAAGCCGCTCGCATGAGTGCGACGGCGAATCTTGGGACGACTGCGCACACCCCCCAACAGGAAAAAGGGCGCTCGCTGGGCTGGGCGGCGCTCGCCTGCATGGGCGTGGTGTTCGGCGATATCGGCACGAGCCCGCTCTACACTCTGAACGTCGCCGCCAAGGCCGCAAACCCGAACGGCCAGGTGACGCCGGAATCGGTGCTCGGCATCGTCTCGCTGATCTTCTGGTCGCTGATCATCGTCATATCGATCAAATACGCGATCCTGATCATGCGGGCGGACAATCACGGCGAGGGCGGCATTCTGGCCCTGCTCGCGCTGGTCAGTCCGCGGCGCGCGAAAGGCAACGCGCGCCGCGCCGTCTTGCTGATCGTCGGCCTCTTCGGGGCGACGCTGCTCTATGGTGACGGCACGATCACGCCGGCGATCTCGGTTCTGTCCGCCATCGAGGGCCTCAAGCTATACGCGCCGCAGATGGAGCACGCGGTCGTGCCCCTGACGGTCGTTATTCTCGCGGGCCTGTTCCTCATCCAACGAAACGGAACGTCCTGGATCGGCGGCCTGTTCGGCCCCGTCATGTTGGTGTGGTTCATTGTCGTAGGGGTTCTCGGCGTTATGGGCATCGTCAGGTCTCCTGCGATCCTCGCCGCGCTGAGCCCCCTTCCGGCCGTTACCTACCTATGGAGCGTCGGGCCGCTGGCCCTTGCCGTCATCGGCGGCGCCTTCCTGGCTGTGACGGGCGGCGAGGCCTTTTATGCCGACATGGGTCATTTCGGGCCGCTCCCGATCCGCGTCGCCTGGTTTGGCGTTGCATTGCCGGCTTTGACGCTGAGCTACTTCGGCCAGGGCGGGCTCCTGCTCGCAGAGCCCAACTCGCCGGAAGTGCTCGCCAATCCGTTCTACGCGCTCGCGCCGCAATGGGCCCACTATCCGCTGATCCTCCTCGCCACCGTCGCCACGGTGATCGCCTCGCAGTCGATCATCTCGGGGGCCTACTCGATGACCCAGCAAGCGATCAACCTCGGCTTCCTGCCGCGCATGACCATCATTCACACCGAGGGCAGCGAGATCGGGCAGATCTATGTGCCGTTCGTCAACTGGGCGCTCGCGGTCGGAACACTCGCAGCGGTGATCGGCTTCGGCTCCTCCGACGCGCTCGCCGGCGCTTTCGGCATCGCGGTGTCGCTCCTCATGGTGATTACGACGGTCTTGGCGACGTCCGTGGCGCTGCACTGGAAGATCAATCCGCTTATCGTCTATGCCGTCAACGGGGGGCTGCTCGCGCTCGATCTCCTGTTCTTCGCCTCGACCTCGACCAAGCTCGTCGACGGCGGATGGTTCCCTCTGCTGATCGCCATTGCGATCGCGTTCCTCATGCTGACGTGGCGAAAGGGCATGCAGGTCCTGGACACGTTACGGGTCGATATCCGCGAGCGCATGCAGGATTTCATCGAGCGACTAAGCGTTAACCCGCCGGTCCGTATCCCCGGGACCGCCGTCGTCATGGGGCGCCTGACCAAGGGCGTGCCACTCGCGCTGTCGCGCAACGTCAACTTCAACCGGACTATGCACCAGCGAGTGCTCCTCGTCGCGGTCGAAATGACCGAGACGCCGCACGCGCCGGACGACGACCGGGTCACGGCCGCCAATATCGGCGACGGACTCACGCGAGCCGAGCTGCGCTTCGGCTTCATGGAGCAGCCGGACGTGCAGAAAGGTCTCGCCGACGCGATGGCGCGCGGGAAGATCGAGAAATTCGATCTCACCCAGGCAGTCTATTTCACCGGTCATGAAACGATCCTCCCGCTCGGCAAACGCCCTGGGCTGCCGCGCTGGCGCGAGGCGATCTTCGCCTTCATGCACCACAACGCCCAGCGCCCCGACGACTATTTCAATCTCCCGAGTGCGCAGGTCATGGAGATCGGCATCGAGTTGGAGATCTGACCCTCACGACGACGGCGGAGGTCGGCGACGGCCCAATGCCACGATTGCCTCCGCAATCGTAAGCTGCGAGCCTGAGGCCAGGGTCGGCTCGGTGGCCTGCTAGAAGTTCATGCGCCTCGCCGAACTCGGGGTAGCTACTCCCGGGAAGGGCCGCTCATAGCGCCGTCCTATGCTCAGAGATCGAAGCGAACGGCAGCAAGGGGTTCGTCTTAGCCGGTTCGCGCAGGTGGCAACGAACGCCGCAGTGGGCGCACTGCGGGCGGCCTGAGTCGACGTGAAGCTGCCGTCGCGGAAGGCGACCACGAACGGTGGAAGTGAGGAGACAAGCCGGCGTTGCCTACAGGAGCCGCCCGAAGCGGGCGTAGACCGACGACTTGGCGGACAGATCCTCTCCGTCAGTTTGCTGCCCTTGGCCCGCTACGGCACGCTTTGGCGCCAATGGCACTCGAACGGTCTATGAGTGATCGCGCCAGCGTCAAATTCCCCTTGATACCGATCCCGCCTTGGAACTATCCACTGCTGCTCATCGCCCTCAAGGCCCCGGCGGCGCTTGGTCGCGGGCAATACGATGGTCCTGAAGACGGCTCCGACAACGCCGATCGCGACCCCGCGTTTCGCCGAACTCATCGCCGACGTGCGCCAACGACGCCCAGCGGACGGCGATGGGCTTCGACCCTTCGGTCCACGCTGTCCTCGATCACCCGCATCGGCAGGTCCAGCGGCCGCCATGCCGCCGCCGGCTTGCCTTGTTCGGTCGTAAGGAGGCGCGCGAATTCCGGCAGGTTTGTTTCGGCGACCTTCATGATCGCTGAGCGCCGACGTTCGATCGGCGTCGCGGCCTTGGGCGATCCCGCCGAGTTCAGACACGAATTGACCTCCGGTAAAGGGACGCGTCGCGTTTCGCCTATGATGGCGCGGCGCTGAAGGCGGCCTGGCCGCGGCTTCCTCACGGCGATTGCGAGCCGTTCCCGGACGAAGCCTTCGTCGAGGCCGCCTTCGCCCGCCATCCAGCGCTCAAGGCAAGCTCGGCGCGAAGGCGACGGCCGAGGCGGTGCAGGAGGCGTGGCGCGCCTCGCCCGCCTGACCTACGGCGCGACCAAGGACGAGGCGGTCAAGCACTTCACCGCGGCGCGCAAGCTCGTGCCCGAATCGGCGGTCGCCCGGATCGAGGAGGCCAACGGCCTCGTGCTGCTGTTCGGCAAGTCGAAGCTCGCCGAGGCGGAAGACCTCTACCGCGAAGCCGCCCACTGCCCGCCCGCCGACGCCATGCAAGAACTCGACGCCGAGCACGCGCGCGAGGAGGCGGACGGCTAGCCGTCTACGCCGCCGCCCGGCGCCGCCGGCTCATCATCGTCCCGAGTCCGGCGAAGCCGACCACCATCATCCCCCAGGTCGAGGCCTCGGGGATGGCGCCGTTGGCCGACACGTCGAGGGCGAGGAGGCCGTCGGAGACGACCTCGGTGAAGGTGAAGGCGCCGCAGGTCCAGACGTCGGCCGAAGCCGCCGAGCATTGGCCGCCGTCGAGCGAGAAGCCGGCGAAGTCGCCGGTCAACAACGAGAACCCGCTCAGGATGTCGAACACCTGGCCGTCGGCGAGCGCGAAGCCGCTGACGATGTCGAGCGCGAGCGCGCCGTCGAGCTCGATCGTCCCGCCCGAGAAGGTCAGCGCGCCGAATTGTCCCGTCGCCGTCCCGCCGAGGGCGAGCTCGAGCACGCCGGCGGCGGTCTGGACGTAGTTGCCGGTGATCGAATGCTGGGTCGTGAGCTTCAGCGGGTCGCTGTTGGTCACGGTTCCGAGGCCCTCGTTGACGACGATGTCGTCGTCGAGCGTGGTGTTGCCGCCGGCGAAGGTGAGGCCGCCGCTGGCGACGGTGATCGTGCCGCCGGTCCAGAGTCCGTAGGTCGCGCCGGTCCCGCCGTGGACCGTGACGTCCTGCCCGGCGATGAACACGTCGCCGTCGACTGTGCCCGAATTGGTGATCGGCCCGATCGAGGCGCCGTCGCCGGCGCTGTAGATCGCCCGCGCGCCCGCCCCGCCGGACCGGATCGTACCCGAGTTCTGGAGTTCGCCGATCGTCCCGGCGTTGTGAACGCCGTCGCCGTTCGCGCCGTCGACGCTGCTGCCGAGGCCGCCGGCGCCGCCGGCGATCGTGCCGCTGTTGCTCAGCGAGTCGATCGCGCCGGTGTTCGTAACGCCCGCGCCGCCCGCGCCGCCGACGCCGAGGCTGGCGCCGCCGCCCGCGCCGCCGCTGACGCCGCCGCTGTTGGTCAGCGTGGCGATCGTGCCGGCGTTCGCCACGCCCGCGCCGCCGCGCCCGCCCGCGCTGCTGGAGCCGGCTCCGTGACCGCCGCTGATCGTGGCGCCGGCCTGATTGGTCAGTTCGCCGATCTTGCCGCCAAAAGCGTTGCCGACGCCGACGCCGCCCGCGCTGCTCGTGGAGGCGGCGCCGGCGCCGCCGGCGATCGAACCGCCGTTGACGAAAGTGGTGATGATGCTGCTGTTCGCAACGCCTGCGCCGCCGGATCCCCCCTGGTGACCGCCGTCGCCGCCAGTCGTCGAGCCGGTGTTAGTGAAGGTCGTGATCACGCCGCTGTTGTCGACGCCCGCGCCGCCCGCGGGGGGCGGGTTCCCGCCGTCTCCGGTATTCCCGCCCTCACCGCCGGTGATCGCGCCGGAGTTGGCGAGCGCGGTGATCGTGCCCGAGTTGGTCACGCCCGCCCCGCCGCCGGCGCCGCCGCTCTCGCCGATGCCGCCGCTTCCGCCCCGGATCGCGCCGGTGTTGGTCAGCGTCCCGATCGCGCCCCCGTTGACCAGGCCGGCGCCGCCGGCTCCGCCGACGCCGGACGACCCGCCGTGGCCGCCCGCGCCGCCCTTGATGGCTCCAGCGCTGCTCAGGGTGGTGATCGTGCCGGCGTTGGCGACGCCCGCGCCGCCGCCGCCGCCTCCCGAGCGGCTCGACCCGGCTCCGCCGACGCCGCCCGTGATCGTGCCGCTGGCGTCGTTGGTCAGCGTCTCGATCTTGCCCCCGGCGGCGACGGCCTGGCCGTCGCCGCCGTCGCCGCCAAATTTGTGGTCGCCGTCGCCGCCGTTCCCGCCGGCGATCGATCCGGCATTGGTCAGCGCGGTGATCGCGCCGGGGCTGGAGACTCCCGCGCCGCCCACGCCGCCGGGCCCGCTGGCGGCGCCGCCCTTGCCGCCAGCGATCGCGCCGCCGTTGGTCAGCGTCGTGATCGTGCCGGTATTGACGACGCCCTG
>CAMFKX010000287.1 GCA_945957375.1 uncultured Roseiarcus sp.
ACCCGACGCCGCGCGGAAGCGGTCGCCGGGTGGGCTGCCGGATTCGCCGGCCGCGCGGTCGTTGTCGTCTGCCAGAACGGCGCCGTGCTCGGCGAGGGCGTCGCCGCGTGGCTCCGTCACGCCGGCGCATCCTCGGCGGAACTTCTCTCCGGCGGTCACAGAGCCTGGGCGGAAGCGGGACAGCCGCTCGTTCCCGAAGCGAAGCTGCCAAAGCGTGACGCGGCCGGCCGGACTATCTGGGTGACGCGCTCGCGCCCCAAAATCGACCGCGTGGCGTGCCCCTGGCTCATCCGCCGTTTCGTCGACCCGGCGGCCGTGATCCTGTTCGTGACGCCGGCCGAGGTCGCCTCCGTCGCGGAGCAATTCGGCGCCGCCCCCTTCGACATCGAGGGCGTGTTCTGGAGCCATCGCGGCGACCGCTGCACGTTCGACACGATGATTGAGGAGTGGGGGCTGGAAACCGAGGCGCTGAGGCGGCTTGCGGTGATCGTCAGGGGCGCCGACACGGGCCGTCCAGCCCTCGCGCCCGAAGCGGCGGGCCTGCTGGCGGCGTCGCTCGGCCTCTCGCGCATGCACACGGACGATCTCGAACAACTCGACGCGGCCATGGCGCTCTACGACGCGTTCTACCGCTGGTGTCGGGACGCGACCGAAGAGACGCACAACTGGCCGACCAACAAACCGGCGAAGTTCACGTGACCGCCGACTTCCCCTTGGCCGCCAGCGCCGACACGGAGGCCGCGGGGCATGGCGTCGGGTTCCGCGAAGCCTTTCGCGTTTGGCTGCGGGTCGCCTGCCTGAGCTTCGGAGGCCCGGCGGGACAGATCGCCGTCATGCACCGCATCCTCGTCGAGGAGAAGCGCTGGATCTCCGACGAGCGCTTTCTGCACGCGCTCAACTACTGCATGCTCCTCCCTGGCCCCGAGGCGCAGCAGCTCGCCACCTATATCGGCTGGCTGATGCACAAGACGCGCGGCGGTCTTCTCGCCGGCGGCCTGTTCATCCTGCCCGGCGTCGTCGCGATCATGGCGCTGAGCTGCGTCTACGCCCTCTACGGCAAGGTCGGGGTCGTCTCGGCGCTGTTCTTCGGCCTGAAGGCGGCCGTGCTCGCGATCGTCTTCGAGGCGGTCATCCGGGTCGGAAAGCGCGCGCTGAGGAACCGCGTGCTGCAAGGTCTGGCTGGCCTCGCCTTCGTCGCGATTTATGTCTTCGCCGCGCCGTTCCCCCTCATCATTCTGGCGGCGGGCGTGATCGGCTTCGTCGGCGGACGGGTCGGAAGCCCGGCCTTCTCCGGCGGCGGCCACAAGGGAAATGGATCTGGCGCAGAGCCGACTTTGCTTGGCGAGTCCACGCCCGACCATGTCCATCCGTCCCTCGCGGTCTTCGCGAGGACGGTGGCTGTCTGGCTTCCGCTCTGGCTGGCGCCGGTGGCGGCGTTGCTCGCCGTTCTCGGCGGCGACAACGTCTTCAGCCACATCGCCGTCTTCTTCAGCAAGATGGCGCTCGTCACCTTCGGCGGCGCCTACGCCGTGCTCGCTTACGTCGCGCAGCAGGCGGTCGAGCATTATCACTGGCTGCAGCCGCGCGAGATGCTCGACGGCCTCGGCATGGCGGAGACCACGCCCGGCCCTCTGATCATGGTGCTGCAGTTCGTGGGCTTCATGGCGGCGTTTCGTGCGCCAGGCTCGCTGCCGCCGCTCCTGGCCGGCGCGCTCGGAGGGCTGCTTGCGACCTGGGTGACGTTCGCTCCCTGCTTCCTGTGGATCTTCGCCGGCGCTCCCTTCATCGAAAGGATCCGCGACAACAGGGCGTTGAGCGGCGCGCTGGCTGCAATCACCGCCGCCGTCGTCGGCGTTATCCTCAATCTGGCCGTCTGGTTCGCGATTCACACGCTCTTCCGTGACGTCGCCCACTTCACGGGTTTCGGCGTGTCGGTCGACGTCCCCAGATTGGCGAGCGTTGAGCCGTTGGCGCTTCTGCTCTCGGTCGCCGCCGCGATCGCGGTCTTCGCCTTCAAGGCCGGAATGCTTCAGACGCTCGCGGGGTGTGCGCTCGCAGGCGTCGCCTTCCACCTGGCTGGCGTCCTGCCGACCACGCCGCCTTAATTAACGTTGAGAGTCTGGCTGGGGGACCTGGATTCGAACCAAGATTGACGGAGTCAGAGTCCGCAGTTCTACCGTTGAACTATCCCCCAACGGGCCCCGCTTCGATGAGCGGCGCAGGCCGGGTGCATAGCGAAGCCTTGGGTTCGACGCAAGTCCTTCCGGCGGCAAGATCGCGGCGCCCGCCCACGCCCGCGTATCGCGCCCGACTTTCCGGGCGACGCTACACGTGCTCGACCGCCACGACGCCGGCCGCCGCCTTGAGCGCGCCGGCGACCGCGGGATTGACCACGTAGCGGCCGGGCAGGCGGATCTCGACCTCGCCGTCCTGCGGCCCGAGCATCACCACCAGCGACACCTCGCCGTCGCCGGCGCTGCGAAGCTGGCTCTCGATCGAGGCGAGCGGCGCCTCGTCGCGCAGGAAGATGCGCAAGCCCTTGTGGACCTTGGCGGCGGCGGCGTTGAGGCTTTCGACCGCGACGATGCGCGCGCGCACGTCCTCGCCCTCGACGTTGGCCTGCAGCGTCACCAGGACGTCCGAGCCCTTCTCGAGCAGGTCGCGGAACTGGCTCAGCCCCTCCTGGAAGACGATCGCCTCGTACTGTCCGGAGGGATCGGAAAGCTGCACGATGCCCATCTTCGAGCCGGTCTTGGTGCGCCGCTCGGCGCGGTCGAGCACGCTCGCGCCGAGCCGCGCGGTGGTGGCCCCCGCGCGCACCGAGCGGACGAAATCGGCCCAGCGCGTCGCGCGCAGGCGCTTGAGCGCCGAATCATAGGCCTCGAGCGGATGGCCGCTGAGAAAGAAGCCGACCGCGTCGAACTCGCGCTTGAGTTTTTCGGCTTCCGGCCAAGGCGTCGCGCGCACCCGGAGCGGCGCGGCCTCGGCGTCGCCGAACAGGGCGTTCTGGCCCGACGCCTTTTCCGAGGCGCCGCGGTTGGCGATCGCCAGCATCGGCTCGATCGAGGCGAAGGCCGCGGCCCGGTCGGGCTCGATCGCGTCGAAGGTCCCGGCCGCGGCGAGGCTCTCCAGCGCCTTCTTGTTGACCAGCTTCGGGTCGAGCCGGCCCGCCATGTCGGCGAGCGAGGCGAACGGCCGCCCGGCGCGCGCCGCGACCAGCGCCGCCGCCTGGGCGTCGCCCACCCCCTTCACCGCGCTCAGCGCATAGACGATCGTCGCCTTGCCGTCGGCGCCGTAGCGCACGTCGAAATCGACCTCCGAGGCGTTGGCCGAGGGCGGCGCGACCGGGATGCCGAGCCTTTGCGCCTCGCCGCGGAATTCGGCGAGCTTGTCGGTGTTGCCCTTGTCGAGCGTCATCGAGGCCGCAAGAAACTCCGCGGTGTGGTTGGCCTTGAACCAGCCGGTCCAGTAGGCGATCAGCGCATAGGCGGCGGCGTGGCTCTTGTTGAAGCCGTAGTCGGCGAACTTGGCCAACAGGTCGAAGATCTCGTCGGCCTTGGCCTTGGTCAGCCCGCGCTGGACGGCGCCGTCGACGAAGCGGGCGCGCTGGGCGTCCATCTCCTTCTTGATCTTCTTGCCCATCGCGCGGCGCAGCATGTCGGCTTCGCCGAGCGAATAGCCCGACAGCGCCTGCGCGATCTGCATCACCTGTTCCTGATAGATGATGACGCCGAATGTCTCCTTGAGCGCCGGCTCCATCATCGGGTCGAGATATTCGGGCGCCTCGTGCCCGAGTTTTCGCGCGCAATAGGTCGGGATGTTGGCCATCGGGCCGGGGCGGTAGAGCGCGACCAGCGCGATGATGTCTTCGAACCGGTCGGCGCGCATTTCGGCGAGCGCCTTGCGCATGCCCGCGCTTTCCACCTGGAACACGCCGATCGTCTCGCCGCGGCCCATCATCTCGTAGGTCTTCGCGTCGTCGAGCGGGATCTTCGACAGGTCGATCGCGACGCCCCTGCGGGCGACCAGGGCGACCGCCTTCTGCAGCGTCGTCAAGGTCTTGAGGCCGAGGAAGTCGAACTTGACGAGGCCCGCCGGCTCGACCCACTTCATATTGAACTCGGTCGCCGGCATCGACGCCTTCGGGTCGCGGTAGAGCGGCACGAGCTCGGTCAGCGGCCGGTCGCCGATGACCACGCCCGCCGCGTGGGTCGAGGCGTTGGAGTAGAGCCCTTCGAGCCGCTCGGCGATGGCGAGCAGGCTCTTCACCCGCTCGTCCTCGGCGGCGGCCTGCTGCAGCTTCGGCTCGTCCGCCACCGCCTGTTTCAGCGACACCGGATTGGCCGGGTTCTGCGGCACGAGCTTGGCGAGCTTGTCGACCTGGCCGAGCGGCATCTCCAGCACCCGGCCGACGTTGCGCAAGACGCCGCGCGCCAGGAACGAGCCGAAGGTGATGATCTGGGCGACCCGGTCGGCGCCGTAGCGGTCGCGAACGTAGGCGATCACCTCGTCGCGCCGCTCCTGGCAGAAGTCGATGTCGAAGTCGGGCATCGACACGCGCTCGGGATTGAGGAAGCGCTCGAACAGCAGCGCGAACCGCATCGGGTCGAGATCGGTGATGGTGAGCGACCAGGCGACGAGGGAGCCCGCGCCCGAGCCGCGGCCGGGGCCGACCGGAATGTCGTGCGCCTTCGCCCATTTGATGAAGTCGGCGACGATCAGGAAGTAGCCGGGGAACTTCATCTTGACGATGACGTCGAGCTCGAAGGCGAGACGCGCCTCGTAGTCCTCGCGGCTGTGACCCGGGGCGAGGCCATGATGGGCAAGGCGGTCGTCGAGGCCGGCCTGCGCCTGGCGGCGCAACTCCTCGACCTCGTCGACCGCCTCGCCGCCCGGGACCGAAAACCGCGGCAGGATCGGCTTCCGGGTCAGCGGCCGATAGGCGCAGCGCATGGCGATCTCGACGCTGGCGTCGGTCGCCTCCGGCAGGTCGGCGAACAGCGCGACCATCTCGGCGCGACTCTTGAACCGGTGCTCGGGCGAGAGCCGCCGCCGCTCGGCGGTCGACAGCAGGGCGCCCTCGGCGATGCACAGCAGCGCGTCATGGGCCTCGTAGTCGGCGCGCGCGGCGAAGAAGGGCTCGTTGGTCGCGACCAGCGGCAGGCCGAGGCGGTCGGCGAGGTCGATCAGCGCCGGCTCGGTCCTCTCCTCCGATTCGAGGCCGTGGCGCTGGAGCTCGACGTAGAGGCGGTCGCCGAAGGCGTCGCTGAGGCGCCTCAGGCGCGCCTCGGCGAGATCCGCCATGTGACGGCCGAGCGCCCGGTCGATCGGACCATCCGGGCCGCCGGTCAGCGCGATCAGGCCGGCGGCGTCGGCGAGCGCGGCGAAGGGGATGTGCGCCTCGTCGCCGTCGCCGGGGTCGAGCCAGAGCGACGACACCAGCCGCATCAGGTTGCGGTAGCCGGCCTCGGACTGGGCGAGCAGCACGACCGGCGCGCGGGCGTGGCGCATCTCGGCCATCCGCGACGCCGTCGGCGGCGCGTCGCCGAAATCGACCTTGACCTGGGCGCCGATGATCGGCTGCACGCCGCCCTTGGCGAGCTTCTCCGAGAATTCCAGGGCGCCGAAAAGGTTGTTGGTGTCGGTGATCGCCAGCGCCGGCATGGCGTCGGCCTTGGCGAGTTTTCCGAGCGTCTCGATCGACAGCGCGCCCTCGCGCAGCGAATAGGCGCTGTGGACGTGGAGGTGGACGAAGCCGACGGCTTTGACGATCGAGGATTCCATCGGCGCATTGTCGCAAGCGCGCGCCGTTGGGTCGAGGGGCGGCGTCAGTGAATGTCGGGGACTGCGCCTCGCCGCGCATGGCTATTGACAGGGCGATCGCCATAACGCAGCGAAAATGTGTATCGATTGCCGGCGGCGACGCCATGAGCGGGACGAGAAGATGAAGACAGTCATGATGGCGGCCCTGGCCGCGACCGCGGCCCTCGGGATGGGGTCCGCCGTCGCAGCGACGCTCGACGCCAACTTTTCAATCGATTTCGCCGGAACGTGGATCACGGTCGCCACCTGGCAGCAGAGTTCGAGCCCGACGCCGATCACCGTCACGAACGCCTATGCCGAGGTTCCGATTTCGAATTGGTCCACCGACACGCTCGTTCTGCTTCAGCAGACGTCGATCTTGTATGGAAATAGTTCAAGCGGAAATTCGTTCTCTTTCAGCAATAATCCGTATGTCTTCGTTGGTCCGCAAGTCTACAAGGGGACCGACTCGGCGCCTTTTTTCCCGGCCTCCATGACGCTCGGGTCGATCATGCTGGACGGAGACGCCTTCACCTCGAGATTGACGTTGGGCAGGACGTCGGGCGGTTCTTTTGACACGCCTGAGCCGTCCACCTGGGCGTTGTTGCTGGTCGGCTTCGCGGGCGCGTGCATCGCCGGCCGGGCCAGTTCGAGGCCGTGGCGCTGGAGTTCGACCTAGATGCGCTCGCCGAGGGGACGTTCCCTCGGCGCATTGTCGTAAGCGCGCGCGGGTCGAGGGGCGGCGCGTTCGCCCTATCGGCAGCGGCCGTCCCGGGTGGCGCGGGCGTTGACGACCCGGCCGTTGACGTTGGCGACCTCGACGCACTCCCCGGTCCTCGGATTGAAGTAGACGCCGAGGATCGCGCCGCCGCCCACCCCGGTGCCGACGTTGCGATAGCCGTAGGAGGCCAGCGCGCCGATCGCCCGGCCGCCGTCCATGCCGATGATTCCGGGGATCCCGACCGGAGCCACGGGCGGTCGACCGCCGTTCGGGCGCCAACCCGGCTGCCCCGGCGGCGGTCCCCAACCCGGTTGCGGCGGCGGGCCCCAGC
>CAMFKX010000288.1 GCA_945957375.1 uncultured Roseiarcus sp.
GCTCTCCGATCATCGGCAAGACGCCGGTTCCTGGTCTCTTCGTCGATTGCGGATGGGGCACCGGCGGCTTCAAGGCCACGCCGGGCTCGGGCCATGTGTTTGCTCACACGGTGGCCAGAGGCGAGCCGCATCCGATCGCTGCGCCGTTTTCACTCGACCGTTTCCGCACCGGGCGGCTGATCGACGAAGCCGCCGCCGCCGCCGTCGCGCACTGAGGGTCCCGCCATGTTGCTGATCGACTGTCCCTATTGCGGCGCCGCCCGCCCCGAAATCGAATTCCGGCATGGCGGCGAGGCGCATGTCGCGCGTCCCCGCGACCCCTCCGCGCTGGATGATGCCGCCTGGGCCGAGTTTCTCTATTTCCGCGCCAATCCGAAGGGGCTCGCCGCCGAGCGCTGGCGCCATGTCGCCGGTTGCGGCCGGTTCTTCAACGCCATCCGCGACACCGTCTCCGACCGTTTCGTCTGCACGTATCCGGCGGGCGAACCGCGCCCCGACGTTGAAAGCGCTTCCGTGGGAGCCTCGGCATGATCGCTTCGCTTCGCACCGTCTCTGGCGGTCGCATCGACCGAAACAAGCCCGTGCGCTTTACGTTTGACGGGCGGACCTATCAAGGCTTCGCAGGCGACACGCTGGCTTCCGCGCTGCTCGCCAATGGCGTCAAGCTGTTTGGCCGATCCTACAAATATCATCGGCCGCGCGGCGTCATCAGCGTCGGGCCGGAAGAGCCGAACGCGCTCGTCGGCGTCTCCCGCGGCCCCGGCCGCTTCACGCCGAACCTGCGCGCGACGCAGGTCGAGATCGTCGACGGACTCGACGCCAAGAGCCAGAACCGCTGGCCCTCGCTCGATTTCGACCTCGGCGCCGTCAACAGCCTGTTCGCGCCGCTGTTCTCGGCCGGCTTCTACTACAAGACCTTCATGGGCCCGAACCTGTTCGGAAAGAACTGGGCCTGGACGCATCTCTTCGAACCGGTCGTGCGGAACGCGGCCGGCCTCGGCGACGCGCCGAGCGATCCCGACCCGGACGCCTATGCGCAGTTCTACGAGCATTGCGATGTGCTTGTCGTCGGAGGCGGCCCCGCCGGCGTCGCAGCGGCGCTTGCGGCCGGCGCCAGCGGCGCTCGCGTCATCTTCTGCGACGAACAGGCAGAATTCGGCGGTACTCTGCTGAGTGAGACGCAGGCGACCATCGATGGCGCCAGCGCCCCTGCCTGGCTGGCGCGCCAGTTCGCCGCGCTGGCGGCGATGCCGAACGTGCGCCTGATGCCGCGCACGCAAGCGTTCGGCTATTACGCGCAGAATTTCCTCGGCCTCTGCGAAGTCGTCTCGGAGGCCGAACGTCTGGCGAACCCCGACGCGCCACGCGAGAGGCAGTGGCAGGTGCGGGCGAAGGAAGTCGTGCTCGCCTGCGGCGCCATCGAACGGCCGCTCGTGTTTCCCGACAACGATCGTCCAGGCGTGATGCTCGCGGAGGCGGCTCGGGTCTATCTCAACCGCTACGGCGTCAAGGTGGGCCGCCGCGTCGTGGTGGCGACCGCGCATGACAGCGCCTATCGAGCGGCGCTCGATCTGGAGGCGGCGGGCGTCGAGATTGCGCGCATCGTCGACTTGCGCGCTGCGGCCGACGGCGAATGGCCGCGCGCGGCGCGCAAGCTCGGAATTGAAGTGACGACCGGCGCGCGGATCGCGGGCGTTCGCGGACGATTGTGCGTCAAAGCGGCGGCTGTCGCGAGCGCGCAGGGAGTCGAATGGATCGGTTGCGACGCGCTGCTCGTCTCCGGCGGCTGGACGCCCTCAGTGCACCTCTATTCGCAGTCGCGCGGAAAGGTTGTGTGGGACGCAGAGCGGGAAATCTTTGTTCCCGGCGTTAGCGTCCAGCGCGAGCGTTCCGCTGGCGCCTGCAAGGGCGTGTTCGCGCTTGACCGGGTGCTTCGGGATGGCGCGGTCGCCGGCCACGAAGCCGCCGCGCGGGCGGGCTTCTCCGCGCAGGGACCCGTCGCAAACTTTGACGTCGCCGGCGCGCCGGAATCCAGCGGCGGCCTGCTCGGCGACGCGACGCCCTCCCGAGGCGCTAAGGGCAAAGCCTTCGTAGACTTTCAGAACGACGTCTGCGCGAGCGACATCCGCTTGGCGGTTCGGGAAGGCATGCGCTCGATCGAGCACGTCAAGCGCTACACTACGACCGGCATGGCGACCGATCAGGGCAAGCTCTCCAACATGAATGCGCTCGCCATCGCCGCCAACGCGTTGAACGCCCCACTGCCGAAGGTCGGGCTGACGACGTTCCGCCAGCCCTATACCCCCGTGACCTTCGGCGCCTTCGCGGGCGCCTCGCGCGGCGATCTGTTCGACCCCGTCCGCCGCACGCCCATCCACGAATGGGCCGAGGATCAGGGCGCCGAATTTGAGGATGTCGGCCTGTGGAAGCGCGCGTGGTATTTCTCACGCGAGGGAGAGAATATGCACGCCGCCGTAGCGCGCGAGTGCCGCCAGGTGCGCGAGAGCGTCGGCCTGTTCGACGCCTCCACGCTCGGCAAGATCGAAGTCGTCGGTCCCGACGCCGCTGCGTTCATGGAAAAGCTCTACACGAACCCGTGGGCGAAGCTCGAACCCGGCCGCTGCCGCTATGGCCTGATGCTGAATGAGGCCGGCTTCATCATCGACGATGGCGTGATCGCGCGCATGGCCCCCGACCGCTTCCATGTGACGACAACCACCGGCGGCGCGCCGCGCGTGCTGCATCACATGGAAGACTACCTTCAGACCGAATTCCCTGAGATGAAGGTCTGGCTGACGTCGACGACCGAGCAATGGGCGGTCATCGCGGTTCAGGGACCGCGCGCGCGCGATCTCATCGCGCCCTTCGTCGAGGGCGTCGATCTCTCGCGCGAGGCCCTGCCGCACATGAGCGTGCGGGAGGGGCGAATTTGCGACGTCGAGACGCGGCTCATGCGCGTGAGCTTCACCGGCGAACTCGGCTTCGAGATCAACGTGCCTCCAGACAGCGCCCGCGCGGTCTGGGAGACGCTCTGGGCCGAAGGGCGGAAATACCATGTCGTCGCGTATGGCACAGAAGCCATGCACGTCCTCCGCGCCGAGAAGGGCTACATCATCGTCGGCCAGGACACCGACGGCACGATGACGCCCGCCGACGCAGGGCTGGAGTGGGCGGTCGGCAAGGCCAAGAAGGACTTCGTCGGCAAGCGCTCGCTCTCACGTCCTGACATCGTCGCGCCCAACCGCAAGCAGCTCGTCGGCCTGCTCACCGACGATCCGATACTTATGCCGCTGGAGGGCGAGCAGATCGTCGCCGTCGCCAACCCCACCAAGGGAAGCCACGCGATCGGCCACGTGACCTCCGCCTATGCAAGTCCCACGCTCAAGCGGTCGATCGCGCTCGCCGTGGTCGAGAACGGCCGCGCCCGCATGGGGGAAAAGGTGTTTGTCGCCGCGGAAGGGCGGACCATGCCCGTCACCATTTGCGACACGGTGTTTTGGGACAAGAAGGGAGCCCGCCTCGATGCCTAGCGTCATGACGAAGCCCGTCGCCCGGCCGCGCGGGCCACTCGACGGCCGCGCCCTGCCACGGGGCGAGGATTTCCGTCTAGCAGTTTCGCCCGCCGCCGGCCGCATACTGCTGCGCGGCGACGCGGCGGTCGCGGCGCGCGCCAGCGCCGCCTTCGGGGCGCCGCTGCCGACAAGGTCGGGAGCGGTCGGAGCGAGGTCGGATCGCGCCGCGCTCTGGCTCGGACCGGACGAATGGCTGCTGATCGCGGAGGGGGAGGCGCCGGCCGAGATCATCGCGCCGCTTTCGGCCGCACTCGCCGATCGCGCGCACAGCCTCGTCGACGTTTCTCAGCGCCAGATCGGGCTTGACGTCGTGGGACCGAACGCCGCGCGCGCGCTCACCGCCGGTTGCCCGCTCGACCTCAGCCTTGCCGCGTTTCCCGTCGGGACGGCCACGCGCACGCTGCTCGCCAAGTCTGAGATCGTGCTGTGGCGGCGCGCTCCCGAACATTTCCGCGTCGAGGTCTGGCGCTCCTTCGCGGACTATGTCGCCAGCTATCTGAGCGAAGCCGCGCGGCGTGCTCCGCGCGCGGGCGGCTTTGCATGATCAGCGTCTTCGATCTCTTCAAGATCGGTCTCGGCCCGTCGTCCTCGCACACGGTCGGCCCGATGAAGGCTGCGAAAGCGTTTCGCGACGCGCTCATCGCCTCGCGGGACCATCTGCGCACGGAACGCATCGAGGCGACGCTGTATGGTTCGCTTGCCTGGACGGGTCGGGGTCATGCGACGGACAAGGCGGTCGCGCTCGGCCTCGCCGGGAATGCGCCCGACGAGATCGATCCCGACGTCGCCGACGCCGCTTTCGCTGAGATCGTGGCCGGCGCGCCGCTCGCGCTCGGCGAGGCGAGGATCGGCTTCGATCTGCAATTCGATACAATCACGCGACCGCCCGAGCATCCAAACACGCTCGAATTCCGCGCCGTCGGCATTCACGGCGCGCCATTGCGCAGCGAGCGCTGGCTCTCCATCGGCGGCGGCTTCGTCGTGCGCGAAGGCGAACGGACACGTTCGGACGCCTCTGCGGCGCGCCTCCCGTTCACCTTCGCCAACAGCGCCGAACTGCTTGCGTTGGGCGTTTCAAACGGCCGCAGCATAGCCGAAATGACTCGCGCGAATGAAGAGGCGCTACGCCAGCCGGGCGATGTCGCCGCTCATCTCAAACGCGTGCGCGAGGCGATGTTCGCGTGCATCGATCGCGGCCTTTCGCGCGAAGGCGAACTGCCCGGCGGGCTCAAGATCAAGCGCCGCGCGCCCGGCATTTTCGCCCAGCTCGAAGCCGCCCGGGGCGCCAACGCACGGGCCTCGCACGAGGTGATGGATTTTCTGAGCGTCTATGCGATGGCGGTCAACGAGGAGAACGCGGCCGGCGGGCGGATCGTCACTGCGCCGACCAATGGCGCCGCCGGCGTCGCCCCTGCCGTGCTGCGCTACTACCGGGACCATTGCGCCGGCGCTGACGAAGCGGGCATGGATGTCTTCCTGTTGACGGCGGCGACGATCGGCGCGCTGTTCAAATTGAACGCGTCGATCTCTGGAGCCGAGGTCGGCTGTCAGGGGGAGGTTGGCGTCGCGTCGTCGATGGCGGCGGGCGGACTCTGCGCGGCGCTAGGCGGAACCAACGCGCAGATCGAGAACGCCGCCGAGATCGCGATGGAGCATCATCTGGGCATGACCTGCGACCCCATCGCCGGCCTCGTACAAATCCCATGCATCGAACGCAACGCCTTCGGCGCGGTGAAGGCGGTCAATGCGGCCTCGCTGGCCTTGCGCGGCGACGGCTCGCATCGCGTAAGCCTCGACCACGTCATCGCGACGATGCGCGAGACTGGCCGCGACATGCACCACAAGTACAAGGAAACCTCCCAAGGCGGCCTCGCCGTCAACTGGGTCGAATGCTGACGGAGACGCCTGAAATGAATATCGCCGCACGCCTGCAGAATCCTTTCTTTTCTGAGCCGCTTGCCGCGCGCGATCCAGAGATCGCGGAGGCCATCGGCCGCGAACTTGGTCGCCAGCAGCACGAGATCGAACTGATCGCATCCGAGAACATCGTATCGCGCGCCGTGCTGGAAGCGCAGGGCTCGGCGCTCACAAACAAATACGCCGAAGGCTATCCCGGTCGCCGCTACTATGGCGGTTGCCAGTATGTCGACATCGCGGAAAATTTGGCCATCGAGCGCGCCAAGACGCTGTTCGGCTGCGGCTTCGCCAACGTGCAGCCGTCGTCCGGCAGCCAAGCCAACCAGGCCGCGTTTCTCGCGCTGATGAAACCGGGCGATGCGTTCATGGGCCTCGACCTCGCGGCCGGCGGCCATCTTACGCACGGCGCGCCGCCAAACATGTCAGGTAAGTGGTTCCGGGCGATCAGTTACGGGGTGCGGTCGGACGATCATCGCATCGACATGGAGGCGATGGAGCGGCTCGCGCACGAGTACAGGCCGAAGCTGATCATCGCCGGAGGCTCTGGCTATTCGCGCCACTGGGACTTCGCCAAGTTCCGCCAAGTCTGTGACGCCATCGGCGCCTATTTCATGGTCGACATGGCGCATTTCGCGGGCCTCGTTGCCGGCGGCGCGCATCCCTCACCGTTCCCGCACGCCCATGTCGTCACGACCACGACGCACAAGACGTTGCGGGGCCCGCGCGGCGGCATGGTGCTCACGAACGACGAGGACATCGCGAAGAAAGTGAACTCCGCCGTGTTCCCGGGATTGCAGGGCGGCCCGCTCATGCATGTGGTCGCGGCAAAGGCGGTCGCCTTTCACGAGGCGTTACAGCCTTCGTTCCGAGACTATGCGCGATCCGTCGTCGACAACGCGCAGGCGCTCGCCGAGACATTGGTCGAGGCGGGATTCGCAATCGTCTCGGGCGGCACGGACAATCATCTGATGCTGGTCGACATGCGGCCGAAAGGTCTGACAGGCAAAGCCGCCGAGGCGGCTCTCGGCCGCTCGCACATCACCTGCAACAAGAACGGCGTGCCCTTCGATCCCCAGAAACCGACGATCACCTCCGGGATTCGCCTCGGAACTCCGGCGGCTACGACGCGCGGCTTCGGCGTCGCCGAATTCCGAGAAGTTGGCGCGCTCATCGCCGAAACGCTTGCGGGCCTCGCGAAAGCCGGCGAAACCGGCGATCCCGGCGTCGAAGCGGCGGTGCGCGCCAGGGTGGCCGAGTTGACGCAGCGATTTCCGATCTACTGAGCTGCGAACCTCCGGGCGCCTCTTGCGAGGCGGCGCACAGGGTACGGTCGCGACTCCGAGCCAGTAGGCCG
>CAMFKX010000289.1 GCA_945957375.1 uncultured Roseiarcus sp.
GCGACCGGCCGATGATCGTCCACGTCCGGATGCTCGGGCAGACCTGCTGGACCTATCGCGGCGCCGCGACCGCCTTCGTCGGCGATTTTTCCCACGGACAGACAATCACCGCCGAGATGGTCGGCCAGTCCGCTGAATATGATCCGCGCACCGGCCGGGCGACGACAAGTTGGCGCCCGCGCGATCCCAACGTCGAGGGGCCGGGCGGCTTCTTCTTCGCCGACGCCGAGGCGCCCGGCGCGCTGACCTTCGTCGCCCCGACCAACGGGACCTACCGCTTCAGCTTCTCGCCCTGCGCGATGTGGGGCGCGCCGGGAGTGGTGAGGATCTGTGCGCGGTGAGGCGACGGCCGCTGCACGAGGCCGCGGCGCGCGAGCGTTGGCCGCCGCTGCGCCGTGCGGGACGCGCCGCTTCGCGAAGCGAGCGGGTCGTTGGAGGCTGCGAGAGGCGCGAGCCATGCGGCGTGGCGGGGCGCCCTACCGCGGCCCCGCGGCGACCGCGAACACGCTGGCCAGCGCGTCGATCATCTCGTCGTCGGAGTATTTCAAGGGATCGTTCACCGATTCGACGAGCCCCTTCATCGTCAGGAGCCCGAGCGCCGCGAGATAGGCGAGGAACGCGAGCAGGCGCGGCTCGACCCCGGCGCGATTGCCGCTTGTTCGCCGCCCCCGACAGGATGAGGTCGTTCAGCGGCCGGATGCGGGCGAAATGCTCCGCGTCGAAACGGACCGATCCGGGGCTCACGAGCTGGCTCTGCAGGAAGGCGAGCCGGAAATCCTCGAGCCGCGGCGCGTAGGCCTTCACCGACCCGCGGATCACCGCGGCGAGCGCCTCCGCCCCGTCCCGAGCCTCATCGACGGCGGCGTCGACAGCGTGGGCGTGGCGCTCCAGCGCCGCGAACATCAGCTCGAACAGCAGCGCGTCCTTGGACGGAAAGTAGTAGTAGAGCGCCGTCTTGGTGACGCCGACCTCCCTGGCGACGGCGTCGAGCGTCGTCGCCGCGAGACCGCTTCGCAGGACGACCCGACGAGCGGCTTCCAGGATCTCCTCCCGCGACCGGTCGCGCCGTCGCTCCCGGCGCGCCAGCCGCGCCGCGTTCTCGGGGCGGGCCTCTCCTGCAGAGCCGGCCTCGGCGGGAGAAGCCTCGTCTTCGTTCCGCGAACTTCCCACGCCCGGCTCCGATCGACGCCTGTCGGCGCGGGACCGCGCCGACATCGCGAAGTTCTACCCCCGGAAAATTTAATTGTCTATAGGTTGACAAATTGACCGATGGTAAAATAATCTCCTTACAGTCGACGCCGAGGCCGCCGTGCGGCCCGGACCGGTGGGAGAACGACCCCATGGACAAGCTCACGCTGCAGAACCCGGTCTTCGCGGTCTATGTCGTGGCCGCGACGCTCATGATCCTGAAGGGGGTGAGCATGTCGTGGCTGACGGTCGCGCGGATGATCAAGGTCAACGGCGGATTCCGCTCGCCGGAGGACGTCCGGAAGACCCCGATGAATCCCAATCCGAGCGCCAGTCAGCTCGCGCCGAACGACGATGTCGACCGCATCCGCCGCATTCAGCTGAACGACCTCGAAAGCCTGCCGTACTTCCTCGTCTCCGGCCTTCTGTACGTCCTGACCGATCCGTCGCTCGCGCTCGCCCGCTGGCTCCTGTACGGCTTCGTGGTCTCGCGCCTCCTCCATTTCCTCGCCTATTTCACCGCCCAGACCCATGACCTGCGGGCGACGTTCTGGTCGGTCGGATCGTTGATCCTGATCTTCATGACGGCGCGGACGCTGGTCGCGGCGCTGAGCTCATGAGCCCCTCCGTCGGAGAGCGCCGCTCAGCCTCCCCCGCCCGGGTCTCGACCGGCGCCGGCTCCGCCGCGCCGTCGTCCGGTTTCGAACAGGCGGTCCGCACCGCAACGCCACGCAAGCGAGGAACATGACCATGGCTGTCCGTCAGGCGACGATCTGCAAGGGATGCTGGGGCCAGATGCGGATGCCGGTGCCGTTGCGCGGCATCGCGTCGGCGCCGTTCCGCGCCTTCGGCATTCGGCCGAGCCGAATGAACCCCAATACCTGCACGCTGTGCGAACTGATGTTCGAGAAAGTGATGAAGGCCCGCCAGATCTCGATCGAGGCGACGGTGCTGTTTGCGGACCTGAGGGGTTACACCGCGCTCTCGCAGGCGCATCCTTCCGCGGCGGTGACCGCGCTCCTCGACGCTTTCTACGACGAATGCGCCGAAGCGATCTGGGAGCATGACGGATTGCTCAACAAGACCATGGGCGACGCCATCATGGCGATCTTCAATTTCCCGATCCGGCAGGACGACCACGCCGCCCAGGCGGTCCGCGCGGCGCGGGCGATTCAGCAACGCTGCGCGGCGCGCCGGGAAGCGCTCGCGGAAGCCTTCGGCGCCGAAGGCGCGACGATTTGCGTCGGCGTCGGGATCGCCTCCGGAACCGTCAGCTTCGGCGAATTCGGCCGCTCGCATCAGGATCTGACGGCGATCGGGACCGTCGTGAACATTGCGTCGCGAGCGCAATCCGCCGCGGCCGCCCGGGAGATTCTCGTGACGCAAGCCGTCTACGACGCCGCCCCGTCGGAATTGGAGGAGGGTTCGGCGCGGGACTACCGGCTCAAGGGGTTCGACGCGCCGGTGAGGCTGTGGGCGGCCTGAATGTCGAGGCCGGGCGACGGATGGTCCACGCGGCTCTGGAAACCTGTATCATGGGAGAAACGCGCTACGCGGGCGAACTCCTGCGGACAAGGCTCCGCTTCAGCGCCTTCATGATCTCCGCGGCCAGTTGATCCTGCCGGTAGGGCTTGCCGATCCTCGGCAGCCCGGCGCCGGACCCCGGCGGCAGCTCCGCGAACCCGGTCGCCAGCAGAACGGCGAGCCCGGGCCGCACTTGCCGCGCGGCCGCCGCAAGCTGGGCGCCGTTCATCCGCGGCATCGAATAATCCGTGACGAGGACGTCGACCGGCTGGTCGCCTTGCAGGATCTCGAGGGCGCGCGCCCCGGAATTGGCCTCGATGACGTCATGACCGAGGTCGTCGAGCATGTCCGCCGTGCTCATCGCGACCAGGGGGTCGTCGTCGACGACGAGGATGGTGAACTTCTCGGCCGGTTCGCCGTTCGGCTCGGGCGTCGACGGCTTCTCCTCCTGCGGACTGAGCGTGGTGACAGGCAGCCAAAGCTCGGCTTTCGCGCCGTTCCCGACCTCGCTCGTCAGCCGCAAGGCGCCGCCCAGCTGCACCGCCAGTCCATGAACCATCGACAGGCCGAGGCCGGTCCCCTTGCCGATTCCCTTGGTGGAGAAGAACGGCTCGGTCGCCCTCTGCAACGTGTCCGCGTCCATGCCATGGCCTGTGTCGCGGACGGCGAGGCGCACGTAGCGACCGCGCGGCAGGTTCGCCTCCGGCGGCGCCTCGAGATGGTCGACGGCGATCGACAACACGCCGCCGTCCGGCATGGCGTCGCGCGCGTTGACGACGAGGTTGAGGAGGGCCAGTTCGACCTGATTGGCGTCGACCAGCGCGGGCGGGAGGTCCTGCGGAAGATCGAGCCGCAATTCGGTCAGGGCGCCGGCCGAGCGTTCGATCAGGTCGGTGGTCCCCCGCACCAGATCGGCGAGATTTCTCGCTTCGATCCTGAGGTCCTGGCGGCGCGCGAAGGCCAGCAGGCGCTGCGTCAGCGCGGCGCCCCGGCGCGCGCCTTGCAGCGCCCCGTCGATGAGGCGCGTCGTCTTCGGGTCGTCGGGCGCGTGCTTGCGCAACAGGTCGAGGTTGCCGAGCACGGCCATCAGGAGATTGTTGAAGTCGTGGGCGATGCCGCCGGTGAATTGTCCGATCATCTCCATCTTCTGGGCCTGCCGAAGCAGCTCCTCCGCCCGCTCCCGCTGCTCGATCTCCGCAAGGACTGCAGCGTGAGCCGCAGTCAGTTCGGCCGTCCTCGCCGCGACGCGCTCTTCGAGCATCTCGTTGAGCTTGGTCAGGGCCTCCTCGCTGGTCTTTCGATCGGTGATGTCGGACACCACTCCGACCAGACGCGGACGACCGCCGTTCCGCTCGCGCACCAGAGTGGCGCGGAGCTCGGCCCAATGCACGGCGCCGTCCGGCCAGACGTTTCGGCATTGGGCGGCGAAGTCGGCCCCGGTCTCGACCGTGACGCGCAGCGCTTTCCACATGCGCTCCCGGTCTTCCAGCGGGATGCTCCGGGTCAGGTCCTGATAGGAAAACGCCTCGTCGGCCGGGCGGCCGAACAGCCCCTTGCAGGACGCGGATGCGGACAAGGTCCGGGTCGTCAGATCCAGCTCCCATGAGCCGAGCCGGCCGGCCAGCAGAGCCGTGCGCAGGCGCTCCTCGCCCTCGTGAAGCTCCTCCATGCGCGCGCGCGCCTCGAACTGGCGCTGGCGGCCCTTGAAAGCGGTCCGGACGACGCTGACGAACGTCGTCGGGTGAAATGGTCTTTCCAGAAACGTGACGTTGCCCGCGACGTCGTAGAGGGCCTTGGCTTCGGCGCTCCGCTCCTGCGACGGCGCATGCCGGGTCAGGATGATGAACGGCAAATCCGACCAGGCCGGCTGGGCCGACAGGCGCGCTTCGATCGCCTTCAGATCGGCGAACCGCAAGGCCTCTTCCGCCACGACGGCGAACCAGGCCCCGTCGCCCAACCGGCCCTCGAATTCGGCCTGATTTGCGCATATGACGGACGCGATCCCGGCGCCTTCGACGAGCTTGCAGGCCACCGCCGCGTCCCGCCCGTGCGGGGCGAAAATCAAGGCTCTGCATTTGTCCGAGCCGGGAATGGTCGTCACTCGACCGCTGGACGCGTTTCGGCCTCGGGCCGACGGATGTCGGGAACGCCTCGCAGGATGCCCTGAAACTCTGTGAGGGGGTCGCCCAGGCTCAGGCCGCGCTCGGTGATGTTGAACTCCCGGATGGTGTCTTCGTGCCTCCCGGTTCTCTTCTTGATGACAGAAACCGCCCGCCTGACCTTGCCCAACGCTTCGAAATACCTGAGAAGAATGACCGTATCGGCGAGATACGTTACGTCCACCGGCGACCTCATGTCTCCGACCAGGCCGTGCTGCGCCACCGTCAGGAAGGTGCTCGCGCCCTGCCGGTTCAGATACTGAATCAATTCGTGAACGTGCAGGATCAGCGAATTCTCTTCCGGCATCGCCGCCTGATAGCCGTTGATGCTGTCGACGACGATCGTCTTCGTCTGCGCCTCGTCCACCAGGGCCCGGACGCGCTGGGCGAATTCGCCGGGCGAGATTTCCGCGGCGTCGAACTGCTCGATGTGCAGCAGGCCGGCGTCGCGCAAGTCCTCGAGAGGAAATCCCATGACCTTCGCCCGGTCGAAAAGCAGGCCCAGTTCTTCGTCGAAGATAAAGAGAGCGGCCTTTTCGCCGCGTCGGCACGCCGCCGTCACGAACTGGAACGCGAAGGTGCTCTTTCCCGTTCCCGCAGGGCCGAGGATCAGCGTGCTCGACCCCCGTTCGATCCCGCCGCCGAGCAGCGCGTCGAGTTCGGGGACGCCGCTCCGCACCTGGTCGCGCGCGAATCCCACGCGATGCTCGGCCGCGACCAACCGCGGGAACACGGCGACGCCGCCTGTCCGGATCGTGAAATCATGGTAGCCGCCGCGGAAGGCCTGGCCGCGGTATTTGGAGACCCGGAGCCGCCGACGCTCGGCGCCGTAGTTCGGCGCCAACTCCTCCAGGAGGATGACCCCGTGCACGACGCTATGGGCGGTCTTGTCGGAGGATTCGGTGGTTCGGTCGTCGAGCAGAAGGACGGTTGCGCCATGCCTGGCGAAGTAATGCTTGAGCGCAAGGATCTGCCGTCGGTAACGAAGCGAGCTCTGGGCCAGGAGGCGGATTTCCGACAGGCTGTCCAGCACCACCCGGGTCGGCCTCGACCGCTCATAGGCCTGAAACAGCGAGGTCGTGGTTTCGCCGAGTTCGAGGTCGGATGAATAAAGCAGGCTCTGCTGCTGATTGGCGTCGAGCAGGCTTTCCGGCGGGACCAGTTCGAACACCTCGATGGCGTCGTCGAGGATCCAGCCGTGGGATGCGGCCCCGTTCCGCAGCTCCCGCTCAGTCTCGGACAAGGTGATGTAGAGGCCTCGCTCGCCCGCCGCCGCGCCCTCGATCAGGAAGCGCAGGGCGATCGTGGTCTTGCCTGTTCCGGGGTTTCCCTCGAGCAGGAACAGATGACCGGCCGCCAATCCGCCGGCCAGCACATCGTCGAGGCCGGGCACGCCGGTGCGGGCTTGAATGGGCCGACTCTTGTCAAAGTCCATGGCTGGCGCCTCCTCGCGACGAACCTTTCCAGGGAAGCCGCGTGGGATGCGGGCGGAGATTTCCCAACGCTTTCATTCACCCCGTTGTGAACACCCCCTTCGCGAAGACCATCATACACGGTCGCCATCGCGTCGCCAGTTCCGCCCCGCCGGCGCTCTTGGTCTTTCGCCGCGGCGTCGGATCACCGCTTGAGTATAAACGACGGTCTTTGCGCTATCAGAGTTTAATTGACGATTGGCGCGCCGGGATGGAAGGATGATTCCAATTTAAATTTGGGAGTCATATGTAAACAGGGAGGGGTCGTATGAGCAGGCTGCTCAGGTACGCGCTCTATCTCGTGCTTGCGGGGGTCATCGTCTTTTGTGTCGTCTTCCGGCCGCTGGGTCGCGATGACATCGTTTCCATCCCGATCGACAAGGATCCGGCCGTCGTCGCTGTCGCGAGGGACGACGGCGCCATGGCGCCGGCGGCGAAAGCGTCGATCGACGAGGAGCTGGACTTCATGGTCGCCAAG
>CAMFKX010000290.1 GCA_945957375.1 uncultured Roseiarcus sp.
CGCCCCGACCGTCGCCCGCCCGGTCCAGCCGGCGGCCTCGGCCCCGGTCGCGACGCGATACTGGATCGCCTTGTTGTCCGGCAGCACCAGGTAGAGATACTTCGGCCCGCTGTCGACGATGATCGTGCCCGGCTTTTCCTTGGTGTGGTACTCAACGATGCTGCGCACCGACGGGATGCGGTACTCGTCCGGCTCGGCCAGCGCCATCATCTTCTGGTCACGGGCGGACAGCTTCGGATCCGGCAGGCCGGACTGAAAGGCCGGATTGCAGCCGCTGGCCAGCAGCGCGATCCCCAGCGCCGCGCCCAGACAATAAACCCCATTCGCCTTCATCCCGACCCCGCTCGTCTCGATTAACGCCTCGCTTACCGTATCCCTTAACGGTTTCGCAGAGGTTACTGCACCCAGCGCCCCACCCCGCGATTAAACAAACCGGATTGGCTTGGCTATGATCGATTTATCACAGTTTCGTGCTTTTTTCGCCCCAAAGCCCCGGTTCGCCCGAACTCCCGCCACGTTCTCGATCCCAGGCTTTGGCGAAAGCCGCTTGTCGGCCGGCGCGCGCGCCCGTACTCACGAAGGAACGCGCCGGAGACGGGAAGGTTCTGGCGAACGCGACAGAGGATTAGGCGAGATGACGAAAGACTGGCCGCGGCGGCTCGTTCTGGTCGGGGCGGGCAAGATGGGCGGCGCGATGGCCGCGGGGTGGCTCGAGGGCGGGCTCTCGCCCGCCTCGCTGACCATCATCGAGCCGAATCCGTCCGACGCCGTCGTCGCGCTCGCGCGCGCCCGCGGCGTCGCGCTCAACCCGCCCGCCCCGGCCGCGCCGGACGCGCTGGCGCTCGCGATCAAGCCGCAGGCGCTGGACGCGGTCGCGCCGGCGATCCGCCCGCTCGCGGGCGAAGGGACGCTGGTGATCTCGGTCCTCGCCGGCAAGACCGTCGCCGATCTCCGCGGTCGGCTGCCGCAGGCGCGCGCGGTGGTGCGGGCGATGCCGAACACGCCGGCCGCGATCGGCCGCGGCGTCACCGCGGCCTTCGCCAGCGCCGAGGTCACGGCCGAGCAGCGCCGCTGGACGGAAAACCTGCTCTCGGCGGTCGGCGCCTTCGACTGGCTCGACCGGGAGGAGGCGATCGACGCAGTGACGGCGATCTCGGGCGGCGGCCCGGCCTATGTGTTCGCGCTCACCGAGGCGCTCGCCGCCGCGGCGGAGAAACTCGGCCTGCCGCCGGACCTCGCAATGAAGCTCGCCCGCGGAACGGTCGAGGGCGCCGGCGAACTCATGCGCCGCGAACCCGGCACGCCCCCCGCCGTCCTGCGCGCCAACGTCACCTCGCCCGGCGGCACCACCGCGGCGGCGCTCGCCGTGCTGCACGCCGACGACGGCCTGCACGCGCTCATGGCGCGCGCGGCCCGGGCGGCGCATGCGCAGGCGGGAAAGATGGCCGGCTAAGCCGGTCGCGCTCGGACGTCCCTCCGGTCGGGCGGTTGCGGCGGGCGGCGCCGCGGGCGATATTGGCGGGTCTCAAGGCAGGATTTGTCGATGTCCGCATTCGAAACCGCGCCGAGGCCGTCGTTCCGCAGAAGTCTCGCGGTCCAGTTCCGGGTCGTGATGGCGCTGATGGTCCGCGAGGCCCAGTCCAAATACAGCCAGGAGACGTTCGGCTTCTTCTGGACCGTCGCCGAGCCGCTCATGCTGACGCTGGGCGTGATCGCGTTATGGACGGTGACCGGCCGCGGCGAAGGCCACGGCAAGGTGTCGGTGTTCGCCTTCGCCCTGACGGCCTATTCCCACGTCCAGCTCTGGCGGATGATTTCGCTGGGGGGCCTCGGTTCGATCAAGGCGAGCGGCTGGCTGCTTTATCACCAGAACGTCAGGGCCTTCGACGTGTTCCTGGCGCGGAACCTTCTGATCAGCCTCAGCATCTTCACATCGTTCACGATCCTGGCGACCTTCGGCGCCCTGTTCGACCTGATGCCGCCGGTGCGCGATCCGGGTCTGGTCGTGGCCGCCTGGTGCGTGGACACGCTGTTCTGCATGTCGTTCGCCACCGTCGTGGCGGGGGTCAGCGAATTTTCCGAGATGGTGGAGAAGCTGCTCCACCCGCTGATGTATCTCACGCTGCCGCTCACCGGCGCCTTCACCCTGACGAGCTGGCTGCCGCCGCGCGCCCGGGTCGTCATCGACTGGTCGCCGCTGGCCAACGCCTGCGAAATGTTCCGCGACGGCGTCTTTCCGGAATCGGTCAAGACCACCTGGGATCTCCCCTTCATCCTGATCTGTACGCTCGTACTGTTCATCATCGGGCTGCCGTTGATGAACCGGGCCCGCCAGATGATCCACGTGACCTAGCCTCGAGGTCTCGGCCGGCGACGGCCTGTCTTTAGAATCCCGTGCATTTCCAGACGATGAGGTCGTCGCCCGCCATCGTGGCGGTGAAGGTGACGCCGGTCGTGGAATAAGCCGTCTCGTCGATGGCGCTGGCGGGTGTGGTGAGGTTGTGCGCGTCGCAGGCGTAGCCGTTCGCCTGGGCGGCGGCGAAGGTCAGCGTCACCGTTCCGCCTGCGCAGACTCCCGACGCCTTGAAGCTGCCGGCGATCTGGCCGCCGACCAGGGCCGCGACGGAGCACGATCCGCTGGCCGCCGGGACCGATCCGCCGCCGGCGAGAGCTCCGTTGACGGTCAGCGACAGCGATGAGGCGGCGAGATTTCCGCGCAGGAGCGGCGTCGAGCCGGTCGAGGCGCAGAGCCGGAACGTGTCGCTCTCGCCGGCCGTCGCGGCGTCGCAGTTCGACGACGTTCCGAGAAAGACGTTGTTCGATCCGGTCGAGAGGGTCGATGACGCGACGCCCTGGCCGAGAAGCAGGTTCGACGCGCCGCCATGGAGCGCCTGCCCGGCGTCGGCGCCGAGGGCGGTGTTGTTCACCCCCCAGGCCGCGTTGAGCGCATTGTAGCCGATCGCGGTCGTCCCGGAGCCGCCGCGCGTGCCGTAGCTGCCCGCGCCCGCGCCGGCGCCGACGCACGTCGCCTGCGTTCCCGCCGTGACCGCGTTGCAGGCGCCGGAGCCGAACGCCGTCGTTCCGATGGCGCTGGTCGCGTTCTTGGCCGCCCCGTTGCCGAAGGCGGTGATCCCGTAGCCGCCGCCGGCTCCGCCGACGGGGTTGATCTTCGCCCCCGCATTGTGGCCGAACAGCGTGTCGCCGACCGTGTTGGCGGCGCTCCAGAGACTGATCCCGGTCGAGTCGGTCGCGACCTGCATGCTCGTCGGATCGGTTTGGGGAACGAACACCGGCCCGAACGCGCTGTCGGCGGATTCGCTTTGCGTCGGATAGACGACGGTCCACCCGGTCATCTGATTGCCGGAAAAGCGGCTCCAGCTGCTGGCGTTGTCGTCGGCCAGGAACGCGACCCCGACGCCGTTTCCGGTCGTGTTGAAATAATTGTCGTAGAACTGGAGACTGCCGCCGGTTTGCCCGACGAAGGCGGTCGTCCATGGCCCGGCGCCGCTCGGCGACATCATCGAGTTGCGGATCGTCAGCGTTCCGTTGCTGACGTTGGCGCAGGAGGTGGACGGGTTGTTGCAAGCCAGGCTGCCGTTGGCGAGCGACAGCTCGCCCCCCGCGACCGACACGGCGTAGCCGCCGCCCTGGTAAGACCCGATCCGGTAGCCGTCGACGCGCAGATGCGAACTGCCCGACAGCGAAACGATGGTCGGCCAGCCGCCGGCCGCGCCGTTCGGCCCGGTCCCGGAGGTCGCGTTCTGCAGGTTGGCGATCTGGACGACGCCGCCCGCCTGAAGCCAGCGCGCGCCGTCCATCGACAGGTTGGTGAACTGCCACTGGTCGGCGGAATTGCTCGCATCGGCCAGGATGTTGATGTTGCCGTAGAAGTTCTGGCTGTCGGTGACGCCGAGCCAGTCGATGCGTCCGGCCTCGATCGAGACGTTGGTCCCGTCGGTGTAGATCGAGGCCAGCCCCGGCAGGGCGTTGATCCCGAAATCCCAGAAGTGCCAGCCGGTGATGTGGACGCCGTCGAGCGCGCCGGCGGAGCTCCCGATCGGGCCGCCGATTTGCAGGCCCTTGACCAGCGACCCGCATTCCACGTTGTCGTAGAACGCGCCGCCGGTGTTGCCTCTTGCGTCGATGCAGTAGGAGCCGCCGCTGATGCGCACGTTCTGGATCGTCTGGCGGCCGACGTTCTGCATGAAGATGCCGGGCGGGAAGGCGACGAGGTTCGCGCGCGCCGCGGTGTCGGGCTGGGTGAAGGCGATGCCGAAGTCGCGCATGATCGGCGCCGTCGAACCGTTGTTCGCCGGGGCGTAGACCACGCCCTGAGCCGAAAGGTTGAACGTCGCCGAGGACACGTTGAGAACCGTCAGCGTACGCCCGTCGCCGAGCAGGCAGCCGTTGTTCTTCGGCAGCGTGACGGCGTCGGTGATCTTGTAGTTTCCGGCCGGCGCATAGACGCAGGGCAGCGGGTTGTAACCGGTTGGGGTCTGGTTCGCGTTCGTTCCCGCGGTGAAGGCGAGGTTGAACGCCGGCGTGCTGTCCGCGGCGCCGGTCGGGTCCGCGCCGAAGTCGAGGACGTTGACGATGCGCCGGTTCCCCGTCCCCGCCGGCGTGAAGGCGATCCCCCGGATCGCGAGCAGGGGGCCGGTCGTCGCGCCGGCCGAGGTCACGGAGAAGTCGACCGGGGCGACGCCGGTCGACGCCCCGACGCCGAGATTGATCAGCGGCGACGCGGTCGACGCTCCGGTATATTTGAGAACGGTGGCGGCCGAGCCGGCGCCGGCGATGCTGTAGTTGCTTGCCGTCGGGGCGGTGAGGGCGGCGGAAAACAGACATGTCCCGGCCGGCGCGACGAGCTTGACGCCCGGCCGGGCCTTGTTGAGCCAGTTTTGTATCGCCGCCGTGTCGTCGGTCGCGCCGTCGCAGGCCGCGCCGAAATCGGTCTTGAGGTTGAAGGTGACGCCGCGGTCGGTGGCGCGGTCGGCGAGCGTGGCCGACGCCGGGGCCCCGGCGCCCGACAGCGTCATTGCGCCGACCGGGCCCACGACGCAGGGCGCCCCCGCGTCCTGCACACCCTTCGCGCCCCATGTCAGGCAGTCGCCGGAGAGCGGCGCTCCGTCGAGCAAGGTGACGCCGCCGTTCGAATTGGGCGGGACGACGAACGCCGACGAATTCCCGCCGCCGCTGGACCCGGCGGGGGTGTTCGGGATCATCGTCCCGCCGAGCTGCTGGGCTTGCGCCAGCCCCGCCAGCGTCAGCGCGGCGAGAGCCATCAGGAAAAACCGCGTCACCAGAATTCTCCATAACGAGCTGCGCGGGTCGGAAGCGAAGCCTCCGACTCGGGTCCGGCCGGATCCGCGCGCAAGCTGTCTAGGGGACATTGTATACCATGTGTCATTTGTGACATCGAGAGTCCGGGCGGTCAAGCAAATGTTCTTACTCTGTTCTCATCGCTCCAACGCGATGCGGCAGGGCCGAGATGACGTCGCCCGTCGTTCGCAGGTTTGGCGTCCCGAGCCATGGCCCGTTCGACTTCCTGCCGGCATTTTGCTACAGGTATTGTTGAAATCGCCATTGCATGGGTTCAAACAGATATGGATAGCGATCTGGAACAGAAGCTTCGCGCTCTTCCGCGGTTGAGATCAATTCCGCAGGAAGCAAGGGACTGTAAAATTTGCGGCCGAAAAGCAAGGCCATTCGATATCGTCGATTTCAACAAGGTCTGCTTTGAGATGCCGTACCATTTTGGCGTCTCGGGGATCCCGGTCACTTATTTCCGTTGCCTGTCGTGTCAGTGTACTTTCACCGATTTGATTGACGACTGGACCGAGGAACAGGTCGCAAGATACATTTACAATGAGGATTACAGTCTCGTCGACCCCGGATATGTCGATCAGCGGCCGCTTGATCAGGCAAACCAGATGGCTGAAATGCTCGATGGTTGCCAGAACCTCAACATTCTCGACTACGGTTCGGGATCAGGGAAGTTCGCAAAGTTGATGATGGAACGGGGGTTCCGGTCGGTCACGAGTTACGACCCGTTTTCCAGTCCGCGCAGACCGAGCGGCCTGTTCGACCTTGTCACCGCCTTCGAGGTCGTCGAGCACGCGCCCAACCCTCTCGCGACATTCAGGGAGATGCTCGACTTCCTCACTCCAGACGGAGCGCTTCTCTTCAGTCAAACCGTACAACCGGACAACATCGAGGATATGCGATGCGGCTGGTGGTATGCGGGCCCGCGAAATGGGCACGTCACGACCTATAGCGACGTGACGTTTTCGGTCATCGCGCAGAAGATGAATCTCGACTACCGGAGATCATTTACGACAGGGGGGCTCTTCTGCTTCACGCGCAATGCGATCGCCCCGATGCTGGAAAATGCGCTCGCGTTTCTCAGCCAGCCGACGACCGCGCATATTCTTGGCGCGCCTCGCGACGCAGACCCGGAAAAATGGAACAAGCTCGAAGAATTCGGTCAGCTTGCGAGTTTTCGCTGGAGCGCCGCCAGCCCGATCGAGTGGAGCGACGTCGTGTTGAAGAAGGGGCTGAACAAGATCGTCGTTCCTTGCCTGATGGAAATCGACCTTGGATTTTCCAAGATTTGCGCCTTCAGCATCAATGAGGAAAAACTTCCGACTCACACAATCGGCAGGACCATCGTCGGAGAATTTGAATCTGCGGAGGGAGGCTCCCATACGGTGACCTTGAAGACCCCGCCTCACCTCCGGCCAAGCGACATCAGCGCGTCCTCCGATGATCGAAGCCTCGGACTCGCCATCCCGGTGTTCTGAGCAACGCGGCAA
>CAMFKX010000291.1 GCA_945957375.1 uncultured Roseiarcus sp.
TCAGCGACCGCGCCTACACGGGCGCGTCGACTGTAGGCGCGCTCGGCGAGCGCGCCGGCGCGGTCGGCGACCGCGCCTACATGAGCGCGTCCGCCTCAATCGCGGATCGGCGGGGTCGCCCCCGCCGATTGTTTCTCCAGCGTGCGGCGAAGGCCGCCCGGCTCAGAAGTCCATTCCGCCGCCCGGCGGCATCGCCGGCGCGGTCTCCTTCTTCGGCTTCTCGGCGACCATGGCCTCGGTGGTGATCAGCAGCCCTGCGACCGACGCGGCGTCCTGCAACGCCGTGCGCACGACCTTGGTCGGGTCGATGATTCCGAGCTTGAACAGGTCGCCGTATTCGTCGCGCTGGGCGTCGTAGCCGAAGCCGTAGTCGGACTTCTCGAGGATCTTGCCGACCACGATCGAGCCGTCGACGCCGGCGTTCTCGACGATCTGGCGCGCCGGCCACTGGATCGCCTTGCGCACGATGTCGACGCCGGTCTTCTGGTCGTCGTTGTCGACCTTGACGCCCTTGAGCGCATGGACCGCGCGCAGGAGCGCGACGCCGCCGCCCGGCAGCACGCCTTCCTCGACGGCGGCGCGGGTGGCGTTGAGGGCGTCGTCGACCCGGTCCTTCTTCTCCTTGACCTCGACCTCGGTCGCGCCGCCGACGCGGATCACCGCGACGCCGCCGGCGAGCTTGGCCAGACGCTCCTGGAGCTTCTCACGGTCGTAGTCCGAGGTGGTCTCCTCGATCTGCGCCTTGATCTGCCCGACGCGCGCCTCGATGTCCTTCTTGGCGCCGGCGCCGTTGATGATCGTGGTGTTCTCCTTCTCGATGCGGACGCGCTTGGCCTTGCCCAGCATCTGGAGGTTGACGTTCTCGAGCTTGATGCCGAGGTCTTCCGCGATCATCGTGCCGCCGGTCAGGATGGCGATGTCTTCCAGCATCGCCTTGCGCCGGTCGCCGAAGCCCGGCGCCTTGACCGCCGCGATCTTGAGCCCGCCGCGCAGCTTGTTGACCACCAGGGTGGCGAGCGCCTCGCCCTCGACGTCCTCGGCGACGATCACCAGCGGCTTGCCGGTCTGCACGACCGCCTCCAGCACCGGCAGCATCGCCTGCAGGCCCGAGAGCTTCTTCTCGTGGATCAGGATGTACGGGTCCTCGAGTTCGGCGATCATCTTCTCGGCGTTGGTGATGAAATAGGGCGAGAGATAGCCGCGGTCGAACTGCATGCCCTCGACCACCTCGAGCTCGGTCTCGAGGCTCTTGGCTTCCTCGACCGTGATCACGCCTTCCTTGCCGACCTTGTCCATCGCCTCGGCGATCATCGCGCCGATCGACCTGTCGCCGTTGGCCGAGATCGTGCCGACCTGAGCGATCTCGTCGGACTTGGTGACCTTGCGGCTGTTGGCCTTGAGGTCGGACACGATCGCCTCGACCGCGAGGTCGACGCCGCGCTTGACGTCCATCGGATTGGCGCCGGCGGCGACCGACTTGGCGCCTTCCTTGACGATGGCGTGGGCGAGCACGGTCGCGGTCGTGGTGCCGTCGCCGGCGGCGTCGTTCTGCTTCGAGGCGACCTCGCGCACCATCTGCGCGCCCATGTTCTCGAACTTGTCGGTCAGCTCGATCTCCTTGGCCACCGTCACGCCGTCCTTGGTGATGCGCGGCGCGCCAAAGCTCTTCTCGATCACGACGTTGCGGCCCTTGGGTCCCAGCGTGACGCGAACCGCGTTGGCGAGAACGTCGACGCCCCGGATCATCTTCTCGCGGGCGTCCTGGGCAAACTTCACTTCCTTGGCGGACATGGGTTTCTCACTCCATCAGACATGAGAGGTTGAACACGGAAGGCCCCGTCAGGCGGCCTTCTTCACCGGAGCGGCGGCCTCGACCACGCCCATGACGTCGCTCTCCTTCATGATGAGCAGCTCCTCGCCGTCGAGCTTGATCTCGGTTCCCGACCATTTGCCGAACAGGATGCGGTCGCCGACCTTGACGTCGAGCGGGACCAGCTTGCCGGCTTCGTCCCGGGCGCCGGGGCCGACGGCGATCACCTCGCCCTCCTGCGGCTTCTCCTTGGCGGTGTCGGGGATGATGATGCCCCACTTGGTCTTCTCTTCCGCGTCGATGCGCTTGACCAGGATCCGGTCGTGCAACGGGCGAAACGACATACGAACCTCCTTTCTCCACAATGCGGCGGTCCTTCCCGCCACGGCATGAGATGGATTTCCGGATTCGAGGCTTCAAGAGGCTTATTCAGAAAAATTAGCACTCGCATGAATTCGCTGCTAACAGAATGAATTGGCACAGCAATTGCGGAACATGGGCTTGCAAGCCGGCGTTTCTTGTGGCGCCATGGCTTTGTTTGGCCTTTGGAGAAACCGCATGGTGAGCATCGACTTCCGCCGGCAGCTCGAAGGGTTCGGCCTGACCACGGCCAACATCCTCTATCGCTTGCCCGACCACCCCGGCATCCTGCAGACCTTCATCTGGCAGCAGCACGACCTGCACCCGCATTTCCCGGAATTGAAGAAGTTCCTCGACTTCTGGGCGCGCGAGCTCGACGGCCTGCTCCATTCGGTGACGGTTGCGCATACTCGGCTGATCCGCCCGGCGGAGTTCCGCAGCGTCGAGGGCGAGTTCCGCCTGCACTGAATCGAGGCGCCGTGCCTCTCCCGCGCCCAGCGCGTCGGGGCGAGGCGGCTTTCCTAGTCGAGTCCCGCGTCCTCGGCGCCCGCCGCGCGCAACACCTCCGCCGCCATGGCGCGGGTCACGCGGCGGCCTTGCGACAGGGCCTCGCGGTCGAGCGCGGCGACGACGGCGCGGGCGACGGCGAGCGAGCGCTCGATGCGCAGCGCGATATAGGACGCCACGCGCGGCTCGACCGCCAGTTGCCGGTCGCTGAACAGCTTGAACAGCACCGCGGTCGTCAGCTCCAGATCGGGCGGGCCGAGCCGGACCAGCGGCGCGAGGCGCAGGCGGGAGAGCAGGTCGGGCGTCCTGAGGCCCCAGGCGTCGGGCGCCGCGCGCGCCGTGATCAGCGCCGGGCGTTGCGCCTGAACGACGGCGTTGACCAGGTGAAAGAGCCGCGCCTCGCTTTCGCCGACCCGGTCGGCGTCCTCGATCAGAACCGCGCCGCCCGCCGGCGGGGCTGCCTCCAGACGCTGCGCGTCGATCGTGGTCGCGGCCGATTTTTGCGCCCAGAGCGCGCCGAGGTGGCTCTTGCCCGAGCCTTCCGGCCCGATCAGCAGCAGCATCGGGCCCGCCCAGTCCGGCCAGCGCTCGATCGCCGCCAGCGCTTCCCGGTTCGACGGCGCCGGCAGGAAATCCTCGGCGGCGAATCTCGGCGCATGCGGCCAGTCCAGCGTCAGCTGGCGCGGCCGCCCGATCACTCGGCCTCCTTCGCCGCCGCCTGTCCGAGATAGAACGGGCTCCTCAGATAGAGCCCGATCAGGTGGCGGACGATGACGCCGATCGCCGCCGCGGCCGGCACGGCGACGACGAGGCCGACGAAGCCGAACAGCTGTCCGAAGGCGAGCAGCGCGAACATCAGCCACACCGGATGCAGCCCGACCGAATCGCCGACGAGCTTCGGCGAGATCACGTTGCCTTCGAGTAACTGGCCGGCGACCACCACCGCCATCGCCATGAAGAACAGCTTCAGGCTCGGCCAGCCCTGCACCAGCGAGACCGCGATCGACAGCACCAGCGCGATCAGCGACCCGACATAGGGGATGAAGCTCAGGAAGCCGGCGATCACGCCGATCAGAAAGCCGTAGTCGAGGCCGACGAGGGTCAGCCCGGCGCCGTACCAGACGCCGAGGAACAGGCACACCATCGACTGGCCGCGGATGAAGCCGGCGAGCGCCTGATCGATCTCGCGCGCGATCTTGCGCAGATGGTCGCGATGGTCGAGCGGCAGCCAGCCGTCGATCTCGGCGACCATCCGGTCCCAGTCGACCAGGATGTAGAACGCGACCACCGGCGTGATGATGAGCAGGGAAAAGAAGCTGAACACCGCCGCGCCGCCCGAGACCAGCGACTGCAGGGCGTTGACCAGCCATTGCGCGCCCTGGGTGACGAAGTCGCCGATCGATTTCTGCAGTTGCGCCTGCGACAATTGCTCCTTCAGGCCCAGCGTGTCGATCCAGGCGCCGAGGTACTTGTTGATCAGCGTCACGCCCTCGTCGAGCGCCAGCGCCTGAAGGCCCATGGCGTAAGCCGGAAGCTTCTGCACGAAGGTGATGAGCTGGTTGCCGAGGATCGGCGCCACGATGACGAGGCCGACGACGAAGGTCGCGGCGAACACGACGAGAATGATCAGCGCCGCGCCGAGCCGGCTGAGCCCCAGGCGTTCGATTTGTCCGACCAGCGGGTCGAGCAGGTAGCCGAGCGCGATGCCGGCGGCGAAGGGCGCGACGGTCGAGCCCAGCTCGTTCAGCGCCCAGCCGAACGCCGCGAGCAGCAGGCCCCAGAAGACGAGCTGGCGCTGGATGGTCACGACACGCCCCGTCCTTCCACACGCCCCTCACAAGACAAGTCCGGCGGCGAAGACTCCGCTGCTCCGGCGTAACTCCCAAGGACCGGACCATTTGCTGCGCCCTCGTCCTGAGGAGCCCGCGAAGCGGGCGTCTCGAAGGACGTTCCAGTCGGTGCCGACGGTTCCGGCGCGTTCTGGAGGCGTCCTTCGAGACGCGCCGCCCCGGCGGCGCTCCTCAGGACGAGGTCGGCGGTTCGGCCGACGACCCCTCCTTGAGAGCTACGTCCCGGCGGTATCATAGTCGCTGCGTCGAAAAGAGCGAAGCGCCGGGCGCAGGCCTACTGCTCGCCGGTGAACGCGCAATCGGCCCCGCCGCCTTGGTCGAAACTGGCGGGATCGATCGCGCACTTGAGCGCGGAGACGGATTCGATGATGCTCCCGGCCGCGCCGCCGCCCGGAACGCCCGCTTCGATCAAGGTTGCGTACAGGGCTTGCGCCTCTCGATCCTTCAGGGACACGGTCTTGTCGCCAAAGCGCAGGTCGCAGGACTTCAGCGTGATGTCGACATTGCTCATCCGGCACGTCACCTCATCGGCCTTCACGATGATCTTGCCGCGAATCGGGAGGCCGTTGCGCGGGCCTCCGTCGAGGTAGACGCCGAGCGCGTGCTTTTCGGCCGGCGCGAGCAGCGGGGAGTTCACGCCGATGCGCGCGGCCAGATAGAGGGCGTCGTGACCGGTAGCGGCGCTGGGCGGCGGGCTGGAGGCGGCTTTGGCGAGCGCCGGCGACGCGCCGAGGACGCAGGCGACCGCCAGGATCAGGGCGCGGGACATCGGGGCTTTCCTCCAGCAGCGGCTCTTGTCGGATCGGCATGAACTCCGAACCTCGCGCAGCGTCAAGCAAGCCATTCACCCCCCGGCGTCCGCCGCGCCGTTCGGCTGGATCAGATCCCACTTGCCTCCCCAGGGGTCGGAGAAGACGGCGACGGTTCCGTAGGGCTCGCGGCGCGGCGACTCCAGAAACACGACGCCCCGCGCCGTCATCGCATCGAAATCCCGGCGAAAGTCGCGGGTGTGAAGAAAGTAGCCGACCCGGCCGCCGGTCTGGTCGCCGACGCGCGCCCGCTGCCGGTCGTCGCCGGGGATGGCGAGCACGATCGCCGCGCCCGCGCCGCCCGCCGGGGCGACGACGACCCAGCGCTTGTCCCCGGCCTGGGGCGTGTCTTCGACGACCGCGAAGCCGATCGCGTCGCGAAAGAACGCGAGCCCCGCGTCGTAACTCGGCACGAGAAGGGTGAAGGCGGCGACGCTGCGGGTCATGGCGCGATCCTACCGGGTCATGTGGTCCAGCCACTGCGCGACGTAGACGCCGCCCGAGGCGACGGTGGTCGCGGCGACCAGCCACTCGAGTCCGGTCTGCACCGGCGCAACTTCGTAGCCGAAGGCGCGCACGCCGAGCGCAAAGCCGGCGAGCGCGATCTGGGCGGCGGTGTTGAACTTCGATTCCCACACCGGGCGGATCTCGACTGGCTTGTCGAGCAGCCACGACACCACCACCGCGACCACGATCATCACGTCGCGCGAGACCACCGCGATCGCCACCCAGACCGGCAGGGCGCCGTAGATCGCCAGCGACACGTAGATCGAGATCAGCAGGGCCTTGTCGGCGAGCGGGTCGAGATAGGCGCCGAGTTCGGTGCGCAGGTCGAAATGGCGGGCGATGAAACCGTCGACCGCGTCGGAAACGCCGGCGAACACGAAGATCAGGAAGGCGGTGAGAAAGTTCTGCGACACGATCGCGAGCACGGCGACCGGCGTCATCAGCATCCGTGCGAGGGTGATGAGATTGGGGATGTTGTTGGTGAGCTGGGAGAACTGCATGACATTCCGCGGTCCTGGCGTCGCTGGCCGCCGCTGTCGCGGCGAGCGCGCACGAGCGTCTCGACGTCGCGTCGGCTCCTCGTTCTCCTGCTGAAACCGCCGCCCGAAACGAGTCGGACGACGGACGACGCTATCACGACCCGGCCGGAGCCTCAAAAAACGCCGCCTGCGGCTTGTTTTCCGACAAGCCCGGCGAAACGATGGCTCATGCCGATTCGCGCGCCCCGCGTCTTCTCGATTCCTCCCGGCGCCCCGTTCCTGTCGACACTGAGCCAGGCCCTGCTCGACGGGAGCCTGATCGACGGGTTTCCCGGCGCAGGTCCGTTCGCGCTCGCCGAAGCGACGATCTACCTGCCGACCCAGCGCGCCGCCGCGGCGTTCGCCGAGGCCTTGCGCGCGGCGAGCGGCCAAC
>CAMFKX010000292.1 GCA_945957375.1 uncultured Roseiarcus sp.
TCGGTGAAGCCGGGCGACCAGGTCGTGACCTACGATTGCGAGGGCGTCACCATCGGCTGCTCGATCTGCTACGACCTGCGTTTTCCCGATCTCTTCCAGGCGCTCGCGGAAAAGGGCGCGCAGGTGATCGCGCTGCCGGCCGCCTTCACCCTGCAGACCGGCAAGGACCACTGGGAGGTGCTGCTGCGCGCCCGCGCGATCGAGACCGAGGCCTATGTCTGCGCCAGCGCCCAGACCGGCTCGTTCACCGTCGGCAACGAGCAGCGTCAGACCTACGGCCATTCGCTGGTCGCCGACCCCTGGGGCCACGTGGTCGCCAAGGCTTCGGACGGGGTCGGGATCGTGTCGGCCCGGATCGACCCGGAGCAGGTGAAGCGGGTGCGCAGCCTGATTCCCGTCGCCGAGCATCGCAGGCGGCTCAGCACCTTTGCATGACGGCGTCGAAAGACAATGACGACGCGCCACGCGTCGTCGAGCGCGCCGCCGGCCGCAACGGCGAGCTCGCGCTGCGCGCCGTCGGCCACCATTTCGAGATCGTCAGCAACGGCGTGTTCCTGATGGACACCCGCGACGGGCGGTCGGAGCGGCTGCTCGTCGACCTCGCCCTGCGCCATGCTCCGCCGCGGGCGCGCGTGCTGATCGGCGGCCTCGGCGTCGGCTTCTCGCTCGCGCAGGCGCTTCGCTCGGACCGGGTCGCCGAGGCGACGGTGGTCGAGATCGAGCCGAGAATCGTCGCCTGGGGCCGGACCCATCTTGCGCCCTTCTCCGGGAACGCGCTCGCCGACCCGCGCACGCGGATCGTCGCGGACGACCTTGCGGCGTGGCTCGTCCGCAGCGCCGACACGTTCGACGCCATCTGCCTCGACGTCGACAACGGCCCGTCGTGGACGGTGGCCGACGGCAACTGGGCGCTCTATTCCGACGAGGGCCTCGCCCTCCTGCGGCGGCGGCTCGGACCCAGCGGCGTCGTCACGATCTGGAGCGCGGCGGCCGAACCGGCGTTCGAGGCGCGGTTGCGCGGCGCCTTCGCGACTGTCGAGGTCGTCGCCGTCCCGGTCGCGCGCGGCGAGCCGGACGTCGTCTATGTCGCGGCTGCGGACGCGGCGAAGATCGCCTTGCCGGCCTGACTCCGCCGCAAAATCTGGGGGCGCCGCGGTTTTATTATGTTTCCCGCCGGAGAAAACCACCCCATAAGCTTTCTTGGTTCAGCGCCAGCAGCGGAAGTCTCACGGATGGCCGACGACGACCTCGACCTCAGCACGCTCTCCGACGACGACCTCGTCGCGCAGATGCACGACGACCTCTACGACGGTCTCAAGGAAGAGATCGAGGACGGAGTGAATATCCTGCTCGAGCGCGGCTGGACGCCCTACGACGTGCTGACCAAATCGCTGGTCGAGGGCATGCGCATCGTCGGCATCGATTTCCGCGACGGCATTCTGTTCGTGCCGGAGGTGCTGATGGCCGCGAACGCCATGAAGGCCGGCATGGCGATCCTGCGGCCGCTGCTCGTCGCCACCGGCGCCCCGCGCATGGGCAAGATGGTGATCGGCACCGTCAAGGGCGACATCCACGACATCGGCAAGAACCTCGTCGGCATGATGATGGAGGGGGCCGGCTTCGAGGTGATCGATCTCGGGGTCAACAACGGCGTCGACAAATATCTCGCCGCGATCGCCGAGCATCAGCCCGAGATCATCGGCATGTCGGCGCTGCTGACCACCACCATGCCGTACATGAAGGTGATCATCGACACGCTCAAGGAGAAGGGCATCCGCAACGACCACATCGTGCTGGTCGGCGGCGCGCCGCTCAACGAGGCCTTCGCCGAGGCGGTCGGGGCCGACGCCTATTGCCGCGACGCCGCCTCGGCGGTCGAGACCGCCCGGGCGCTGATGTCCCGTCGCCAGGGAAACGCCCTCGCGCAAGAGCGCGCCTGAAGGATCGGCCGTTTGGACCGCGTCATCCCCGCGAGCGGCGAAGCCGAGGTCGACGAGGCCGCGACCTTTCGCGGGCGCGCGGGCGCGCGCACGCTGGTGATCGTCTGCGGCGCGCTGGCGCGCGAAGTCCTGGCGCTCGATCTCGCGTGGCTCGACGTGACCTGCCTGCCCGCGAGCCTGCACAACCGCCCGGAACGCATCCCCGAGGCGATGCGGACCAAGATCCGCGCCAACCGGGCGGCCTATGACGAGATCCTGTGCCTCTACGGCGACTGCGGCACCGGCGGCGTCCTCGACCGGGTTCTCGCGGAGGAAGGGGTGAAGCGGATCGCCGGCGCCCATTGCTACGCCTTCTACGCCGGCGAAGCGGCGTTCGACGCGCTCGCCGAGGAGGAACCGGGGACCTTCTATCTCACCGACTTTCTCGCCCGCCATTTCGACACGCTGGTGATCCGCGGCCTCGGGCTCGACCGTTTTCCGCAATTGCGCGACGATTATTTCGGCGCCTACCGGCGCGTGGTCCACCTCGCCCAGTTCGACGACCCGGAGATGGCGGCCGCGGCGCGCGCGGCGGCCGACCGCCTCGGCCTCGCCTACGAGCGCCGCTTCACCGGCCTCGCCGGCGTCGCGTCGTTCCTCAACGGCGCGCGCGAGACAACGAAAGCGGAAGGGTCGCCGTGGCCAGCCTGATCGTCCTCTACTGGCGCGACATCCCGAGCCAGGTGATCGTTCGCGACGGCCGCAAGAACGCCAAGCGCGAATTGTCCGAGCGCTTCATCCGCGCGATCGACGCCGCCGCCATGCGCTCCGGCGCAAACGCGGAAGACGACTATCTCGCCGAGTGGCGGCGCGGCCCGCCGATCCCCTGCGGCGACGACCTCGACGCCGAGGCGGCCGCCGCCGCGGCCCGGCTCGAAGCCGAATACGACGCCCACCGGCTCGCGCAGCTCGCCAGGCGCGAGGGGCGCGAGACGCCGTGACGCTGCCCAGCGGCCTGGTCCTGAGGAGCGATGCGCAGCATCGCGTCTCGAAGGGCGCTCGCGACGAGGCCGGGAACGCCTGCGCGTTCCGGATCGTCCTTCGAGACGCCCGCTCCCCGGGCTCCTCAGGACGAGGCGGGGGAACCCGCGCCGTCCGGCCACGGAGTCAATCGTGACCGAACGCCGCGTCGTCTTCACCCCGTCCGGCAAGCGCGGCGACTTCGCCGACGGCGTCAGCCTGCTCGACGCCGCGCGCCGGCTCGGCGTCGACCTCGATTCGGTCTGCGGCGGACGCGGGATCTGCGGCCGCTGTCAGGTCGACGTCGCCGAGGGCGCCTTCGCCAAGCACGCGCTCGACTCGCGCGCCGACCACGCGTCCCCATGGGGCGCGGTCGAGCAGCGCTATGTCGACAAGCGCGGCGCGCTGCCGCCCGGCCGCAGGCTCGGCTGTCAGGCGCAGGTCTCCGGCGACCTCGTCGTCGACGTGCCGCCCGAGAGCCAGGTCCATCGCCAGGTGGTGCGCAAGCGCGCCGAGGAACACCCGATCGAGGTCGATCCGGTGGTGCGCCTGCATGCGGTCGCGGTGCGTGAGCCCGACATGCGCGAGCCGACCAGCGATTTCCGCCGTCTTCAGGAGGCGCTCGCCGAGCAATGGAGCGTCGCTGAGGCGGAGGCGGACATCGCCGTCCTGAGGACGCTGCAGAAGGCGCTGCGCGCCGGAGACTGGACCGTGACCGTGGCGCTCCGCAACGGGCGCGAGATCGTCGCCATCGTCCCTGGCGTCGCGCTCGAGGCCTATGGCGTCGCGGTCGACATCGGTTCGACCACCATCGCCGCCTATCTCTGCGACCTCGCCAGCGGCGCTGTCGTCGCGTCGGTCGGGGCGATGAACCCGCAGATCCGGTTCGGCGAAGACCTGATGAGCCGGGTGTCCTACGTGATGATGAACCCGGGCGGCGACGCGGAGCTGACGCGCGCGGTTCGCGAGGCGATCGACGCGCTGATCGGCGAGGCGGCGGCCGCGGCCGGCGTGGCGCGCGGCGCGATCGTCGAGGTCACCCTCGCCGGCAATCCGATCATGCATCACCTCGCGCTCGGTCTCGACCCGACCGAACTCGGCGGCGCCCCGTTCGCGCTCGCGATCGACGGCGCCTGCGAAGTGAAGGCGCGCGACCTCGGCCTTGATGTCGCCCCCGGGGCCTATGTCTATGCGCTGCCCTGCATCGCTGGCCATGTCGGCGCCGATTCGGCCGGCGTGGTGCTCGCCGAGGCGCCCTATCTCGCCGACGAGATGCGGCTGATCGTCGACGTCGGCACCAACGCCGAGATCGTCTTCGGAAACCGCGAGCGGCTGCTCGCGGCCTCGTCGCCGACCGGGCCCGCGTTCGAGGGCGCGCAGATCTCCTGCGGCCAGCGCGCCGCGCCCGGGGCGATCGAGCGGGTGCGCATCGACCGCGCCACGCTCGAGCCGCGCTTCAAGGTGATCGGCTGCGACCTCTGGTCGGACGAGCCGGGTTTTTCGGAAGCGGCCGCTGGCCTCGGCGTGACCGGCGTCTGCGGCTCCGGAATCATCGAGGCCGTGGCCGAACTGTTCCTCGCGGGCGTCGTCTCGGCCGACGGCGTGATCGACGGGACGCTCGCGGCGCGCTCGGCGCGCATCGAGACGGTCGGCCGCACCTTCGCCTATGTGCTCAACGAGGGGCCGCCGCGCCTGCTGATCTATCAGACCGACGTGCGCGCCATCCAGCTCGCCAAGGCGGCGCTCTATGCCGGCGCCAAGCTGCTGATCGAGCATCGCGGCGCGGCGCCCGACCGGATCACCCTCGCCGGCGCCTTCGGCGCCCATATCGATCCGGTCTATGCGATGGCGCTCGGCATGATCCCCGACTGCGCCCTCGACAAGGTCGCCAGCGCCGGCAACGCGGCCGGCACGGGCGCGCGCATCGCCCTCCTCAACCGCGCCTCGCGCGCCGAGATCGAGCGTGTCGTACGCGGCATCGAGAAGATCGAGACTGCGATCGAGCCGAACTTCCAGACCCTGTTCGTCGAAGCCATGGCGATCCCGAACAAGGCCGACGCCTTCCCCAATCTCGCCCGGCGCATCGACCTGCCGGCGCCGACCGCGACGCCCGATGGCGGACGCAGGCGACGCCGCGGCGGCTGATCTCCTTCCCCGGCGTAGCGGCCGCACCGGGTTGAACATGACCAGCCTTCGTGGCACGTGAAGGCTCGTCCGGATTTCGCAAAGGGGGCGTCATGGCCGGCCACACCGTCAAGGCCTACGACCGCGAGCTGGATGCGCTCGGCCGCGCCGTGCTCGAAATGGGCGGCCTCGCCACGGCGATGATCGACGACGCCGTCGCTTCGCTCAAGGACGGGGACGTTGCGCTCGCGCTCGGCGTCGCGGCGGACCGGACCCGGATGACGGCGCTGCAGCACCGTGTCGAGTCGGCCGCCGTCCTGACGATCGCGCGGCGCTCGCCGGTCGCCGACGACCTGCGCGACGTCGTCGCGGCGATCCGCGTCGCCGGCGACTTGGGCCGGATCGCCTCCCACGCCGAAAGCATCGCCGGCCAGACGGTGAAGATCGGTTTCGCCGCGCGCGTCCCGCGCGCCATGCTCGGCGTCAAGCATATGGGCGCGCTGGCGATCGAGTTGGTGCAGGAGGCGCTCGCCGCCTACATCGAGCGGGACGTCGAGCGGGCGCGCCGGGTGTGGGAGCGCGACGCCGATCTCGACTCGCTGGAGGGCTCGGTGTTCGGCGATCTGCTCAGCGCGATGACGGGGGATCCGCGCGCGATCAGTTTCTGCGCCCGGATCATGTCCGTCTCGAAGAATTTCGAGCGGATCGGCGATCACGCGACCAACATCGCCGAAGCGACCATCTACCTGGTGACCGGCGTCCCCGTCGTCGACGCGCGGCCGCGCGGCCGCGACGCCGCCAGCATCGACCCGGCCGTCTTCGCCGATTTTTGACGCGCCCGTCCATTCGCGATAACGCAGCGCCCCTTGCCGCCCGTCCCGAACGGGCGCGGTCAGCGTTATTTCCCGGTGGCGATGTCAGAGAACCACAACCTCGACGCGGCGCTCGCGCGCCTCGACGCGCTGACCGACTGGGAGCGCCGGCCGCGCAAGGGCATGCGGGTCGAACTCGCGCCGGCGCGCGACCTCGCGGCGCGGCTCGGCGATCCGCACCGCGCGTTCCGCGCCGTCCACGTCGCCGGCACCAAGGGCAAGGGGTCCGTCTCGGCGCTGATCGAGGCCGCGCTCGCCGACGCCGGAATCCGCGTCGGACGCTACGGTTCGCCGCATGTCGAACGGGTGACCGAGCGCGTAAGCCTAATGGGCGCAGACGTCGATCCCGAGACGCTGGCGCGCGGGCTCTCGAAGGCGCTCGACGCCTATGAAGCCGCGCGGCGCGAAGGCACCGCGGCCGCCCACGCGACCTGGTTCGACCTCCTCACCCTCGCGGCCTTCGTGATCTTTCGCGACTTCGGCGTCGCCTGGGCGGTAGTCGAGGTCGGCATCGGCGGGCGGCTCGATTCGACCAACATCGTCGACGGCGAGGTCGCGGTCGTGACCAACATCGGCCTCGAACACACCGAGATTCTCGGGACGACCCGCGCCGCCATCGCCGGCGAGAAGGCCGGGATCGTCAAGCCCGACGCGCTGGTCGTGACCACGCTCGCGCCCGACGACGAGGCGGGCCGGGTGCTCTACGGCCGCGCCGCCGCGGTCGGCGCGCGGGTCTCGACCGTCGTCGCCGGCGCGACGATCGAGGCGGGGAACGCGGCGCTCGCCGGGGCCGTTCTGGAC
>CAMFKX010000293.1 GCA_945957375.1 uncultured Roseiarcus sp.
TCCACGCCCGAGGGAATCCCCCCGTGAGTCAAAAGGAGAGCCCTTTGGTATAAGAGCCGGCGGAGCCGCGCCCAGCGGAAATTTAATATACCATAGGCAGAGGCTTCAGGTAAACATAAATCTGGACCGCCTCTTGGGAGCGCGCCCGCGCATCCGGCCGGGCAGGCAGAGCGGCGCCGCCTATCACTGCGCCGAGATCGCCACGCCCCACGGGTAGGAACCGACCGGGATCGACTTGATCGCTTTCAGCGCGGCGAGGTCGATCACCGACACGTCGTTCGACACGCCGTTGGTGGTGAGGAGGTACTTGCCGTCCGGCGAGACCTCCAGTTGCCACGCCCGCTGGCCGACGAGCACGTATTTGACGACCTTCTTGGTCGCGGCGTCGATCACCGCGACCCGATTCGCCGGGCCGAGCGCGACGAAGGCGAGCTTGCCGTCCGGGCTGAAGCGGATGCCGACCGGCTGGATCTGCTCTTTCGTCAGCCCGGGAACGTCGAAGGCGATGCGGGTCGTGACCTCGTGCTTTGCGGGGTCGATCACGCTGACCACGCCGCCGACTTCCGACGAAACCCAGAGTTCGCCGCCATCGGGATTGTATTGCGCGTAGCGCGGGCGGGCGGCGACGAGGATGTTGGCGACGACCTTCTGGCCCTTCCAGTCGATCAGGTGGGCCATGCTGGTCGTCTCGGACGTGTTGACCACCGTCGACCCGTCCGGGCTGACCGCGACGCCCTCGGGTTCGACCCCCACCGGGAACGTGCCGACCAGCTTGCGCGTCGCGAGGTCGACCGCCGTCAGCAGCGCATCGTTCTCGTTGGCGATGAAGGCGAGCTTGCCGTCGGGGCTGATGCGCAATTGCTCCGGGTCCGGTCCCGACGGCAACTCGCCGATCCTCTTCAAAGTCTTGGCGTCGAGGACCGCGATCGTGTCGTCGTCGCCGAGGCAGACGTAGAGTTCGGCCCCGTCCTTGCTCAGCGCCACGCCGCGCGGACGTTCGCCGACCGGAACGGTCTTCACCACCTCGAGCTTGTCGAGATCGATCACCGAGATCGAATTGCCCTTCTCGTTGGTGATGTAGGCGGTCGCGGCGTCGGCCGTCGCTGCGCCGAGGCTGCCGAACAGCGTGAGGGCGACGAGCGCGCTTCCGCCACGGCGGCGTCGCGCCGGGCGCACTCCGTTCTCGTTGGTCGATCTGGCCACGCCGCCTCCCTGTGTCGTTTCCGGCGCCCTCGCGCCGGCCGCCGGAGCGCTAGCATGACCGAAGGCCAGCGTCGCGTCCGAGTTCAAATTTCCCGCGACGAGCGATGCGCCGGGCTGGCCGCCGCGAACTTGACCCGAACTCTCCCCTCGCGAGTCTTGTGCTCGCGCGAAATGGCGATGTCGACGTCGCGACCCAGCTTCACCAGGAATCCCAGGAGCCTTTCGATCGAAAACCCGGCTAGCCGGCCGCGCAGGAGCGCAGAGACCTTGGCTTGATCGACGCCGATGATGTCTCCAGCCGCAGCCTGAGTCAGATTACGCTTCCTGATCGTTGTCGCAATCGCCAGGACGATGTCGACCTTGATCATGTCCTCCGGTGAAGAGGGCAGACCGAGATCGGCAAAGACATTTCCCGTGCTCGGATGAACCTGCACGACGGCGCGTTGCTTGTTCATTGCGATCTCACTCTCGCGCCCGACTGTTCCTACCCATAATAATATTCGGCAAGTCCCTTTGCGCGCCAGACGATCGGAGCCGGCGCAAGAACTCAGACCGGCGAGCCGTACCGCCCGAGCGCGCGCGGTCCCAGACGCGCTTCGCCTCCCTCGCCGAACGCGGCGAGCGCCGCGATCCCATCCGCCGGCAGGCCCGCGGCGCGCGCGGCGGCGACCACCGCGGCCAGATAATCGGGCTTCGCGACCCCCGGCCCGGCGTTGGCGCCGACATAGACGAGCGCCCGCTTCGGGCCGCCCGGCGTGATCACCGGCTGGACCACCTTGGCGTAAAGACCGGACCCCACGTCCTCGTAGCGGTCGAGCGCGGGAACGTCGCTCAGCGCCAGATCCCACAGCACGCCGTGCACGGACCGGCGCGGATCGCGGACCACGGTCAGGAAGCCCTCGCGCATGATCGCAAGCCGGTGGCGCGCCAGCCGGGCGAGGCCGACCACGCGCGAGCGCGGGCAGCGGCCGGCCATCGCCTCGCCGACCATGTTGGAGCCGTAGGAGAAATAGAGGGGCATCGGTTAACCGCTCAGTCTCTCGACCTTGTGGACCACGGACTTGCTGCGCAACTCGCCGAGGATGACATTGAGGTGCTGGATGTCGCGCACCTGCAGGTCGATCCGCAGATCGCGGAAATCGGCGCCGCTCGCCGCCGACGACACGGCGTCGATGTTCGCCCCGTATTCGCCGATCGCGTTGGCGATGATTCCGAGCGCGCCCGGCTCGTTGATCATGGTGATGACGATCTGGGTCGAGTAGACCGCCTTGTCGGCGGCTTCGAGGTCCCAACGCACGTCCAGCCAGCGGTCGGGTTCGTCGTTGAAATCGGCGAGCGCCGGCGAATGGATCGGATAGACGGTGATGCCTTCCGGACCGCGGATGCCGACGATGCGCTCGCCCGGGACGGCGCCGCCCTTGGGCGCGAACCGAACGGTGGTGTCCGGGTCGATGCCGCGCACCGGCGCGGGCGTCGCGCTGGGCTCGGGCTTCTCCGGCCCGCCCGGAACGCGAAACACGAGATTGGCCGCCTTCGGCAGTTCGAACCAGCCACTCTCGTTCGGCGGCGCCGCCGGACCGGCCTTGCGCTCGTCCTTGATGTCGGGATGCACGGCGCGCACGACGTCGGTCGAATAGATCTCGCCGCGCCCGACCCCGACCAGCACGTCGTCGACGGAACTGCGCGCAAGGCGCGGCAGCGCGGCCTTCAGCTTCGATTCGGAGAATTTCTTGCCGACCCGCTCGAAGGCGCGCTCGACGATCTGGCGGCCGAGACCGCCGAACTGATGCTTGGCCGCCTCGCGCGTGGCGCGACGGATCGCGGCGCGGGCGCGTCCGGTGACCACCACGCTGTCCCAGGCCGCCGGCGGCGTGCTGCGGTCGGAGCGGGAGATCTGCACCTCGTCGCCGTTCTGCAGCACCGAGATCAGCGGCGCGATGCGGCCGTTGATCTTGCAGCCGACCGCGGAATTACCGACGTCGGTATGGACGGCGTAAGCGAAGTCGATCGCGGTCGCGCCGCGCGGCAGGGCGATCAGGCCGCCCTTCGGGGTGAAGCAGAACACCTGATCGTGGAACAGTTCGAGCTTGGTGTGCTCGAGAAATTTCTCCGAATCGTCGCTCGCCAGCGCCTCGATCGTCTGCCTCAGCCCGCGATAGGCGCGGCTCTCGCTGACGCCGGGCGTGTCCGGGCGGCCGTCCTTGTAGATCGTGTGCGCTGCGATGCCGTATTCGGCGACCTCGTGCATCTGATGGGTGCGGATCTGCAGTTCGACGCGCTGGCTGCCGGGCCCGATCACGGTAGTGTGGATCGAGCGATAGTCGTTCTGCTTCGGCGTCGAGATATAGTCTTTGAAGCGGCCCGGCACGGCCGGCCAGGTCGTATGCGCCACGCCGACCGAGGCGTAGCAGTCGGCGACCGTGTCGACCAGAATGCGGAAGCCGTAGATGTCCGATAATTGCTCGAAGGCGATCGAGCGCCGCTCCATCTTCTTCCAGATCGAATAGGGAGCCTTCTGCCGGCCCTTGACGTCGACCTTGATGCCGCGCCTGACGAACTGGTCGGTGAGTTCCGCCGCGATGCGGGCGATCAGCGCGCCGTTCTTGGCCTTGAGCGCCTCGAGCCGGTTGACGATCAGCGCGTAGCCGTCCGGCATCAGGCAGCGGAAGGACAGGTCTTCGAGCTCGCTGCGCATGCTCTGCATGCCCATGCGGCCGGCGAGCGGCGCATAGATGTCGAGCGTGTCCTGGGCGATCCGGGCGCGCTTCTCCTCCGGCATGAACTGGAGGGTGCGCATGTTGTGCAGCCGGTCGGCGAGCTTGACCAGCAGCACGCGCGCGTCGTCGGCGATGGCGAGCAGGAGTTTTCGGAAATTTTCGGCCTGCTGGGCGTGCTTGGTGACGAAATCGAGCTTGCCGAGCTTGGTCAGCCCGTCGACCAACCCGCCGATCTCCTCGCTGAAGGCGCGGTCGATGTCCTCGCGGGTGGTCTCGGTGTCCTCGATCGTGTCATGCAGCATCGCCGCGACGATCGTGGCGTCGTCGAGCTTGAGGTCGGTCAGGATCGCGGCGACTTCGAGGGGATGCGAGAAATAGGGATCGCCCGAGGCCCGCTTCTGCGAGCCGTGCGCCTTCATCGCGAAGACATAAGCGCGGTTGAGCAGCTCTTCGTCGGCGCTGGGATTGTAGCGGCGGACCCGTTCCACCAGTTCATATTGCCGCATCATCGCCGCAAAATCTCAACGTCTCCTGGCCGAAATCGCTCGCCGGCGCGAACTTGCGGACACGAAAGCGAGGGAAAGGCGCAAACGCGGACCGTTCGGGCGTCTCTTGCCGCACAGTTTCAGCGCAGGCTCGGAAGCGATCATCGACCGCCGCCGCCGTGTTCGCAAGGGCAAATCGCCTCAGAGATTGTCGCGGCGTCTGGGCGTCACGGCTTCGCGTCGAGTTGCTTGAGTTTTTTCGCGGCCGTGCCGAACTGGCCGAGCTGAAAGACGGCGGCGCCGGCGGGCGAGAAGCTGAACGCCTCGAACGGTTCGGCCAGCATCCGATCGAGGTCGCCGGTCGGCGCGACGCCGGTCGTGACATGCGGGTTGAAATGCTCGGCCGTTCCCTTAGGAACGAAGGTCGACACGTAGTCGATCAGCGCCGGATCGATCACCGGGTCGTCGGGCGTGGTCACGAACGCCGTCGAGTCTCCTGTCTCCACGGTGAACGGGGCGACGGCCGCGACCACCTCCGCCTGCAGCCTGACGAGTTCCGGGGTCGGCCTCGCCACGATGCCGGCGACGCCGACGCCGCCCATCGGCAGGTAGTAAGACTTGAAGGCTTCGAGCTTCATCGCGGTGACGTCGGCGCGCGCGAACACGCGGTCGAGCGCCGCATAGACCTTTTCGAGGTCGTCGGTGCGGACGAAACGCTGGATCAGCGTGATGTGCGGGTTGTGCTTCGCGTCGAGGGCGAAGCCCTTGGGGTAGATCTCGCGCAGGCGGGCGTTGCTGGCCGCCGAGCGCTGGAGCATGGTCGCGTCCGGCTCGAGCAGGACGTCGATCGCGGTCACTTCGTTCGCCTGATATCCGATCGCCATGGCTTTGGCCTCCTCCGCGCAATCGCCCGCCGGGCGCACGCCCGTCTCGCGAAGAGCGGCGACCTCGTCGCGCGCCGCGTCCATGTCCGCCCGGAACGTCGGATCGGCGTGAAGCCGCGCAACCGTCGCCGCGCCGACGACCCGGCCCCAGACCACGTCGCTGTACCAGTGGTGGTTGACGACCATGCGGCTTTCGCCGAACGCGCGACCGCGGGCGAGCAGAGGGTCGGCGCGGTCCGGCGCCAGTTCGCTCAGGATCAGCGCGAAGCCCCAGCCGATGGCGGTATGGCCCGATGGATAGGAGGGGTCCTGCTCCAGCTGCGCCCGGTATTCCGGCAGGCCCATCGGGCCCTGGTTCTGCTGGAACGGCCGCTTGCGCTGGTACGCATTCTTCGCCTTGTAGGTCGAGAGGCCGAGGTCGCTGAACGACCGACGCAGCAGCGTCGTCAGGTACGGGGCGTTCGCCTCGGTGACCTGGGCGTCGAGCGCGCAGGAAAAGTCGTCGGTCAGCTTCGTCAGTCTCAGGTCGAAGTCGGACGCGGCAAGCGCGAAGCGCGGCGTGTCGCGCAGGCCGAAGGTCGCGCGGGCGACCGCCTCGTCGTGCGCCTGCGCCTCTGAGCCGGCCGTCGGGGGCGGCGGAATGAGGGCCAGGCTGTCCGGCGGCGCCTTCGGGTCCAAATAGCCCTGAAGCGCGCCGAGGCCGAGTTCGGGGTGGAATTCCGGAACGGCGCCGAGTTGCGAGGGGACCAGGGAGGCGTCCTTCGCGACCGCGCCGCCAGTGAGCAGCGCCGCGGCCAGAAACGTCGCCGCCGCGGCGTTCAAGAGGCGATGGCGACGCCGTGACGGCTTCATGTGTCGACCTGAATTCCATTGTCGCAGCCGTCCGGACGGCCCTTGGCGCTGCCCTAACAGGCGCGGATCACCCGAGCAATCGGCAGAGCCGAGCGAGTCTGCGCACGCCGAGCGAAAGGGTCTCTCTTGCGGATTCCATAGCGGTCGAATCGTCGGCGGACCCGACTCTTGATCGGCGTTGGCGAACGGGGGCGTTCTGCATAGTCTGGCGCGATGAAGATCCTGATTGTCGAGGACGACGAGGGCGCCGCCGCCTTCATCCAGGCCGGACTCGTCGCGCGCGGCCATGACGCCACGCTCGCCCGCAACGGGCGCGAAGGCTATGAGCGGGCGAGCGCGGAAAGGTTCGACGTCGTGGTTCTCGACCGCATGCTGCCCGAACTCGACGGGCTTGGCGTCGTGGCGCTGATGCGCCGGGAAGGGATCTCGACGCCGGTGTTGTTTCTCACCAATCTCTCGGGGATCGACGATCGGGTGGACGGGCTCGAGGCCGGCGGCGACGACTACCT
>CAMFKX010000294.1 GCA_945957375.1 uncultured Roseiarcus sp.
CTCGCCCCCCCCCCGGGCCCGGGGGCCCCCCGCGGGGGCCCCCCCGGTCCCCTGTGGGTGTGTCGCGTGGCGGGCCGGCCGCCGCCGACGCGGTCGGCGACCGCGTCTACAGAGAGGCGACTCAATGCTTCGAGTGGACAAGGCTTCGGTCTGGTTCGCGGCGCGCGACGGACGCCCCGTCCATGCGCTCGACCGGGTGTCGCTCGACATTCCCGAAGGCGCGTTCGTCGTCGCGCTCGGCACGTCGGGCTGCGGCAAGTCCACGCTTCTGAACGCGATGGCGGGATTTCTGCCGCTCTCGTCCGGCTCGATCACGCTGAACGGCCGCGATGTCCACGGCCCCGGCGCCGAGCGCGGCGTGGTGTTCCAGAAGGATGCGCTGCTGCCGTGGAAGACCGTGGCGGAAAACGTCGCCCTCGGGCTCAAGTTCGCCGGCGTCGGGCGCAAGGAGCGCCGGGCGCGGGCGCTCGAGCTGCTGCGTCTTGTCGGCCTGCAGGAATTCGCCGACGCCGCGCCCTACGAACTCTCCGGCGGCATGCGCCAGCGCGTCGGCATCGCCCGCGCGCTCGCCCCCGACCCCGCGATCCTGCTGATGGACGAACCCTTCGGCGCCCTCGATTCGATGACGCGCGAGGCGATGCAGGAACTGCTCGTCGACGTCTGGTCGCGCACCGGCAAGCAGGTGTTCTTCATCACCCATTCGATCGAAGAGGCGCTGTTCCTCGGAACGCATCTCATCGTGATGTCGCCGCGCCCCGGACGGATCGTCGCGCGCTTCGATCTCGACTTCGTGCATCGCTTCGCCCGGGACCGCGACGCGCGCGCCGTCAAGTCGTCCGAGGCGTTCACCGAACTGCGCGAGCGGGTTCGCGCCATCGTTCATCAGGACGAAGTCTATCGGAGGGCTGCGGAATGACCGACCTCGCCACCAACGCCGAACTCGAAGACACGCCGGCCGGCGTCCGGATCGTCAGGATGCGCGGGTTCGGCATCGGCGAACGGTCGACCGTGCCGATCAGCCTCGCGACCGCCCTCGGCATCCTGCTCGCGTGGTGGGCGGCTTCGGCGGCGCAGCTCGTTCCCCATCTCTTCCTGCCGACCCCGACGGAGGTGTGGAGCGCGGCCGTCTCGTTCTACGAGGACGGCTACGCCAACGCCACGATGTGGGAGCACGTCAGCGCCAGCCTCACCCGCATCCTCACCGCCGCGGCGATCGCGATCGGGCTCGGCGTTCCGGTCGGCCTGTTCATGGGGCTCAGCCGCTGGGCCAAGGGCGTGTTCGACACGCCGATCGAATTCTACTGGCCGCTGCCTCCGCTCGCCTATCTGCCGCTGATGATCATCTGGCTCGGCATCGGCGAGGCTTCGAAGATCGCGCTCCTGACCATGGCGATGTTCGCCCCGATTGCGATCGCCGCCCAGGCCGGGGTGCGCTCGGTGTCGCTCGAGCGGGTGAACGCCGCCCTGTCGCTCGGCGCGACCCGGCTCCAGCTTCTGCGCGAGATCATCCTGCCGTCCGCCCTGCCCGAGATCCTGACAGGGACGCGGATCGCGATCGGCGTGGGATGGAGCACGCTGGTGGCCGCGGAGCTGATCGCCGCGACCCGCGGCATCGGCCACTTCGTGATGTCGGCCTCGCAATTCCTCGCGACCGACTTCGTGTTCGTCGGCATCGGCGTGATCGCGATCTGCGCCTTCGCCTTCTCGTTCGCGATGCGGCTCCTGGAACGCTGGCTCGTGCCGTGGAAGGGCCAGAGCTGACGGGGAGCCGTCGCCTTTTGCGCGCGTCTACGCCTGCGGGCGCATGTCGTCGCGGGCGACGCCCGCGACGACGACCGGCTTCTTCATCGCGTCGCGGCGGAACGGCTCGCCGAGCTCCTGATTGAGCACGACCTCGATCAGGGTGGTGACGCCTTCGCCCTGCGCCGCGGCGGCTTTTCGAAGCGCCTCGGTCAGCGCCGCGGGCGAGCTGGCGACGACGCCGACGAGGCCGCACGCCTCGGCGACCTTGGCGTAGCTCAGCTTCGGGTTGAGTTCGGTTCCGACGAAATTGTCGTCGTACCAGAGCGTCGTGTTCCGCTTCTCGGCGCCCCACTGGTAGTTGCGGAACACCACCATGGTGATCGCCGGCCAGCCCTCCCGGCCGACCGAGCTCAGTTCGTTCATCGAGATGCCGAAGGCGCCGTCGCCAGCGAAGCCGACCACAGGCAAGTCCGGCCGGCCGATCTTGGCCCCAATGATCGCCGGGAAGCCGTAGCCGCATGGGCCGAACAGGCCGGGAGCAAGGTATTTTCGGCCCTCTTCGAAAGTCGGGTAGGCGTTGCCGATCGCGCAATTGTTGCCGATGTCGGACGAGATGATCGCCTCGCGCGGCAGTCCGGCCTGGATCGCGCGCCAGGCCTGCCGGGCCGACATGGCGTCCGGCTCCCTCGACCGCGCGCGCTCGTTCCAGGTCGTGCCCGGATCGTCCTCCTCGTGGTCCATGCCGGAGAGCGCCTGCAGCCACGCTGATTTCCGCGCGTGGACGAGCGCCTTGCGCTCCTCGCGCCCGGCGTCGCCGGCTGTCCGCGCGAGCTGCGCGAGAATTTTCCGCGCGACGAGCCGGGCGTCGCCGCAGATTCCGACGGCGATCGGCTTGGCGAGCCCGATGCGGTCCGGGTTGACGTCGACCTGAATGACCTTGGCCGCGCGCGGCCAGTAGTCGATGTCGTAGCAGGGCAGGGTGGAGAACGGATTGAGTCGGGTGCCGAGCGCGAGCACCACGTCGGCGCGCGCGATCAGCTCCATCGCCGCCTTCGAGCCGTTGTAGCCGAGCGGCCCGACGGCGAGCCGGTGCGAGCCGGGGAAGCTGTCGTTGTGCTGGTAGCCGTTGCAGACCGGCGCATCGAGCGCTTCCGCGAGCGCGACGACGTCGGGGATCGCGGAGGCGAGCACGACGCCGGCGCCGGAGACGATGACCGGGAATTTCGCGCCGGAAAGAAGCGCGGCCGCTGCGTCGATGGCGTTCTCGCCGCCCGCGGGCGGCTCGAGCGCGATCACCGCCGGCAGCTCGACGTCGATCGCCTGGGTCCAGAAATCGCGCGGGACGTTGATCTGCGCCGGCGCCGACAGGCGCTTGGCCTTGGTGATGACGCGGTTCAGGACTTCCGCGATGCGGGATGGGTCGCGCACTTCCTCCTGGTAGCCGACCACGTCGCGGAACATCGCCATCTGGTCGACCTCCTGGAAGCCGCCGAGGCCGATCGTCTTGTTGGCCGCCTGGGGCGTCACCACGAGCATCGGCGTGTGGTTCCAGTAGGCGGTCTTGACCGCGGTGACGAAGTTGGTGACGCCGGGGCCGTTCTGCGCGATCGCCATGGCGATCCGGCCGGTCGCGCGGGTGTAGCCGTCGCACATGATGCCGCCGTTGGTCTCGTGCGCCACGTCCCAGAACCGGATCCCCGCCTTGGGGAAGAGGTCGGAGATCGGCATGAAGGCCGAGCCGATGATGCCGAACGCCTGATCGATTCCGTGTCTCTGGAGAACCTTCACAAAGGCCTCTTCGGTGGTCATGCGCATGTCGGCGGTGCTCCGTTGATGTCGGCGATTGATGGCGGGTTTGGCTCAGGCGCGCTCTCGGACCCGTCCCGCGGCGATCAGGCAGAGCGCCTCGAACGCGATCGTCGCCGCGGCGAGGGCGGTGGCGCCCGATGGATCGAAGGGTGGGGACACCTCGACCACGTCGGCGCCGACGAGATCGAGAGGCGCGAGGGCGCGCAGCAGCCGCTGCGCCTCGCGCGTCGTGAGTCCGCCGGCTTCCGGAGTTCCGGTCCCCGGCGCGAAGGCCGGATCGAGCGAATCGATGTCGAATGACAGATAGGCCGGCCCGGGACCGACGACGCGGACCGCCTCCTCGGCGACCTTGCGCCAGCCGAGATCGTCGAATTCCTCGATCGTCACAACGCGCATGCCGGACTCCCGGCTGAAGTCCCACATGTCGCGATGGTTGAGCGAGCCGCGGATTCCAATCTGGATGGCTCGCTTTGGATCGATCAGACCTTCTTCGACGGCGCGTCGGAACGGCGCGCCGTGATGGAACCGCGATCCGAGATAGTCGTCGCCGGTGTCGCAATGCGCGTCGACGTGGACGAGGCCGAGCGGGCCGGAGCGCGCGATCGCCCGCAGGATCGGCAGCGACACCGAATGATCGCCTCCGATGGCCAGGGTCGCGGCGCCCTCGGCGCGGATCGCGGCGAAGACGACCTCGATTTCGCGCAGCGCGCCTTCGAGTTCGAAGGGGCGTTCGACCCAGGCGTCGCCGAGATCGGCGACCCTCGCGAGGTCGAAAGGCGCGACGCCGGTGGCCTGATTCACGCGCCGGATCATCGTGGTCTGCTCGCGCACCGCGCGCGGTCCGTGCCGGGCGCCGGTCCGGTGCGTCGCCCCGCCGTCGAACGGCACGCCGACGACGGCGATGTCCACGCCCTCGGCGCTGTCTCGCAGCGGCGTGCGAAAGAAGGTCGCCACGCCGCTGTAGCGGGGACGCAGCTGCGGATCGGTAATGTCCGTCATGGGCCGGGACGCACGCCTGTTCCATCTCTGACGAAAGTCGCTCCGTCCTGGGGCGGCTGCGCTTCAGCGCGAGCCGCCCTGGGCCTGGAGCGTGATCCGGCGGACGGCGGCGAGCAGGGCCTCGACGTCCTCGACGGTGTTGTAGAGGGCGAACGACGGCCGGACCGTGCCTTCGTAGCCGAAGCGGCGCAGGATCGGCTGGGCGCAGTGATGGCCCGAGCGCACCGCGATCCCCTCGCGGTCGAGCGCCTTGCCGACGTCCTCGGTCCGGCAATTCTGGACCACGAACGACACCACGCCAGCCCGCTCGCGGGGGTTCCCGACGACGGTGATGCCGGGAATCGCGCGCAGGCCCGCGACGGTCAGCTCGATCAGCCCGTGCTCGTGCGCCGCGATCGGCTCCATGCCGATCGCGTCGAGATAGTCGATCGCCGCGCCCAAGCCGACCGCGTCGGCGATGTTGCCGGTGCCGGCCTCGAACCGGTCGGGCGGGGCCTGAAACACCGTGCGCTCGAAAGTCACGTCGGCGATCATGTTGCCGCCGCCCTGCCAGGGCGGCATGGTTTCGAGGATCGCCTGCTTGCCGTAGACCGCGCCGATGCCGGTCGGCGCGAACATCTTGTGGCCCGACAGTACGAAGAAGTCGGCGTCGAGCGCCTGCACGTCGGTGCGCCGGTGCGACACCGACTGCGCCCCGTCGACCAGCGCGACCGCGCCGTGGCGGTGGGCGGCGGCGATCATCTCGCGCGCCGGCGTCACCGTGCCGAGCGCGTTCGACACCATCGTCAGCGCGACGATGCGCGTCTGAGGGCCAAGAAGCTTCTCGTATTCGTCGAGCAGGATGTCGCCGTTGTCGTCGACCGGGGCGACCCGCAGCCTCGCGCCGGTCTCGAGGCAGAGCTGCTGCCATGGCACGATGTTGGCGTGGTGCTCGAGCCAGGTGACCACGATCTCGTCGCCGGGCCGCACGTTGCGCCGGCCGTAGGATTGCGCGACGAGGTTGATCCCCTCCGTCGTTCCGCGGACGAACACGATCTCCTTCGCCGACGAGGCGTTGACGAACCGGCGCACCTTGTCGCGCGCCGCCTCGTAGGCGTCGGTGGCGCGCGCCGCCAGCGTGTGCGCGCCGCGGTGCACGTTGGAGTTCTCATGGGCGTAGAACGCCGCGAGCCGGTCGATGACGGCCTGCGGCTTCTGCGTCGTCGCCCCGTTGTCGAGCCAGATCAGGCGATGCCCGTGGACCTTCTCCTGCAGGATGGGGAAGTCGTTGCGGATCGTCGCGGCGTCGTAGGTGCGGACCCCGGAGCTGGCCTCGGTGAACACCGGCGCGATCGACGCCGAAGGCGCCGCGGCGGAAGCCGTGGTCGGCGGCGTGGCCGCGGATTCGGCCTCGCGCAGCAGGCCGCCGTTCGCCGGGGCGGAAGGTTTTGCGATGCCGCCGAGGCCTTGCGGGACCGCGCCGAGGCTCAGGGGCGCCGCAAACGGCGAGGCGTCCGCAGGCGGCGGGGCCGGACCGGTCGGATCATAGCCCTCTGCGCCGCGCGGACCACCGGCGGCCGCTGCGGCGGATGGGTAGCCTGCTGGAGCGAACGGAGCGGCCTCGCCCGAAGCGGCGAGGGCCGACGGCGGTGGGGCGACGGCGGAGACGCGGGTCACGTCGCCAGACCCCGGCGCCGGAGCGCCGGACGACGCGCCATAGCCCGGCGCGGAAAAGCCCCGCGTCGGAGGCGACGCGAGGCCGGTCGCAACCGCGAGCGCGTTCAGCGCGGCGCTGAGATCGAGCGGCGCGGCGAAGGGCGACGGCGCCGGCGCCGAAAAGCCCGGCGACGGCGCATAGGCCTCGGGGCTGGTCTCGACCGGGATCGGCGACAGCCGGCTCCCGGCCTCGACCGGATCGACGCGCGGCGCGGCGACCGCGGTCTGGCTCGCCGCCGGCGCGAGCGCGCGCGACTGGGCGACCGCGAAGGGCGAGGCCGAGCCGAGCGAAGCGCCGCCCGCCGAGCGCGGCGGAACCGAGGACGGAACGCCTGCGGTCGGAAC
>CAMFKX010000295.1 GCA_945957375.1 uncultured Roseiarcus sp.
CGCGGGGGGCCCCGGCGCCTACTTGGCGCGGCCCTGTGGGCGCGGTCGACGACCGCGCCATCAACGCGCGGACCTGTGGGCGCGGTCGGCGACCGCGCCTACAACGCGCGCTTGCGATAGGGAGGAAGCGGATGGCGGCGACCCTGGAAGAACTCGACGAACGGATCGCCCTCGCCCGGGCCAACCTCCCCGAGCTTGCGGAACAGGCGGCGGCCTTTTCCGGCGCAGCGAGCGAAGCGCTGTCGCAGGAGCGGATCGCAGAGCAGGAAGCCGCCCTCGCCGCGCTGCTGAAGGAGCGCGAGGCGCTCCTGTAGAGCGCCCGCTGCGGCGCGGTCAGCCAGCCCGACAAGGCGTGCTCGCGGATCTGGAGGGAGCGCGGTCAGCGACCGCGCCTACAGGCGTTCACGCCACGCGCGCCATCTCCGAGGTCGAACGGTCGCCGACGATGGTGACCGGCGTCGGCCGGTCGACGCCCTTGAGTTCGGCGTCGATCACGCGCAGCGGATAGGGCGCGAGCGCCTCGGCGACTCCGGGGCGGCGCCGGACGTCCTCGGTCAGGCAGATCTCGTCGCCGCCGGCGAGGTTTTGCACGCGCGCGGCGATGTTGACGGTCTGGCCGAAATAATCGAGCCGGTCGTTGAGGGTGACGGCGATAGCCGCGCCGCAATGGACGCCGATCTTCAGGATGAAGTCGCGCCTTGCGCGTCCCCGGTTGAGCGCCTCCGCCGCGTCGCGCATCTCGAGCGCGGCCAAGACGGCGTCGATTGGGGTGGGAAAGGCGGCCATCACGGCGTCGCCGATCGTCTTGTTGACGGCGCCGTTGTGGCGCGCGGTGACGTCGAGCAGCCGCTCGAAATGGCGCTGCACCTGGACATAGGCGTTGAGGTCGCCGATCCGCTCGTAGAGGGCGGTCGAGCCCTTGAGGTCGGTGAACAGCAGCGAGACGTCGCGCACCGCGAGGCCTTCGGCGGCGCGCACGACCTCGGAGCGGAAATGATCGCGGAACGTCTGGGTCGTGAGCAAGCGCTTGCCCGACAGGAACGGGCGAAAGGTCAGCGGACCGTGATCTTCCGCGCCCGGCGGAATCTGGACGACGCCGAACAGCGCCTCCCGCTCCGTCCCGTTGCGCGCCTCGATGACCACCGGCCCCGGCATCAGGCCCATCATGCTCGGCTCGCAAGCCTCGGCCGAGAGCGCCACCGGGATCGTCAGCTCGCCCGAGCGCCGCTCGCCGGTCACCGAAAAGGCGAGGAACGCATCGTTGTCGAACAGCGTGCCGACGAGCGTCCCGGGCTCCGCCTCGAACGGAAACCGCGCGGTTTCGCCGGGCGCGATGCGGGCGAGGCCGCGCAGGCCCTTGCGCATCAGAACCATCAGCGGCGTCCCGTCCTCGATCAGGCCGTCGAGCGTTCCGCGGTAGGTGAAGACGTAATCCTCGAGCGGCAGCGATTCCGGATCGTGGAAGCGGATGCGGCGCACGTCGGGCGCAACCGTGAAGCTCACCGCGATGAAATCGTCGAGCGTGGCTTCATAGTCGCCGTGGCAGAGATGGCAGTGGTAGTGGTTTTCGACGCCGCGCAGACTGCGGAAGTTGGCGATGACGTCGGAGCACAGCGGGCAATAGAGCAGCCAGTCCATCTCGACCAGGCCGGCGAGCGTCGCGTGCAGGAAGAGGTCGATCGCCTCGGTCTCGGCGACGCCGCGCTCGGCGGCGAAGCGAATCGGATTGATGCGGAACACGCCTTCGTCCGGCGCGGTCCGGAGCAGCATCTCCAGCCGGGAGACGACCCGCGGCGTCCAGGCCTTCGCCGATTCGAGCCTGGCGAGGCGGTTCTCCAATAAGGTCTCGTCGATCATGCTTCCCTCCGCGGGGCTTTGCCCCGGCTTCGATCACATGCAAGACCCCGACAGCCCGTACGTCGCACACGCACAAGCGCCATTTTGCCCACCCAAGCGCGGCGCCGGCAAGGCGGAGGCGAACCGAAAAGCGGAAAGGCGTTTCGCATTCCTTGCGGCTCGGCCTATCCTTCGCCAAATAGGCTCAAGTTGACGGAGACGCCCGGTGATCGCCATCCATCCCGCATTCGCGCGCCTGGGCGAGGAGAACGCTTTTGCGGTTCTGGCGAAGGCGGCGGAGCTGCAGCGGCAGGGACGCGACATCATCAACCTCGGCATCGGCCAGCCGGACTTCAAGACCCCGCCGCACATCGTCGAGGCGGCGGTCAAGGCGCTGCGCGACGGCGAGCACGGCTATACCGACGCGACCGGCATCAGGCCCTTGCGCGAGGCGGTGTCGGCCGATCTGCGAAGGCGGCTCGGCGCCGAGGTCTCGCCCGAACTCGTGCTGATCACGCCCGGCGGCAAGGTCTCGATGTACATGGCGATCCTGATGTTCGGCGCGGAGGGGACCGAGATCGTCTATCCGGACCCCGGCTTCCCGATCTATCGGTCGATGATCGACTTCACCGGCGCGACGGCCGTGCCCAATCCGATGCGGGAAGAGAACGGCTTCGCCTTTTCGGCTGAGGAGACGCTGTCGCTGATCACGCCCAGGACGCGGCTCCTGATCGTCAATTCGCCCGCCAACCCGACCGGCGGGGTGACCCCGCCCGAGGAGATCGACAAGCTGGTCGCCGGCCTCGCCGCCTGGCCGGACGTCGCGATCCTGTCGGACGAGATCTATGGCCAGCTCACCTACGACGGGCTCGCCCACCGCTCGCTGCTCGACTATCCCGAAATCCGCGACCGACTGATCCTCCTCGACGGCTGGTCGAAGACCTACGCCATGACCGGATGGCGGCTCGGCTATTCGGTCTGGCCGAAAGCCTGGCGCGAAGTGGCGCGCAAGCTCGCGGTCAATTCCTATTCCTGTGTCAATTCTGCGTCGCAATTTGCGGGAATCGCGGCGCTGGACGGCCCGCAGGACTCGGTCGCGGCGATGCGCGCCGAGTTCGACCGCCGGCGCAAGGCGGTAGTCGAGGGGCTGAACCGCCTCCCCGGCGTCACCGCGGTCACGCCCAAGGGCGCCTTCTACGCTTTCCCCAACGTGTCCGGCACCGGCTGGAAAGCGAAACCTTTGGCATCGGCCTTGCTTGAAGAGGCGGGCGTGGCGACGATCGGCGGCCCCGATTTCGGCGTTTTCGGAGAAGGCTATCTGCGCCTTTCCTACGCCGCGTCGCTCGAGGCCATCGAGCGCGCGCTCGCGCGAATGGCCGATTTTCTCGGTCGTCCGGCGTCCGCCAAGGCGGGCTGACCGGCATTGTCTCTCGGGGATCCATCGACCATGCGCTTTGTCCTGCTCGCGGCCGTCCTGCTCGGCGCCGCCCCGATGCCCGCCGCCGCCGAGGCGCCGCGGCCGTCCCAGGAGGCGTGCGACACCGCCAAGCTGGGTGCGCGCGACCTCGCCGATTGCCTGCGCACCGCCGCCGACAAGGCCGACCGGGAGGTGAAGACCGCGGTCGAGGCGGCGGTGAAGGCGATCGACACCCGCCAGGGCCTGATGTCGTCCCAGAAGGGGCGCTGGCGCCGCTCGCTCACCGAGGCTCAGGCGCTCTGGGTCAACTGGCGCGACATGGAGTGCCAGGACGTCGCGCCGTTCGAGGCCGGCATGGCGGCGAAGGGCGGCGACCCACGGTTGAGCTGCATCATCGACGCCGATTCCGCGCGCATCGCCAGTCTCAAGGCGCGTTATCCGTGAGCGCTCGCCGGAAAGGAACGTCATGACGTCGCTCGAAGGACTGGCCTACGCCAGCGATCCGCTCGACCGCGGATCCTACCTGCGGGAAGACGCCGCGGCCGTCTCGGCCTTGCGCGCGCGGGCCGACGCGCGGGCGCTCCTGATCGCGCGCGACATGCCGGTGCTGCGGAGGGTCCCCGCCGGCCTCGACCCGCTGCTGGCGATCGCCGAGATCGAAGCGCTCGGCGGGGCCAAGGTCGAGGCCCTGCTCGGGGTCCTGCCGGACGGCGCGCCGGTATTCGCCGCGCTGCTGCCGGACGAGGCGGTGGTCGAGCAGGCGGATGCGAGCGACGGCTTCCTCGATCGCCGCGTGCTGGTCGTTCCCGGCCGGGACGACCTCAAGATGATCGACCTGCGCTCGATCGCGGCGGGCGGCCTCGTGCCGGCGCCGCAAGCCAGCATGCTGGCCTCGGCCAAGGCGCTGCTCGCCTGGCACGCGCGGCGGAGCTTCTGCTCGAACTGCGGCGCCCGGACGTCGGTCGGCGCGGGTGGTTGGCGACGCGAATGCGCGGGCTGCGGCATGCAGCATTTCCCGCGCACCGATCCGGTCGTGATCATGCTCGCAATCCATGGCGACGCCTGCCTGCTCGGGCGCCAGCCGCGTTTCCCCAAGGGCATGTACTCGGCCCTGGCCGGCTTTCTCGAGCCGGGCGAGACGATCGAACAGGCGGTGCGGCGCGAGATCATGGAGGAGGCGGGGGTGGCCTGCGGCGCCGTGCGCTACTTCGCCTCGCAGCCGTGGCCGTTCCCCTCGTCGCTGATGATCGGCTGTTTCGCCGAGGCTAGCAGCCGGGAGGTCACGGTCGACAAGGTCGAACTCGAGGACGCGCGCTGGTTTTCGCGCGAGGAGGCGCTGGCGCTGCTCGAGAAGCGCCACCCGGACGGCCTCGTCGCGCCCGTGCCGATGGCGATCGCGCACCATCTGCTCAAGGCGTGGGTCCTGGGCGAGGCGCGCTGACGCGCTTCAGCGCACCTTCAGCAACCGCGCCTACCCTTTCGAGCGCCGGTTCGGACGGAACTGTTGTTGTACGTATTCACGCAACGCGCGATTGATGCGCGTCTGATACCCGTCGCCGGACGCGGCCTGCGTCTTGAACCAGTCGACAACGTCGGCGTCGAGCCTCAGCGTCAACTGTCGCTTGACGGGTCGGTAGAACATTCCGCGCTTCGCGCCGGTCCAGTCGGACAATTCCGGCGCGTCCGACGTGTCGACGGCTTCGTCGTCGAGCGCAGCCAGCTTTTCGAGCTCCGCCTGCTGTTCGGGCGTCGGCGTCCTAGAAGTTCCCTGCTTCATAAGCCTTCCTTTCGCTCGCGCGCCGATCGTTCGCTTGCGAAGCCGCCAGTTGCCCCAGCCGCTCCGTCTTATTATGCTGCGAGGCTGCATTTCCCAATATGACAAAGGAATAAAGTTCGATGGCTTTCCTTTCGGACGCGCTCTCCCGCGTCAAGCCCTCCGCGACCATGGTGGTCACGCAGAAGGCGCGCGACCTGAAAGCCACGGGACGCGACGTGATCTCGCTGTCGGTCGGCGAGCCCGACTTCGACACGCCCGACAACATCAAGGAGGCGGCGATCGACGCGATCCGCCGCGGCGAGACCAAGTACCCGCCGGTGCTCGGGATCATCCCGCTGCGCGAGGCGATCGCGAAGAAGTTCCAGCGCGAGAACGGCCTCGACTACAAGGCCTCGGACGTCATCGTCGGCACCGGCGGCAAGCAGATCCTCTACAACGCCTTCCTGGTCAGCCTGAACAAGGGCGACGAGGTGATCATCCCGGCGCCGTTCTGGGTGAGCTATCCCGACATGGTGCTGCTCAACGGCGGCGAACCGGTGATCGTGCCGACGCTGATCGAGGACGGCTACAAGCTCAAGCCCGAGGCGCTCGAGAGGGCGATCACGCCGCGCACCAAGTGGATCATCCTCAACTCGCCCTCGAACCCGTCGGGCGCCGCCTACTCGCGCGACGAACTCAAGGCGCTGACCGACGTGCTGGTGAAGCATCCGCATGTCTGGATCCTCGCCGACGATATGTACGAGCACCTCGTCTACGGCGACTTCGTGTTCACCACGCCGGTGCAGGTCGAGCCGAGCCTGAAGCCGCGCACGCTGACCATGAACGGCGTCTCCAAGGCCTATGCGATGACCGGCTGGCGCATCGGCTACGCCGCCGGCCCGGCCGCGCTGATCAAGGCGATGGACATGGTCCAGGGCCAGCAGACCTCGGGGGCCTGCACGATCGCGCAATGGGCCTCGGTCGAGGCGCTGAACGGACCGCAGGACTTCATCCCCGTGCGGCGCAAGGCGTTCGAGGAGCGGCGCGATCTGGTCGTCTCGATGCTGAACCAGGCCAAGCACCTCAAGTGCCCGAAGCCCGAGGGCGCGTTCTACGTCTACCCGTCGGTCGCCGAGACGATCGGCAGGACGGCGCCGTCGGGCAACGTCATCAAGACCGACGAGGACTTCGTCACCGAGCTTCTGGAGGAAACCGGGGTCGCGGTGGTGCATGGCTCGGCCTTCGGCGCCGGGCCGAACTTCCGCGTGTCCTACGCCACCTCGCTCGCCCAGCTCGAGAACGCCTGCAAGAAGATCCAGACGTTCACGGCGGCGCTGCGCTAGCCGTCCGGTCCAGCATGGCGGCCGTGGCCTTGCGCCCCGGCGACGGCCGCAATTGGCTGGCCTGACGAGGCTCGCCAGCCTCGGCGAGGCCGTGACGCTCGCGGGGGAGAGAGACTCAATTCTCCCGCACGGCGCCAGCCGCCGGCGGCCCTGCGGGATCGCGCAACAGGTACACGTCGTAGCTCTCGTCCGAACGCGCCGGGCCGAAC
>CAMFKX010000296.1 GCA_945957375.1 uncultured Roseiarcus sp.
GTTCATACAGGGCGCCGCGTCGGCTCGCCACCGCCCGGGCGGAAAACTCCGGCCCGTCCGGTTGCGTCCGATCGCCTCAGCCGCCGCGGCCCGGCTCGCGCCAACGCGCCGCCGGCGACATCCGCGCTTAGGATTTCATCCGGCGGTCAGCAGGCCGCCGCGGCGGCCCTTGCCGAGTCCGCGCGCGCCCTTCGAGGCCTCGATCACGCCCAGCACCGGCGCCGAGGTCGCGTATCGCAGATCGGCCGGGAAGCGGACGCGCCGGTCGGTGGCCTCCGCGATGAGCGCGAGCAGGACGCCGAGAACCAGTCCGCCTGCGACCGCGGCCGGAATGACGAGAAAGGGCTTCGGAAACGCCGGGGCGATCGGGGCCGACGCCTTGTCCAGCACGGCGATGTCTGCGAAGGTCAACTTGCTTTGCAGGCGCGCCTGCGCCGCCGCCCGCTCCCTCCCGTTGAGTTCCTCCATCTTGAACACGACGTCCCGCTGGAGGTCGCCGAGACGATCGCGCTGGGCCTGGGCTGCGATCATGGCCTTCTGGGCCTGCGCCTGCGCGGCTTCCAGCGTCGCGATCTGGTTCTGAGTGGTCGTGATTCTTTCCTTCAGACGCTCCTTCGTCTTGTCGGTCAGATCCGACAGTTGCTTGCGCATCTGCACGAGATTGGCCGCAGCCGACACCATCTTCGGATTGTTGGTGCCGATCGAATTCTTGACCGACTCGATCTCGACCTGCAAGTTTGCGATCTTTTCCTTCAGGCCGTTGATAATCTGCACGTCGGGGTCCGACGGGTCGTTGGCCAGGTCGGTTGCGACCGACGTGAGACGGCTCTGAAGAGCAGTCAGCAACGTCCGGTTCGCGGCCAGGTCCTGGGTGACCGCCGCAAGCGCCGAGCCCTCGGCGTCGGCGCCCGTCGCGGTCGGCGCCACCACGTTGGTGCGCGACTGATAGTTCTGCAGCGCCGTCCGCGCCGCCTGCAGGTCCTTGCGCAACTCGTCGAGCTGCGGCTCGAACCAGCGCGCCGTCTGATCGCCGGCGGCCGCCTTCATGGCGATGGAGGTGTCGATGGTCGCGGCGAGAAACGCGTTGGCGACCAGCGCCGCCTGGGAGGGATCTCCCGACTTGTACTTGATCGCCAGAACGTTGGTGCCGCCCTGGAACCCGGCGTTGACGTTGCGGAGAATGGACGCGGCCATCCAGCTCTCGATGCTCTCGCGGCCGAACGACGGCGAATTGCGATATTCCGCCTGGGCCGACGGGCCGGCGGTCAGGTTCAGGCGCTTGACGACATCCAGCGCGACCCGCTGGCTCTGCACCAGTTCGATCAGGTTGCCCTGAACCAGGCCGACCGTCGTGGCCTGCCCGGCGCTCTCGGTCACCGGGTTGATGCTGGCCGGGTCGATGCTCGCGGTGGCGACGGCGTCGTAGCGCCCCGGAACGTATTGCAGCACGGCAAGCGCCACGCCGAGCGCGAAGCCGAAGGTCAGCGCGATGATCCAGAAGCGCCGCCAGAGGATGTACAGGACCTGGCTGATCGACACGAGCGACTCCTCTTTCGATTCCGGCGCGCGCCGAGCCAAAACCATGTGGCTTGCGCCAGCCCGACTTGCGGGAGACGCCCTAGCGGCGCAACGCCGCGGCCGCCTCGGGGAGGCGCACTGATTATAGGCCGAACGAAGGATTGTCCACAGATTTTCGCCGGGCGAGCGGGCGCGGCGGGCCGTCGAGCCGGTCGCCGGACCCGTCGAAACCGTTCTTTCCCTTGATCGCCGCCCGGCCTGCGGTCAGAGTTCCGGCATCGCAGGGGGACGCGTTGTGATCGAGGACGAAATCGAAAAGCCGCGCGGAGAGCTCACCATCCGCGTCGTCGCCATGCCGGGCGACACCAACGCCAACGGCGATATCTTCGGCGGCTGGGTGCTGAGCCAGATGGACGTGGCGGGCGGCGTCGCGGGGGTGGAGATCGCGCGCGGCCGCGTGGCGACCGTGGCGATCGACGCCCTGCACTTCATCCGCCCGGTCCGGGTCGGCGACGTGCTCTGCGTCTATACGGAAGTCGACCGCATCGGCAACACCTCCATCAAGCTGCACGTCGAAGCCTGGGCGCGCCGGTTCCGCAGCGATCTGCGCGAGAAGGTGACCGACGCGACCTTCACCTTCGTCGCGATCGACGACGCCGGCCGGCCGAGGCCGGTCGTGGCGAAAAGGGCGCACGCGTAAGGCGCCGCGACCCGGGCCATGGTCAGTCGTCGAGCCTGCGCGCCTCTTCCGGCAGCATGATCGGCACGCCGTCGCGGATCGGATAGGCGAGCTTCGCCGCGTGCGAGATCAGTTCCTGGCGTTCGGCGTCGTAGGCGAGCGTGTCGCGCGTCAGCGGACAGACGAGAAGCTCCAGCAGACGCGGGTCGGTTCGCCTGCGGCGCGCGGGCTCCCCGTGTGTCGTGTCGTCGTCGCTGGTCATCGGGTCCCGTCCGGAGCGTCGGAGGCAATATCGGCCTCCGGCGCCCGGCTGGCAATCGGACCTCCGGCGGCGTCGCCGCGATCAGAAATGCAGCGCCTTGGCCTGGCGAACGCCATTGAGCCTGCCCACTTCCTCGATCACCGCCGGCGGCGCCTCGCCGTCGATCGACACCAGCGCGATCGCCGATCCGCCCTTTTCGTCGCGTCCGAGGGCGAAAGTGGCGATGTTGACGCCGGCGTCGCCGAGCAGGCCGGCGAACCGGCCGATGAAGCCCGGCTTGTCGTCGTTGGTGACGTAGAGCATCGTCGGAGTGAATTCCGCGTCGATCTTTATCCCCTTGATCGCCAGGATCCTGGGCTTGCCGTCGTGGAAGACCGTGCCGCCGAGCGAACGCGTCTGGTCCTTGGTCGTGACGGTCAGCGTGATGAAGCTCTCGTAGTCGCCGAGGACGGCGCGCTTCGTCTCCTCGATCACGATTCCGCGGCTGGCCGCGACGGAGGGCGCGGAAACGACGTTCACGTCCTGGAGCGAGGGCCGCAGCAGGCCGGCGATCGCCGCCGAGGTCAGCGCCTTGATCTTGAGTTCGGCGACGGCGCCCTCGTAGGCGATCGTCACCTTCTCGATCGGGGCCGCGGTGAGCTGGCCCGCGAACGAGCCGAGGCCTTCGGCGAGGGCGATGAACGGCTTCAGCTTGGGCGCCTCCTCCGCGGTGATCGAGGGGAAGTTGACCGCGTTGGAGATGGCGCCGCGGATCAGGTAGTCGGACATCTGCTCGGCGACCTGCAGGGCGACGTTCTCCTGCGCTTCGCTGGTCGACGCGCCCAGATGGGGCGTGGCGATGAAGTTCGGGTGGCCGAACAACACGTTCTCCTTGGCCGGCTCCTCGACGAACACGTCGAAGGCGGCGCCCGCGACGTGGCCGCTGTCGAGCGCCTCGCGCAGCGCCTTCTCGTCGACGAGGCCGCCGCGGGCGCAGTTGATGATGCGCACGCCCTTCTTGGTCTTGGCGAGGTTCTCGGCCGACAGGATGTTCTTCGTCTGGGCGGTCAACGGCGTGTGCAGGGTGATGAAGTCGGCGCGCGCGAGCAGCGCGTCGAGCTCCACCTTCTCGACGCCGATCTCGCTGGCGCGCTCCGGGCTCAGGAACGGATCATAGGCGATCACCCGCATCTTGAGGCCGACGCCGCGCGTGGCGGCGATCGAGCCGATGTTGCCGCAGCCGATCACGCCAAGCGTCTTGCCGGTCAGCTCGACGCCCATGAAGCGGTTCTTCTCCCACTTGCCAGCCTGGGTCGAGGCGTCGGCGGTCGGGATCTGACGGGCGAGCGCGAACATCAGCGCGATGGCGTGCTCGGCGGTGGTGATCGAGTTGCCGAAGGGCGTGTTCATCACGATGACGCCGCGGGCGGTGGCGGCGGGAATGTCGACGTTGTCGACGCCGATGCCGGCGCGGCCGACGACCTTGAGCTTCGTCGCCTGTTCGAGCAGCTTGGCGGTGACCTTGGTGTTCGAACGGATCGCGAGGCCGTCATAATCGCCGATGATCTTGGCGAGCTCGTCCTTGTCGAGGCCGGGCTTGACGTCGACCTCGACGCCGCGCTCCTTGAAGATGGCGACGGCGGCGGGGGAGAGCTTGTCGGAAATGAGAACGCGAGGAGCCATGGGGTAAGCCTCGGATGAGCGGCGCGGACAGCGGCCGCGTTAAGGGAATGGAGAAAACGGGCGCCTGCGAGCCGCGCGCGCCCGGAAGATCGTCGGAGGATCAGGCCGCCTTGGCGAGCTTGGCCTTCTCGAGCGCGAAGGCGTAGTCGAGCCACGCGGTCAGCGCCTTGACGTCGGCGGTCTCGACCGTCGCGCCGCACCAGATGCGCAGGCCAGCCGGCGCGTCGCGGTAGGAGCCGATGTCGTAGGCGACCTTTTCCTTCTCGAGCAGGCTCGCGATCGCTTTGGCGAAGGCGGCCTGCGCCTCCGCCGGCAGCGCGACGACGGCGGGATCGACCACCTTGAGGCAGACGCTGGTGTTGGAGCGGGTCGCCGGGACGGTCGCGAGGTTGGCGATCCACGGGGTCTTCTCGACCCAGGCCGCGAGCGCCGCCGCATTGGCGTCGGCGCGGGCGAACAGCGCCTTCGCGCCCCCGAGGCGCTTCGCCCAGCTGAGGGCGTCGATATAGTCCTCGACGCACAGCATCGAGGGAGTGTTGATCGTCTCGCCCTCGAAAAAGCCCTCGGTGAGCTTGCCGCCCTTGGCGAGCCGGAACAGCTTCGGCAGCGGCCAGGCCGGCGTGTACGCGCACAGCCGTTCGGCCGCGCGCGGGCTCAGGATAATCACGCCATGGGCGCCCTCGCCGCCGAGCGCCTTCTGCCAGGAGAAGGTGACCACGTCGAGCTTCGGCCAGTCGAGGTCCTGGGCGAAGGCGGCCGAGGTCGCGTCGCAGATCGTCAGGCCCTTGCGGTCGGCCGGGATCCAGTCGGCGTTGGGCACGCGCACGCCGGAGGTGGTGCCGTTCCAGGTGAAGACGACGTCGTTGTCGAAGTTGACTTTCGCGAGATCCGGCAGCTCGCCGTAGCCGGCCTTCAGCGTGCGCACGTCCTTGAGCTTGAGCTGCTTGACGATGTCGGTGACCCAGCCGTCGCCGAAACTCTCCCAGGCGAGCACGTCGACTCCGCGGGCGCCGAGCAGCGTCCAGAGCGCCATCTCGACCGCGCCGGTGTCGGAGCCGGGTGTGATGCCGATACGGTAGTCGGCCGGAACGCCGAGCACTTCGCGGGTCAGGTCGATCGCGAGCTTGAGCTTGGCCTTGCCGATCTTCGCGCGATGCGAGCGGCCGAGCGGGGCGTCTCTCAGGACTTCGGGGGTCCAGCCGGGGCGCTTGGCGCAGGGGCCGGAAGAAAAGCAGGCGCTATCCGGCCTGACGGCGGGCGTATCAATCGTCATAATGTGCCATCCTCTCAGATGGGCGCCTCTCGTTGGGGAGAGGTGTCCCGCCGCGGGCGATATCCGATCGGCTCCGGCTTGGCAAGCCGAATTCTCCCGCGCGACCGCGACCAACGGTTAACGTGGCGTCAACGACGAGGCGCCAAACTCACGGAATGTCGAAGGATCTCCAGGCCGCCGCGGATCGCGACCCGACGCTCGCGGACTTCCCCTTTCTCGCCTCGCTCGCCGAGAGCCGCCATCCGGCGGACCGGCGGATCTGGCTGCGAGTGGCTTGCGACCACTTCGTCGCCGCGCCGGTCGCCGCGCCCGAGGCGATCGCCCGCTTCGCCGACGCCGTCGCCCGGCAGATCGCGACGGCGGACCGCGCGGCGGTGCTGGAGGCGGCGCACAAGCTCGCCCCCTGCCCCCGCACGCCGGCAAGCCTGCTCGAGACGTTCGAGGCCGTCGATCCGGAGGCGGGCGACATCGTGCTGGAATACGGAGCGGCCTTCAGCGTCGCCGATCTCGTGCGGGCGACGGAACGCGGGCAGAGACAGGCCGTCGCGGTGGCGAAGCGCGCGCTCCTCGATCCCCGCGTCGTCGGCGCGCTCGTCGCCCACGGCGACGTCGAGGCGCATGTCGCGCTCGCCGGCAACCCGAGGGCCCGGCTCGACGGAGCGGCGCTCGCGGCGTTGCTCCAGCGGGCGCGGGCGCTCGCCGAGGACGACGGCGACCGGCGGCTCGCCGACGCGCTGCTCGCCCGCGCTCCGTTGCCGCTGGAATGCGCCGCGCTGTTCCTGATCGCCGATTCGCGCCAGCGCACCGAGATCCTGCTCGCCGTGCAGCGCGACCAGCTCGGCCGTCCGCCGGGCGCGCCCGCCCCGATCGCCGCCGACCTAGTCGAGAGCCTGGAGGTGGCCGCGGTCGCGCGTCATCCGCGCGCCTTCGTCGCGACGCTCGCCGAGGCGCTCGATTGCGACCCGCATCTTGCGGAGCGCATCGTCGAAGACCCGTCGGGCGAACCGCTCGCCGTCGCCATGGCGGCGCTCGGCGCGCCCAACGACGTGCTGGTGCGCGTCCTGATCGCCGCCGACCTGCAAGCCGGAGACGCCTATGGCCGCATCCGCGGCCTGGCGCGGCTGACCAATGCGCTCAATCGCAACGCGGCGACGGCGGTGATCGCGG
>CAMFKX010000297.1 GCA_945957375.1 uncultured Roseiarcus sp.
GGCTCCGGCCGCGGCCGAGGAAGACACGCCGAAGGCGGCTGCAGCGGCCCCTGTCGCCGCAGCGGCGGGAGCGGCCGCCGCGGGCGCCGCCGTCGCGGGCGCCGCCTCCAGCCCGGCGTCGATGAAACCTTTCGCCATTCTCGCCGATCCCGCCGATCTGGTGGCGAGCCGGATGGCCCGCGAGTTCGTCGAGACGCTCGGCGACCAGGGCGCCCAGGGGCGGGCGATCGTCGGTTCGACGGCGCCCACCGGCATCGCCAAGGTCATGCGAACGGACATGGCGGACTTCGCCATCGTCACGCTCGATTCGCTCGCAGTGTCGGTCAAATATCAGCCGGATTGGGGCAAGCGCGTGCCGGTCGTCGCCCCGCTCGCCCCCGAGACGATCGAGGTCGTCGCCGGCAAGGACGTGAAATCCCTCGGCGATCTCGCCGGCAAGTCGGTCAGCTTCGGCGACCCGGACGGGACCACCGGCATCAGCGCCAAGCTCCTGTTCCAGCGCCTCGGCGTGACCGTCAGCCCGGTCTACGAGCCGCTCGCCGACGCGCTCTCCGCGATGGCGGCCGGCAAACGCGACGCGGTCGTCGTGCTCGGCGGACAGGAGGCCCACGCGCTCGACGGCTTCGGCGCGGACGGTCGCTTCCGTCTCGTCCCGATCCCCTGGTCGGCGCCGCTCGAGCAAGTCTATGCGCCGGCGCGCGTCACCAGCGCCGACCGCCCAAATCTGATCGCGGCGAACGATTCGGTCGAGACCGTGGCCGCCCCGATGGCGCTGGTCGCGGTCGACGCGCCGACCGGCTCGCCGCGCGCCGACGCGATCGGCAAGACCGCCCGGGCGTTCTTCGACAGTTACGAAACCACGCTCGTCCCTGGCCGCGAGCCGCACTGGCGCGACGTCAATCTGGCGGCGGCGGTGTCGGTGGCGAACGCCGACTGGCCGCGGCTGCCCGCGGCGCAAAGCTGGGTGGACGAACACAAGACGACCGCAAACGCGTCGCTCGACGCGTTTCGCGCGGCCGCGAAGGCGGCTGAAGCCGGCGGCGCGAAGCCGGAAGATTCCGATCGGCTCTACGACAGCCTGACCCGCTGGCGCAGTCTGATGCAATAATAGAGGAGGACGCCCTGCCCATCCTTTGGAAAGTCGCTGCGGGCGCGGTCGCAGGCTGCATCGCCGCGCTGCTCGTGATTGCGTTCTGGCCGCGCATCGAGCCGTCGAGCGCCTCGCAGAAGGCCGCCGTGCAACAGCCGGTTTTCGTCGAACGCGCCGTGGTCGAGCCTTCACCGCAGAGAGCGGCGCCGGTCACCGCGCACGCCATCGCCAAGGAGGCGTTGAACAAGCTCGCCAGCGCCTTGCGCGGCCCCGCGGCCGAACAGCCGGCGATCGCCTCGCTGGCCTTCCCGATCGACGACGCCCGCCGGCTGTGCGCCGAAGGCCTGATCGCCCTCGCCAAGGGCGACATCGCCGGCGCCCGAGCCTATCTCAACCGCGCCGTCGAAGGCGGTGACGGCCGGGCGCTGATGGCGCTCGGCGACACCTACGACCCGACCACGCTCACCCGTCTCGGCGCGCTCGGCATCAAGGGCGATGAAGCGGTCGCGCGCCAGTATTATTCGCGCGCCCTCGCCGCCGGCGTCGGCGGCGCGCGGGAGCGGATCGCGGCGCTCGCCGCCAAGTAAGTCGCGGATCGCATTGCCCATTTGAAGCTTCGCGGCGCGGCCGGCGCGCGGCGTCGGCGAGCCTGCGGCCAAGGCCGGGAACCACGAGCCGGCCCTGCGCGTTTTGCGTTGAACAGCGTCAGCGAATCGCCCTTGACGGAAATCGAAATGGCGTTGCACTCTCGTCACAAAACGAGGAAGCGTCAGTATGAGCGGCAACGCCCACCCCAACCCCGTGCTCGAACCAGCCCCTGGACTGCTGCTGCGCATGATGGAGGCGCGGGCGTTCTGGGAGCATTACGCCTCGATCGCCATGGCGCCGGTCTGGGGCGTGGCGGCCAGGGGCGACGGTCATCCGGTGCTCGTGCTGCCCGGCCTCGCCGCCGGCGACGCCAGCACGGCGCTGATGCGCCGGTTCCTGCGTTCGCGCGGGTTCTCGCCGTCCGGCTGGGGGCAGGGGCTCAATCTCGGCCTGCGCGACGGCGTCGTCGAGCGCGCCCACGAGACGCTGCGATCGCTCTATCTCGAGCACGGCCGGGCGGTGAGCCTGATCGGCTGGAGCCTCGGCGGGCTCTACGCCCGCGAACTGGCCAAGCATTCGCCGGAAATGGTGCGGATGGTCATCACCCTCGGATCGCCGTTCACCGGCCATCCGCGCGAGACCAACGCCTGGCGGCTCTACGAATTCGCCAGCGGCCACCGCATCGATTCGCATGATTTCCATGGGCCGTTGCGCGCCGCTCCGCCCGTCCCGACCACCTCGATCTTCAGCCCGACCGACGGCGTCGTCGCCTGGCGCTGCAGCGTCGAGCCGCGGCGCAACCTCGCCGAGAACATCGTCGTCGAATCGAGCCACCTCGGGCTCGGCGCCCATCCGGCCGCGCTCTACGCCATCGCCGACCGGCTGGCGCAGCCGGAAGGCGAGTGGGAGCCTTTCCACCGCGAGGGCTGGCGCCGCTTCGTCTATTGCGACCCGGAGCGCTTCCGCCATCATCGCGAGAAGAAGGCCGAGGCGCACGCCGCAGCGCTGGCGTCGCCCGCCGAGTGAGGGCCTGGAGGCCGGGTCGCCGACCCGGCCCCAGCCGCTTCGGGCCCCAACATGCGCTGTAGCGCGCGATCGGCGGCGTCGGCGACGCCGAGCCTCCAGGGCGCGCTCCGGCGGCTTGGCCTGCTCCTTCTGAAAATCTGACCAGCGCCGCGCCTTCGCCGACGACGCGAACAGTTCGCCCCCTTTCGGCGCCTGCCCCAGCGCGCGCGGCCTGCCGGCATGCGGGAAAACATGGGCGCCGCGGGCCGTCGACCCGACGGCGCGATCCCGACAGCCTTGCGCGATCGCGATATGGTTGTATGCTTGTCATACAATGCGGGAGGCGTCATGGCTATCGCGGGCGGGACATGGGACTACATCATCGTTGGCGCAGGGTCGGCCGGCTGCATCGTCGCCAATCGGCTCAGCGCCGACCCATCCGCCAGGGTCCTGCTGTTCGAGGCGGGAGGCCAGGCCAACAAGCTCAAGTTCAAGGTCCCTGCGCTGGGCCCGCTGACCTGTCTTGGCGATCCCGAGGCGGATTGGAACTTCGCCACCGAACCCGACAGGAGCCGCGGAGGACGCACGGACTTCTGGCCGCGCGGCAAGGGGCTCGGCGGATCGAGCGCCATCAACGGCACCGTCTACGTGAGGGGCAATCGCGGGGACTACGACCATTGGCGCCAGCTCGGGGCGACCGGCTGGGGCTATGACGATCTCCTGCCCTTCTTCCGGCGCGTCGAGAAGGGCGCCGAGCCCTCCGGGGTCTACGAGCGGTCCGGCGCGATCTCGATTTCCGAGGTCCGCGGCGCTCACCCGCTCGCGAAGGTCTTTCTCCGGGCCATGGCGGAATTGGGAACGCCAAACAACCCGGCCTACAACGGCGAGCAGCAGACGGGCGCAGCGCTCACCCATGTCAATCAGGCCCGCGGCTGGCGGGTCAGCGCCGCGCGCGCCTATCTCGATCCGATCCGCAGGCGTCCGAACCTGAAGATCGTGACGGACGCCGTCGTGCGCCGCGTGGTCATGGACGGGGTTCGCGCCGTCGGCGTCGAGTTCGATCAGGGCGGAGAGACTCAGATCGCCCGCGCGAATGGGGAGGTCGTCCTCAGCGCCAGCTCGATCAATTCGCCGAAGCTCCTGATGCTCTCCGGACTCGGGCCGGCGGAAGCGCTCAGCGCGCACGGGATCCCCGTGATTCGGGAGATCCGCGGCGTAGGCCGCAATCTTCAGGAGCACGTCTGCGCGCACGTCGTCGGCCTCGTGAACGTCCGCACCTCGAACCTGGACGTCGGCAGCCTTTCAAGCCTCCGGCATGCCGCGCAGTTCGCGCTGTTCGGGTCGGGCGCGGCCACCTATGTCGCCCCGGCCATCGCCTTCGTAAAAACCCGGCGCGAACTCGACGATCCGGACATCCAATTTCATTTCGGCGTCTACGGCTACGAGTTTCGTCCTGAAGGGGTGCGAATGCTCGACAAGCCTGCGATCACCCTGCAGCCGAACGTCAACCGATCGCGCAGCCGCGGTCACCTCACCCTGCGCTCGTCCGATCCGCACGCGCCGCCGCTCATCCAGCCGAACATGCTCGGCGACCCGTACGATCTCGAAACCCTGGTCGAAGGCGTCAAATACGGCCGCCGCGTGCTGCGGACGAAAGCCTTCGCCCCCTATCTCGTCGGCGAATACAAGCCCGGCGACGCCGTCCAATCGGACGCGGAGCTTGCCGAACACGTTCGCGCCGCCGCCTCCGGCGTCTTCCATCCCTGCGGCACCTGCAAAATGGGCGTCGACTCGCAAGCGGTCGTCGATCCCGATCTGCGGGTCGTCGGAACAGAGCGGCTCCGGGTCGTCGACTCTTCGATCATTCCGCAAATCCCGAGCGGAAACATCAATGCGATCAGTTTCGTGATCGGCGAGAAGGGCGCCGAGGCGATCCTGAAAGCGGCGCGAGCCTAGCTTCCAAAGAGGATCGCGGGCGGCCGGAGGCCGCCCGAACCCGTCCTACTCGGCCGTCTTCGGCGCAAACGCCTTGATCTCTGTCAGGACTTCGTTCGCAGCCTTGAAGGCGTCGAGGCCGGCCGGGATCCCGCAATAGATGGTGGCGTGCAGCAGGATCTCGCGGATCTCCTCGACCGTGACGCCGTTGTTGATCGCGCCGCGGACGTGCAACTTGATCTCCGCCGAACGGTTGAGGGCGGTCAGCATCGCGAGGTTCAGCATGCTGCGCGTCTTCAGGCTCAACCCTTCGCGGCTCCAGGCGTAACCCCAGCACCATTCGGTCGTTATGCGCTGGAACGCCATCATGAAATCATTGGCGTTGGCGATCGAGCCGTCGACATAGTCCGGCCCGAGCACCTGACGCCGCAGCTTCAGTCCCTCGTCAAAAAGCGCATCGTTCTGCATCGTCGGCTCCTGATCCATGGTTTTTTGCCATACAATGTGATTGTAATTCGACGGATGCCGCGGCTATGGTGCCGGACAGTGCGAACGGTGCAAGGCGGTTGAAATGAGCAACGCGGCGAGTCTCGACATGCGGGTCGAATCGCTGCCGGGTCTGCGCGAACAGATCGTCGAGCGGATGCGGATGGCTATCGCGACCGGGCGCTTTCCCGCCGGTTCGCGGCTGATCGAGCGCGAGCTTTGCGAAATGATGGGCGTGTCGCGCACCTCGCTGCGCGAGGCGCTGCGCGAACTGCAGGCGGACGGGCTGATCACGCTGCAGCCGAACAAGGGCCTCAGCGTCTCGGTCGTGGACGCCGCCACGGCGAGGGGCATCTACGAGGTGCGCGCGGTTCTCGAAGGCCTTGCGGCGCGGCTCTTCGCCCGCAACGCGACCAGCGCCGAGATGGTGGCCTTGCGCCGCAGCGTCGACAAGCTCGCCGAGGTCTATTCCAACTTTTCCGCCGACGCGTTCATCCTGGCCAAGTCCGAGTTCTACGACATTCTGCTCAAGGGCGCCGGCAATGCGACGGCGACCGAGATGCTCCGGCGCATCCACACCCGGGTGTCGCAATTGCGCGTCGTCTCGCTCTCGAGCGCCCGACGGGCGGAGCAGTCGATCCAGGAGCTGCGCGGCTTTCTCTATGCGCTCGAAGCGCGCGACGAAGACGCGTCGTGGCGGCTCTGCGTACAGCATGTCGAGAATGCGGCCCAGGCCGCGCTCGCCGCGCTGCCGGGCGTCGACGACGCGGTCGCGAGCGCCGAGTAAGGCGCTCACAGCGAACGAACCGATATGCCGCCGTCGGCGTGCAGCACCTCGCCGGTGACGAAGCTGGCGTCGGCGCTCATCAGAAAGGCGATCGCGGCGGCCACGTCCTCAGCTGCGCCAAGCCGGCCGAGCGGCGTTTGGCGACGGCGCAGTTCGTAGCCCTCGTCGCTGACGATGGCGCGCGCGCCGGGCGTCGGCACCGCGCCGGGCGCGACCGCATTGACCCGCACGCCGCGCGGACCGAGCTCGACGGCGAGCTGCCGCGTCAACGACACGATCGCGCCTTTCACGGCCGTGTAGACCGCCGCGTTGGGCATGCCGAGATCGGCTGCCGGCGAAGCGAGGTTGACGATCGCCGCCGGTTGCGCGGGGTCGCGCGTGGCGAGCAGCGCCTGGACGCCCCAGAACGCGCCCTTGAGGCCGATCGACAGCATCCGGTCGAGCGTCGCCTCGCGCACGTCGTCAATCGGCTCGTAGCGGATCCAGATGGCGTTGTTGACCACCCCGGTCAGCGGTCCGAACGTCTCTCTGAGCCGCATGCCCGCCGCGAGCGTCGCGTCGCGGCTCGTCACGTCGGCGGGAAGCGCCAGGGCCGACGGGCCGACCGCCGCGGCGACCTCGGCGCAATTCGCCGCGTCGACGTCCGCGACGCCGACCTTGGCCC
>CAMFKX010000298.1 GCA_945957375.1 uncultured Roseiarcus sp.
CGGAAATCTCGGCGATGCGGTCGAACATCAGCATCGGCGGAAGCGGCAACTGGGCGTTGCCCGCGCCGAACAATTCACCTCTGCCGCAGGCGAGAAGCTCTTCGTAGGTGAAACTGTTACGCGGATCCGCCATCTGGCCGTCTGCCGTTCCGGGCCGCGGCCGAAGCGCCCAGACCCAATGTCGCGCGCTTCGTAACACAAGCGTCGGATGATCGAAAGCGCGGCGCGCGCAGTCGGCGTTTTTGTCGCGCGTGATGCGCCAGGGTCACAGCAGGTCGCAAACCCTGCCTCTCGAAACGGAACCCGACGCGGCGACTGCCATCATACCGGTATCGGAGGGACGGCGTCTCGCCGTCCAACCAACGCTGGCGAGAAGAAGGACGGCGAGACGCCGTCCCTCCAGGGGGCGGGATCATGTCGGCTAGGACATCGAAGGCCAGCGCCTCAGTTCGGCGCGGCGTAGGCCGAGGCGATCAGTCCCTGATCGGTGACGACCACCCAGTTGGCGCCCTGCCGCTCGACTCGTTGCACCCGTCCGGCGCCGGGCAGGAAGTCGCCCGCCCGCACCGCGCGCTCGCCGTAGCGGCCGCCGATCAGCGCCATGTCGTTCTGCGCCCCGAGCACGACATAGCCGCGCAGCACCTGGCGCGACCGCTCGATCGAGCCGGTCGGCTCCATCGAGACGCCCGCCCCGGCGCGCAGCGGCTGCGCCGGGGCTGGCGGAACCGGCAGCGGCGCCGGCGCCGGCTTCTTCTCGAGTTTGTCGAGCCGCGAGGTCAGTTCCGCGGTCCGCACGTTGGTCTCGTGGTCGACTCGCTCGCCGAGCCGGTCGAGCTTCATCCCCTGCTCGCGGTCGAGTTTCTCGACCCGCTGCGACAGCTGCGCGATCGCATTGGAGAGCTCGCGCGAGTTGACCGCGGCGGTCTTGATGTCGGCGACCGAGCGGCGCATTTCGGCAAGGGCGTCGCGGCCCTTGGTCGTTTCGACCGCCTGCAAGCGGGTGTTGAGCGCCGAAACGGTCTGCTGCAGTTCGGCGTTCTCCCGCGCGCGGTCGGCGAGCAGGCTGGCCTGCTGGCGATCCTTGACGATCAGGAAGGTCGCGCCGCCGAGGGCGAGGACGGCGAAGCCGAGGGCGGCGACGGCGGCCCAGCGCCGAACGAAAGCGCCGGCCGGCGAGGCGCCGCCCCAGTCGTGGTTTTCCGCGCGGACCGCGTCGATCACGACGACCGGGAGGCCGGCGCGGGGTTGGCGGCGCTGCTCTTCGCGCGGAACGACTTGCCTCCCGCCTCCGAACGCGGTCAACTCCGGCGGCTCGATGGCGTCGCCTTCGCCGGAAGGGCGCCAATGGGGGTGTTGGTCGTCGCTCATTCGGGGTCGCCCGCGGGTCACATCGCTGTGTTTGGATTGTCCGCCGGGTGGATTAACGAAACGTTGACCTTGGCACCCGATGACGGGAGGTTGTCGCTATGACGGTCATGAAATTCGGCGTCGGCCAGCCCGTGCGGCGCCTTGAGGACGAACGGCTGGTCCGCGGCGCCGGGCGCTACACCTCGGACCTGGCGCCAGAGCGCGCGCTGCACGCCTATTTCGTGCGCAGCCCGCACGCCCACGCCCGATTCGCGATCGCCGGCCGCGAGGCCGCCGCCGCTGTGCCCGGCGTCGAGGCGGTTTGGCTCGCCGCCGATTTCGCCGATCTCGGCGACTTGCCCTGTCTCGCCACGACGCCCAACGCGGACGGCTCGAAGACGCCGGTGAAGCCCTATCCGGTGATGGCGCGCGAGGAGGCGGAGCACGTCGGCGACATCGTCGCCATGGTCGTCGCCCGCTCTGAGCTGGCCGCCCGCGACGGCGCCGAGCGGCTCGCGATCGATTGGGAGCCGCTTCCGGCCGTGGCGGACGCGCTCGCGGCGCTCGAGCCCGGCGCGCCCCAGCTGTTCGACCGCGCCCCCGGCAACGTCGCCTTCGACGCCCATATCGGCGACAAGGCCGCGACCGAGGAGGCCTTCGCGGCCGCCGCCCGCACGGTGACGATCGCGATCGTCAATCCGCGCATCGTCGCCAACTACATGGAGCCGCGCGGCGCGGTGGCGTCGTTCGACCCCGATTCCGGCCGCCTCTCGCTCGACGTCGGCAGCCAGGGCGTGCACGGCCTCCGCGACGTGATCGCCGGCCGGGTGCTGAAGATTCCGCCGGAGCGCCTCCGGGTCACGACCGGCGACGTCGGCGGCGGATTCGGCACGCGCATCTTCCTCTACCGCGAATATCCGCTGATCCTGGTCGCCGCCGAGCGGCTCGGCCGGCCCGTCCGCTGGCAGGCCGACCGCTCCGAGCATTTCGTCGGCGACACGCACGGCCGCGACAATTTCGTCACCGCCGAGATGGCGCTCGACGCGGAGGGGCGGTTTCTCGGGCTTCGGCTCGACATCGTCGCCAACCTCGGCGCCTATCCGTCGCAGTTCGCGCTTTATGTCCCCTATCTCGGCGCGACCATGGCGACCGGCCCCTACCGGATCGGCGCGCTCTCGGCGCGGGTGCGCGGCGTCTACACCCACACCGTGCCGGTCGACGCCTATCGTGGCGCGGGCCGACCCGAGGCGGCCTATGTCCTGGAACGGTTGGTCGACCGCTGCGCGCGAGAACTCGGCCTGTCCCAGGAGGCGATCCGACTGCGCAACTTCGTGCCGGCCGAGGCGATGCCCTACGAGACGCAGACCGCGCGAACCTACGACGTCGGCGATTTCGCCGGCGCGTTCATCCGCTGCGCCGAGAAGGCTGACGTCGCCGGTTTCGACGCGCGGGCCGAGCAGTCGCGCCGGCGCGGCCTGCTTCGCGGCCTCGGCGTCGCGAGCTACATCGAATGCACGGCGATGGGCGCCGGCGAGGACACGGAACTCGTGCTGGAAAAGGACGGGACGCTGACGCTGCTGATCGGCACCCAGGCGACGGGGCAGGGACACGAGACCGCCTATGCCCAGGTCGTGTCGCAACAGTTCGACGTTCCGCTCGACCGCATCCGCGTGGTTCAGGGCGATTCCGACCGCGTCCGCACCGGCGGCGGCACCGGCGGCTCGCGCTCGATCCCGATTGGCGCGGTGACCACGGCGCGCGCGGCGCGCGCGCTCGCCGATTCGCTGACCGAACTCGCCGCCGACCGGCTCGAGACGGCGGCCGCCGATCTCGAGATCGTCGACGGCGGCTTCCGCATCGTCGGCACCGATCGGTCGGTCACGCTGGCCGAGATCGCCGCGCTGCCGGCGGCCACGCCGCAGAGGCTCACCGGCGCCGGCGCCTATACGCCGTCGGAGGCGACCTATCCCAACGGAACCCACATCTGCGAGATCGAGATCGACCCAGACACCGGCGTCGCCCGTCTCGACCGCTACACGATCGTCGACGACTTCGGCGCGACCCTGAACCCGCTTCTGCTGGAAGGGCAGGTGCATGGCGGCGTCGCCCAGGCGGTCGGGCAGGCGCTGATGGAGCGCACGGTCTATGACGAGGACGGCCAGCTCCTGACCGCGAGCTTCATGGACTATTGCATGCCGCGGGCCGACAACTTCCCGCCGATCGCCTTCGAGACGCGCAACGTGCCCTCGACCACCAATCCGATGGGCTTCAAGGGCGCGGGTGAGGCGGGTACGATCGGCGCGACGCCGGCGGTGGTCAATGGCGTCGCGGACGCGTTGTGGCGGGCATACGGGGTCGCCGACATCGACATGCCGGCGACGCCGCAGGCGATCTTTCGCGCGATCCGTCGCGCGCAGATATACAAGAATTCCCCGCGCTGACACAGGCGGCGGGAGTTAGGGAGAGAGCGGATGAACAGGATGGGCTGGGGATCGACGGCGTTTGCGGCCATGGCGTTCGCCGCGAGCGTGGCGCTGGCGGCGTCGGGCGCGGATGCGATCAAGGAGCGGCGCGCCTTGATGAAGGAGAACGGAGAAGCGACCAAGGCGGTCGTGGGGATGCTGAAGGGCGCGCCTTTCGACCTCGCGGCGGTGCAGAAGGCGCTGAAGACCTATGAAAATGCGGCCGCCAAAATGCCCGGCCTGTTCCCGGCCGACAGCGAGAAGGGCGACACGCACGCGCTTCCTGCGGTCTGGACCGACACCGCCGATTTCGACGCGCGCTTCAAGAAGTTCGGCGCTGATTCGGCGGCGGCGCTGACGGCGATCACCGACGACGCGAGCTTCAAGGCGAACATGCCTGGCGTGCTCAAGAACTGCGGCGGCTGCCACGAGAAGTTCCGCGCGAAGGACAATTGAGCCGGAAGCCTCGATGAGGATCGCGCTCGCCGTCGTCGCCGTGATCGCCGCCGCATCCGCGGCGGCGATCTGGCTCTTCACCGCGCCGCGGCCGCTCGACCCGGAGACGGCGCGGGCGGTTTCGACGCCGGGCGACGCGAAGGCGGGCCGGATCGTGTTCTTCCTCGCCGGTTGCGATTCCTGTCATACGTCGCCGGGGCAGGACGATCCGTTGCGCCTCGGCGGCGGGCAAGAGCTGAAGACGCCGTTCGGCTCCTTCTATCCGCCCAACATCTCGCCGGACCGGGCCGATGGGATCGGCGCCTGGTCGGCGGCCGACTTCGCCGGCGCGCTCCTCGCGGGCGTTTCGCCCGCGGGTCGGCACCTCTATCCGGCCTTTCCCTACCCGTCCTATTCCCGCATGTCGGAGAAGGACGTGCGCGATCTCTGGGCGTTCATGCAGACCACGCCGCCGGTCGCAGGTCGCGCGCCGCCCGATTCTCTGAGCTTTCCGTTCTCGATCCGGCGCGCCGTCGGCTTCTGGAAGCTGCTCTATTTTCCCGAGCGGATGCCGCGTTTGGCGGATCCGTCCGGCGCCGAGGCGCGCGGGCGCTACCTCGTCGAGGGCCCGGGCCATTGCGGCGAATGTCACACCCCGCGCAGCTTTCTCGGCGGCCCGATCGCCGCGCGCGCTCTGACCGGGGCGCCCCTGCCCGAAGGCAAGGGCAAGTCGCCGGACATCACCGCCAAGGGCCTCGCCGACTGGTCGGAGGACGACGTCGCCTATGCGCTCTCGACCGGATTCACGCCGACCGGCGATTCACTCGGCGGGCCGATGGCGGCGGTGGTGCGCAACCTGGCGCAGGTCCCCAAGGAGGACCTCGCGGCGATCGCGCACTTTCTCAAGACGTTCAAGCCAGACGGCTGAAGTCCGGCCGGGCCGTCACGCCGCGGCCGCGGCGTCGGCGCGGATCCGCTCGATCATCGACCGTACGCCGTTGGAGCGCTGCGGCGTCAGGTGCTGCTCGAGGCCGAGCCCGCGGAAGGTCGCCATCGCGTCGGTTTCGAGAATGCTCGCCGGCGTCCGGTCCGAGTACAGCGCGATCGCGATGGCGATCAGGCCGCGCACCAGATGCGAATCGCTGTCGCCGCGGTAGTGGAGGGTGGTCTCGCCGGCGGGGTTCTTGCGCGGCTCCTTCTCCAGCCAGACCTGGCTCACGCAGCCGCGCACCTTGTTGGTCTCGTTGTGCGCCTCTTCCGGAAGCGGCTCGAGCGCATGACCGAGTTCGATGACGTAGCGGTACCGGTCTTCCCACTCGTCGAGGGAGGCGAAATCCTCCTGGATGGTTTCGAATGCGGTCACCGGCGCCTCACGGGGATATTGTGCGGCGCAACTATAGCGGCCCGCTGGCCGCCATGGCCAGCGCGATCACTCGGGCTGGGTTTGCGGCTTGTGCGGCGCCGGCCGGGAAACGGGCGCGTCCGCCTCGACCGCCGAGACCAGCCGATCGACGATCCCGAGGCTCTGGACCTCGTCGAGCGCCTTGCGCAGGTCCGCCGCCCGGCGCAGGCAGGCCTCGCTCGGTCCGGCCGCGCAGACCGCGAGCGGGTTGACGTCGGCGAGCCGCGCCGGGCGGTCGACGAACAGCGAGCCGAGGTCGAGCGGGATCGAGGCGTAGACGAGCCCGAGCCAAAACACCGTTCGCGCGAGGAAACCCATGACCGCCTCCCGGCGCCAAGACTAATCGAAAGCCGGCAAGGATTCGTCGAACCGAACCGGACAATTGCACGAGCCGCGTTTGCGTCCAATTAACCATGTCGGCTGGGAACGGGCGCCGCGGCGGCGTCCCGATTTCAGCCTTAGCACCGGGTTAACGCGTCGGCGCCATCGCTAGGTCCGGAACCTCAGCGCATTGTCGGGGCCGGCGGCGTTCGACCCGCGGCGAGTCGCGCGAAAGCAAATTTTCGGGAGACACGGGGCCCATGATCGAAGCCTTGGCGCGAATTCGCAACGACGCCGTCCTGTCGCGGGCCGGCAAGACGCCGCCGCGGCGTCGCGGCGCCCTCGCCGCCCTGTTCGCGCGCGCCCGCGCGCTGCCGCCCCGGTTCGTGATCGGCGCCATCCTGTCGGCGCTGCTGGTCGGGATCGGGGTGAACGCGCTCGTCCTGCAACGCGAGCGGCATCCGGCGCCGCTGTTCGCGCCCGCAAGGGTCGCCTCGCCGGCTCCGGCTCCGGCTCCCGCGCCCGCGCTCGCTCCGGCCCCGCCCGCCCCGGT
>CAMFKX010000299.1 GCA_945957375.1 uncultured Roseiarcus sp.
CTTCCCAGTCGTCGAAGAAGGTTTCGGTCGTCAGCTCGCCCCGGGCGACGAATTCGCAGTAGATGTCGAAGATCCAGCTCGCATGCACGTCGTCGAGCAAGAGGTGGCGACCCTTCAGGCCGGTCCCCATGCGGACGCAATGCGTCATGTCGTTGAGACAGACCTCGTCGGTGTGGCCGCCGTCGACGTGGAAGAGGTCGAAGTCGAGCTCTTCGGCGCGCTCGGCGAGCCACGGCAGCACCTCGCGCGAATCGCCGGGATAAAGATGGACGCGGCCGGGAAACTCGCCCTTGAGGAAGTCGACGCAGTCGACGGTGTAGCGATGGACGAGGATGTCGACGCCGTAATATTCCAGCCTGGGATTGGCCGACAGCGCCAGCAGCGCGCTGTGGCCGGCGTTGACGCCGACCTCCAGCATGCGGCGCTTGAAGCGCGACGCCCGCCAGACGTTGCGCCGCGCCGGCGCGAGGCTTTCGGCCGGCGCCAGCGTCTGAAAGTTCGGGTCGAGGTCGGGATAGAAGATGTTGCCTTCGAGCGGCTCGCCGGACCGGGCGACGACGGCGTTCAGCTGCGCGAGGCGGCGCTGAAAGGTGGGCGACAGGATTTCGGCGAGCGTGTCGCGCGCGATCCCGTAGTCCGGGACCTCCTCGGGCGGAACAGGCTTGCCCGGTATCAGTTTCCGGCCGTTCATCGTGCTGGCCCCCGCCTCGTTCGCGTTCGCGGGCGGTCTAGGCGAATTTTAACCGCCTGAACAGGGTCGCGGCGCGCCATCGGCCGGCGCGCGGCTTGAACGCGGCCCGGTCGCCCACTACGGTGCCGCGGGTCTTGGGGCTCGAGGGGGCGTTCGTGGATTCCTTGCTGTTTGCGATCGGGGTGGCGGTGGCGGTGTTCTGCTCCGGCATCGCGGGCCTGAAGCTGCACGATTTGCTGCCGGAGAAGCACGCCCCGGAGCGCTCCCGCGACATGATCGGCGCGATCAGCGGCCTGCTCGGCCTGCTCCTGGCGCTGGTGCTCGGCACGCTGGTGGGCTCCGCCTACGGGCTCTACGCCCAGCAGAAGGCCGAGATCGAAACCCTGTCGGCGCGATCGCTCCAGCTCGACTCGGCGCTCGAAGCCTTCGGCCCCGAGGGGCAGCTCGGCCGGGACGGGCTGCGCAAGGCGATGACTCAGAGCTACGAGAAGATCTGGGGTCGGGCGAGCGCGGAAAACGACGCGATGGACGTCAAGGCCGTCGTCACCGGCAGCAAGGGTCTCGATCGGTTCCTCGAGAGCCTCCAGCCCAAGACCGACGCCCAGAAGCAGGCGCTCGCGACGGCCAACGCCGCCGCGACCCAGATCGAGCAGACGCGAATCCTGATGAACCTGCAACTCGCCAGCGGCCTCAACTGGCCGATGCTCGCGGTCGTGGTGTGCTGGTCGATGCTGCTGTTTTGCGGTTACGGCCTGGTGTCTCCGGTCAACGCGACGGTCGTCGCCTCGCTGGCGCTCGGCGCGATCGCCATCGCCAGCGCAATTTTCCTGATCATCGAACTCACCAACCCCTATGTCGGCCTGATTCGGCCGTCTCCGGGGCCGATCATCGAAACTCTCAAGGCGCTGGGGACCTAGCCGGGCGCCGTCTTGCCGGAGGCGTCATGCGCGGATCGTTTCGAATCGAAGGCCACGCCATCACGTCCGTGGATGGGATGATCGCGGATGCGGCCGGGGCCATGCCGGATTCGCTGAAGTTTCCGTCCGACCAGAAAACGTACCAGCAGGCGCTCGAGCAAGCGGCGATGATCGCCAACGGCCGCCTGTCCTACGAGTGGCAGGCGAATTCGCCGAAGCGCAAGCGGCTCGTGCTCACGCGCTCGGTCGGCGGCCTCGCCCCGGACCCGGACAATGCGAACGCCTGGCTGTGGAATCCGGCCGGAGCTTCGCTCGAGAACGCCTGCGCCGCCCTCGGCGTCGGCGGCGGAACCCTCGCCGTCATCGGCGGACCGTTCGTGTTCAGCCTGTTTCTCGCGATCGGCTACGACGCCTTCCACCTGAGTCTCGCGCCGGGCGTGCGCCTGCCGGGCGGCGTGCCGGTCTTCCGCGAGCAGGGACGCGGGCGCGCGCCGGGAGACGTGCTCGCCGCCGCCGGCCTGCGCCCGGGTCCCACGCGGGTGATGGACGACGGCGTCGCCATGGTCGAGTGGACGGCCGGCGGGGAAACCGCCTGATGGCCGAACCGGCGCGCCGCGCCGCGACCTTCGGCGCGCTCCTGCCGCTCGTCCGCTACGGCGCCCGTTACAAGGGACGGGCGCTCGCCGCCCTGGCGGCGCTCGCGGTGTCGTCGGTCGCCACGCTCGCCGTGCCGTTCGCGCTCCGACGGATGATCGACTTCGGCTTCTCGAAGGACAGCGGCGGCGCCGTCGACGCCTATTTTCTCGCGATGGGAATCGTGGTCGTCGTCATCGCGCTCGCCGCGGCGACCCGCTCCTATCTCGTCGCCACGCTCGGCGAGCGCGTCGTCGCCGACCTCCGCCGCGACGTCTACGCGCATCTGACCGACCTCGACGCCGCCTTCTACGACAGCGCCCGCACCGGCGAGCTCGTCTCGCGCCTCACCGCCGACACCACCCAGATCAAGGCCGCCTTCGGCGCCTCGGCATCGATCGCCCTGCGCAACCTCTTCATGTTCGTCGGTGCGACCGCGCTCATGGTCTACACCAGTCCGAAGCTGTCGTTGCTCGTCCTCGTCGCCATTCCCGTCATCGCGGCGCCGCTGATCGCCTCCGGGCGGGTGGTGCGCCGCCGCTCGCGTCACGCGCAGGACACGCTCGCCGACGCCACCGCCTTCGCCTCCGAAAGCCTCGGCGCCGTCCGCACCATGCAGGCCTTCGACGCCGAGGAGATGAGCCGCTCCCGCTTCGCCGGCGCGGTCGAGAGCGCCTACGCCGCCGCCCGCGACGCGGCGGTCACCCGCGCCGTGCTGATCGCGGTCGCCGTCTCGCTCGCCTTCTGCAGCGTCGTGTTCGTGATGTGGCTTGGCGCGCACGACGTGCTCGCGGGCCGGATGACCGGCGGTCTGCTGTCGCAATTCGTCCTGTTCGCCGTGCTCGCGGCGACCTCGCTCGGAGAACTGTCGCAGGTGTGGAGCGAGGCGGCGGCGGCGGCCGGCGCCGCGGGACGCATCTCGGAGCTGCTCGCCGTCCAGCCGCGAATCGTCGCGCCGAAGACGCCGCGCGCCATGCCGCCGCCGGCCGGCGCGATCGTCTTCGAGGGCGTCTCGTTCGCTTATGACGGCGCGCCGGACGCGATCGTGATCGACGACCTCAGTTTTTCCGTCGCGCCGGGCGAGCGGGTCGCGCTCGTCGGCCCGTCGGGCGCCGGCAAGTCGACGGTGTTTCAGCTCCTCATGCGCTTCTACGATTGCCGGAAGGGCCGGGTGCTGGTCGACGGCGTCGACGTGCGCGCGGTCGATCCCCACGCCTTGCGCGCCCGCATCGCGACCGTGCCGCAGGACCCGTCGATCTTCGGCGAGACGGTGTCCGGCAACATCGCCTACGGCCGGCCGGGCGCGAGCGAGGCGGCGATCGAAGCCGCGGCGCGCCGGGCCGCCGCCGACGGCTTCATCCGCGAACTCGCCGACGGCTATGCGACGCAACTCGGCGAGCGCGGCGTGACGCTGTCCGGCGGACAGAAGCAGCGCCTCGCCATCGCCCGCGCGTTTCTCAAGGACGCGCCGATTCTCCTGCTCGACGAGGCGACCTCGGCGCTCGACGCGCACAGCGAGGCCCTGGTGCAGTCGGCGCTCGACGACGTCATGACCGGGCGGACGACGCTGGTCATCGCGCACCGGCTCGCGACGGTTCAGAAGGCCGACCGTATCCTGGTGATGGAGGCGGGGCGAATCGTCGAGGTCGGAACCCACGCGGACCTGGTCGCCCGGGGCGGCGTCTACGCCAGGCTCGCGCGACTCCAGTTCGAGAACGGCGCCGCGGCGACGGCGTCGCGAAGGGCGTGAGCGCGGCGCCGCAGCCTTGACTTCGAGGCCGGTCCTCGTGTCAGTTGTGCGACCAAATGCCGCGCCGGCGTTGCACGGCGACGGCGTAGACGGCGCCGGGAGCCTCGACCCGCAGCCGGCGACTCGACAGAGGGTGGAAAGCGAGAGGTCATGGCGACGTCTGACGTCAACGCCGGAGCAATCCGGCGGATCAAAGCCGCGCCCCAGGCGCAGACGCCGCGCGGCGGAGTCGTCGATCACCTGGTTCTGCTGAAGCCCCGCGTGATGTCGTTGGTCGTGTTCACCGGCGCGGTCGGCTTCGCCCTCGCGCCCGGCGCGATAGACTGGCTTAAGCTGCTGGCGACGCTGTCGGCGATGGCCGCGGGGGCCGGGGCGTGCGGCGCGCTCAACATGTGGTGGGACGCCGACATCGACGCGCGCATGTCGCGCACGGCGATGCGCCCGATTCCGCGCGGCTCGGTGCCGCCGAACCAGGCGCTGGCGATCGGACTGCTGCTCTCGGTCGTCTCGGTGGCCGCGCTCGGCCTCCAGGTCAATTGGCTCGCGGCGGCGCTGCTCGCCCTCACGATCGCGATCTACATCCCGCTCTACACGATGGTGCTCAAGCGCACCACGCCGCAGAACATCGTCATCGGCGGCGCCGCGGGGGCGCTGCCGCCGGTGATCGGCTGGGCGGCGGCGACCGGGAGCCTTTCGCTCGGTGCGCTCGCGCCCTTCCTGATCATCTTTCTCTGGACCCCGCCGCACTTCTGGGCGCTGGCGATCTGCCGCAGCGGCGACTACGAGCGCGTGGGCGTGCCGATGCTGCCCAACGTCGCCGGGCATGTGGAGACCTGTCGCCAGATCCTGATCTATTCGGGTCTGCTGGCGGTCTCGACCTACGCCGCGCTGGCGATTCCGGGCGTCGGAATCCCTTACGCCGTGGTCGCGACCGTGTGCAACGGCGTGTTTCTCTGGCGCGCGCTGACGCTTTATCGTCTGCGCAATGGCGAGGAGTCGCCGCGCCGCAAGGCGGCGATGGCGCTGTTCGGCTATTCGATCCTTTACACGTTCCTGCTGTTCGCCACCTTGATGGCCGAAGCCGCGATCAGGGGGTAGCCGAGCCGCTCGGCGCTGACGCCCGACAACGAACGCCAACCGGAACGGAACCCTCCCGCCAAGCCCTCCGCGCCGGCCGCGGGGGGCTTTGCTTTCGCCACGACGGATGAGCCGATGACCGAACGCATGCCGCCCAAGCCCCTGACCGCGTTGGAACGCCAGCGGCGGCAAACGCGCGGCAAATGGATCGTGCTCGTGGCGCTACTCGCGGTCGCGGCTTTCCTGTATGCGATCATCATGGTCAAGATCATCAAATTCGGACCCTGACGCGCATGCTGACGATCCACGATCTGACGCACGTGCTCGCCGTGCTGAACGCGGCGACCCTCGTCGTGCTCGTCTACGCCTACAGCCGCATCCGCGCCGGCGACCGCGACGGCCACCGGCGCGCCATGATGGTCGCGATCGCCATCGGCGCCGCGTTTCTCGCGGTTTACCTTTATTATCATGCGTTTGCGGGCCTCGCAAAATTCGGCGGGGTCGGCGTGATCCGGCCGATCTACTTCACGCTGCTCGCCGTCCATGTCGTGATGGCGGCAATCGTCGCCGTGCTCGTGCCGATCACGCTCTGGAACGCGCTCAAGGGGCGCTTCGCCGTCCATCGCCGCTTCGCGCGGGTGACCTACCCCTCGTGGGTGTTCGTGGCGGTCTCGGGCCTCGTCGTCTATGTGATGGCGGTCCATCTCTATCCGCTGGCGAGCTGACATGAGCGGAGTTGTCCACCCTGCGCCGATCGCGCTCGCGCGCGACGGCCGCGCGGTCGGCGCGCTCGCGGGGGAGCTTCGCGGCTGGGCCTGGATCGCCGTCGGCGCGCTGGCGCTCGCAGGCGTGTTCGCCCTCCTGCTCGCGCTGTCGCGCATTCCCGGCATGGACCGCGCCCCGCTGTGGCCGATCGGGTTCTTCTACAAAGGCCTCGTCATCCACGTCGTCTTCTCGCTGGTGATCTGGCTGCTCGGCGTGTTCGCCTTCCTGACGACCATCGCGACGCGCGAGGCCGCGGGCGAGGCGCCGCGCGCCGCGCCGCTCGGGCGGATCGGGCAGGGGATCGCGCTCGTCTCCTTTCCGTGCCTGTTCGCGCCGGCTTTCCTCGACGCAGCCGCGCCGCAACTGACCAATTACGTTCCGCTCCTGCGCCATCCGGCCTACGACCTCGGCCTCGTCCTGCTGGCGCTCGCGGTGCTCGCGCCGGTCGTCCGGCTGTTCCTCAACCTGCCCGGGCGCCGGTCGCCGCTGCCGGCGGCGACGCTGGCGATGGCGCTGGCCGGCCTCGTCTATGTGCTCGCGCTCGTCTCGTTCGGCGTCGCGGGCGTCCTGCTGGCGCGCGAGGGCCTGCTGTCGGTCGACCGCGAACAACTCTTTTGGGGCGGCGGCCACCTGCTCCAGTTCGTCAACGCGCTCGTGCTGTTGACCAACTGGCGGA
>CAMFKX010000300.1 GCA_945957375.1 uncultured Roseiarcus sp.
CCTTGGCCACTTCGACCAGCGCCGGCGCCTTCTCCGACGGCGCGGGCGGCCTGGGCGTCGCGGCGGTCGCCCTGGACGCGGGCGCCTTCGGGTCGTCGAGCGCGATTTCCTGCGGTCCGCTCGCGAGCGAGTCGGGGTCGCTCGCGTCCTTGTAGCCGGCGAACACCGGGTTCTGCCCGCCGTTGGCGTAGACCGTGCGAATCGGCTTCATCCCCTTGGCGGCCAGCTCGGCGACCTTGGCGTCGTCCTTGGCCTCCTTCTCGGCGACCAGGGCTTCGACCGCCTCGTCCTTGCGCAAGGCGGGGCAGGGCGCGCTGGCGGCGACCTCGCCGGAGGCCGACGCGCCAAAAATGTAGTGCTTGCCGCAGATCAGCACCGTCGGCTCGGTCTTGGTCACCTCGAAATGGTCCGAGCCGTTCTTCAGCTCCTTCCAGAATTCGATGTTCGGATCGAGCCGGTACTTCGCCATATTCTCCGGCGTCATGCGGAACGGATAGGACTGGAGCTGGATCTCGCGCTGTCCGCCGCGCAGCGCGTCGCGCGCGATGGCGTAGATGTCGTTGACCTGCTTGTCGGTCATCGAGAAGCAGCCCGCCGACGAGCACACGCCGTGCACCATGACGGCGCCGCCCGACCGCCCGAGGGCGCGGTCGTAGGCGTTGGGATAGCCGACGTTGAAGGCGAGATAATAGTGCGAGTTCGGGTTCAACTGGCCGGGCGCGATGGCGTAGAAGCCCTCGGGCACCTGCATGTCGCCCTCGACCCGCTTGGGTCCGAGTTGCCCCGACCAGCGGCAGATCGGGTAGGTCTTGAGCAGCGCATACTGCCCGTCGGACTTCATCTTCCAGACTTCGAGCTCCGCCTCCTTCTTGTAGGCGCGGATCAGCACCGGCGACGACGGCGTCGTGTCGATCTTCGCCATCGCGTCGAGGGTCGCGCTGGTGATCGGGTGCTCGGATCGGCCCGGGCCGGTTTCGAGGTAGTCTTCGCATCCGGCGAGGATCGCTCCTGCGGCGGCGGTCAGGCCGAGAACGGCGAGGCGCCAGAACGGCAGAGTCATGCGTTACCCCGTTATTGGCGCCGAACCCTAGGAGCGCCGGCCGGAAAAGTCCACGGGGCGGATTGAAGCGCCCGGGAACCTTGCCGATTCGTTAATTCGTCTTCATCCGGTTCGCGCTCAATCGAGCAGGTTTGGGGTGAAATTGCGGCGTTTCGTCCCGCCAGCGCTCACCAGAGGTCGGAGACCGGCGCGCCGTCCAAGATTTCCGCGAGCCGCGCCCGGGTGCCGGCGCTCGTCCCTGCCGGCAGGGCGTCGCGCGGAAAGAACCGCGCCTCCTCGATCTCGCGGTCGGGGGCACGCACCCCGAGGACCTCGTAGTCGCGCACGACGTAGACCGCGACATGATCGCGCCGGGACACGTGTCCGTTGAAGAACAGCCCGTGCAGGACCGGCGCGCCGGTCGCTCGGATGCAGGCTTCCTCCTCGAGTTCGCGCCCCAGCGCGTGGACGAAGGTCTCACCGACTTCGACCCCTCCGCCGGGGAAATGCCAACCCGGCACATAGCCGTGGCGGACGAGCAGGACCGATCCGTCCGCATCGATCACGACGCCGCGCACGCCCAACGTCATCGGCCGCGTCATGAGGAAGATCAGATGGGCGATCCGCGATCGCACGCGGGCGGCGAGCGACGCCATGAGAACCCTTTTCTCCGGCGCGCGCCGGGGTTGTGTTCGCCTTGAAGCGACATTATGAAATTTTCGTCAAGGACCGGAACTTCACCGTTTTGCGGTCCGAAATTCTGGGAAACGGTTGGGGCTGGGCTTTCCATGAAGATTTCGATCAACGGCTTGCCGCGGTTCGCGGCGGCCGCGGCTCTGGCGCTGGTCATGAGCTTCGGCGCAACATGTCCTTCGAGTGCAGGCGACGACGCCGCGGCGCCGGCCGCGAAGGCCGCCCCCGAGCCCGTCACCACCAAGGACCCGACGATCGCGCTCGACGATCTCGAACTGCTGCTCAACCCGATGAGCAAGGAGGAGGTCGAGGTCGAGGCCAAGGGCTGGTTCGACCTCGTGCGCAACAAGGAACGGGAAATCTCGGTCGCCGAGATCAACGTGCGCCGGAAGAACCGCGAGATCGCCCAGCTCGACAAGCAGAAGGCGGCGGCGGACGAGCTGGCGAAGGCGTCGAAGGACGTGAAGGCCGCGGCCGAGAACGGCGGCGACAAGGCTGCGGCGGCCAAGAAACTCGAGGATGCGCAGAAGGCGTTGGCCAAGACGGCCGAAAGCGCAAACCAGGAGAAGCAAAAGGAAGAAAAGACGGCGGAAGCCACGACCGCGCTGACCAAGCAGGCTGCGCCGACGGGCGACGCCGCGCCTGCTGCAGTGTCCGACAAGGACGTGCTGACGAAAGCCGCCGAGGCCGCGGCCGACAAGGCCGCCAAGACCGGCGACGACGCCGCGGCGAAGAAGGCGGGCGAGGTCGTCGCCGCCGCCGCCAAGGACGACGCGACCTCGAACAAGGTGCAGGCGCTCGCCGAGTCCGCCCCGGCGGCCGCCGCGACCGCCGCTGCGACCGCCGCGCCCGGCGCCGCCAAGGACACCGCCAAGGCGGCCGAGAAGCTCGCCACGAAGGCGGACGAGGCGGCCGCCGCCAAGACCGACGTCAAGGTGCAACTCGTCGACTACAGCACCCAGCTCACCTCCGAGCGGACCGCGCTGGTCGACCGGTTGAAGAAGGTCCTCGACGAACTGGACGCCAAGGGCGGCGACTCCAAGTCCTATCGGCTCTATATCGCCTCGCTCGGCGGCCTCAAGATCGACGTCTCCGACAAGGCGGCGACCTGGGCGCGCGTCAAGGCGTGGCTGGTCGCAGACGAGGGCGGGCTGCGCTGGGCGAAGAACATCGGCATCTTCATCGGCTACATCGTCGGATCGATCGTCATCGCCCGCCTCTTTCAGGCGATCCTGCGCCTGACGCTCGGACGGAGCAAGGTCACCTCGCAGCTCCTGCGCGAGTTCGTGATCACGGCGTCGGGGCGGCTGATCGTCGCGCTCGGCTTCCTGTTCGGCCTGGCCGCGCTCGAAGTGAACCTCGCGCCCCTGCTCGCGATCATCGGCGCCGCCGGCTTCGTCGTCGCCTTCGCCCTTCAGGGCACGCTCAGCAACTTCGCCAGCGGCCTTCTGATCATGGTGTTCAAGCCGTTCGACGTCGGCGACAAGGTCGAGGTCGGCGGCGGCATCGCCGGCAAGGTGACCAAGGTGTCGGTGTTCAGCACCCATATCCTCACCGACGACGGCCTCGAGAAGATCGTGCCGAACGACAACATCTGGAAGAACGTGATCGTCAACCAGTCGACCGGACAGGCGAAGGCGCCTGCGACCGCGTCGGCCTGACCGGGTCGGCCAACCGCAACGCGCGGAAGGCGTTGTCTTTCCGCGGCCCGCCTCCCAGAATGCGCCGCCGTCGCCGGCGGCGCATTCGTTTCTGAACGGTCGGGCGATGAGCTTCACGATCGCGCATATCACCGACCCGCATCTCTCGCCGGCTCCGCCGCCGCTCGGCTCGGAGTTTCGCCTCAAGCGGTTCATGGGTTACGTGAACTGGAAGCGCGGCCGCGAGGGCCTCAACGACATGGCGATGCTCGACCGGCTGGTCGCCGACCTGCGCGCCGAGCGCCCCGACCACGTCGCGGTGACCGGCGACCTCGTCAACATCGCGATGCCGGCGGAGTTCCGTCGCGCCGCCGAATGGATGGCGACCCTCGGGGCGCCTGGAGACGTCAGCTTCGTGCCGGGCAACCACGACGCCTATGTGCGCTCCGCCATGCCGATGCTGGCGCGGACCTTCGCGCCCTGGACCACCGGCGACGACGGCCGCGCCGATTTTCCCTATCTGCGCGTGCGCGGCGACATCGCGATCATCGGCCTCACCTCCGGGCAGCCGACCGGGCCGCTGATGGCGTCGGGCAAGCTCGGGCGCGCGCAAATCGAGGCCTGCGCGGCGCTGCTCGACGAGACCGGCGGGAGAAATCTGGCCCGCGTCGTGCTGATCCATCACCCGCCGCTGGCGAAGGGCGCGCCGCCGCTGCGCGGCCTCACCGACGCCGCCGCCTTCGAGCGCATGATCGCGGCCCGCGGCGCCGAGGCGATCCTGCACGGGCATACCCACAAGCAGCTCGTGCGCTCGCTGCCGTCGACGGCGACGAAGGCGGCCGGCGGGCGCGTGCCGGTGCTCGGCGCGCCCTCGGCCGCCGCAGCGACCCACGATCCGCGCTACCGGGCCGCCTATCACCTCGTGCGGCTCCAGCGCGAAGGCGACCTCTGGCGCGTATCGGCGCGGGTGCGCGGCCTCGCGCTCGACGGCGACCACATCGGCGAGCGCGCGGCGCTCGCGGTCTAGGAAAGCCGGAGGGCGGCGTCCCGCCGCCCAGGCGCGCGAGCAGGCGACCGCGCTACGGCACCGAATGCACGATCACCGGCCCGGCGGTCGCCGTCGCCGGACCGGTCACGTAGGGCGCGAGATGTTTCTCGATCCAGGCCAGCGCGCGACGATTCGACTCCTGCGCCTCCTCGACCTTGTTGAACAGGCTGATCGCCGTCACCGTGTCGTCGGGCGAATACATCACGTAATAGCCCATGAAACCGGGGACGCCGCTGACGATCGGCACCGCGCCCTTGATCACCTCGGCGAGCGTGTCCGCCATGCCGGGCTTGGCCTTCACCTGTCGAATTGCGGCGTACATGGCGTCCTCCCTGGTCTTGCGTCGGGCTTCCGGCGTCAGGGCGGCGGCAGCGCCGCGGCGGGGACGCGCGGCTTGGCGCCGGGCGCGAGCTTCTTCACCGCGCTCGACGCGGCCACCACGCCCTGGTTGGCGAAGGCCTCGTGATTGCGCTCGATCTCGGCGAGATCGTACTGGTAGTTGACCATCACGCCAAACGACTCGGCGAGGCCCTTGTCCGACAGGTCGCCCGCGGGGTTGATCCGTTCGAGCCGGGCGCCGTTGCCGAGGTGGAAACGCGCCACCGGATCGACGACGCGGCCGTCGGGACGGCGCGCCCGGACGAAGTAATGAGCCGCGAGCGGCTCGATCGCCTTGCGCATCGCCGCTTCGGATTCCGGCTTCGTCGGCCAATCCGGATCGAGCGCGACGTCGCGGACCTTCTGCGCCAGCGTCTCGACCGTCGGATCGTCGCTGGATTCGACCCACGGGCGAAGCCCCGGGACCGGGGACAACGTGACGAAGGTCTCGATCCGCGGCAACTCCCGGCGGATCTCCTCGACCACCTGCTTGATCAGGAAATTGCCGAAGGACACGCCGGACAGGCCCTGCTGGCAGTTCGAGATCGAATAGAACGTAGCGACGCGCGCCTTGTCCTGCGCGACATGGGCGCGGCGTTCGGCGAGCAGCGGCGCGATCGCGGCCGGCGGGGTCACCGTCAGCGCCACCTCGACGAAGATCAGCGGCTCGTCGACCAGCGCCGGGTGAAAGAAGGCGTAGCAGCGCCGGTCGACCGAATCGATCCGGCGGCGGAGGTCGTCCCAGCCGCGGATCTCGTGCACCGCCTCGTAGCGGATGATCTTTTCCAGAATGGCCGCCGGCGACGACCAGTCGATCCGGCGCAGCACCAGGAAGCCGCGGTTGAACCACGAATTGAACAGATGGACGAAATCGCCGTCGAGCACGGCGAGACCGCGGTCGTCGCGCATCGCCTCGATCAGATCGGCGCGCATGGCGACGAGCGCCGACGTGCCGCCGGGGGCGCGGTTCATTCGCCGGAACAATTCCTGCCGACGCGGCTCGGAGGCGTAGTGAAGCTCCGCGGCTGCCGTTTCGCCCCCGGTCGCGGTCCAGCGCGCGAGCGCGCCCTCGATCCGCGCGCGGTCGGCGCCGAAATCCTCGGCCAGCGCGCGGAAGAACGCCGCCTTGTCGTCGTCGTCGAGGCTGCGGTAGCGGGCGAGGATCTCGCTCGCCAGCGCGACGCCGGAGGCTTCGCCGCGGCCGCTCAGCAGCGCCCGGCACATGTCCGCAAGCGACCCGGCGCGGTCCTGCGCGTCGCGCGGCCACGGGCTGAGCTTGAGCACGGAGCGCCCGCGCTCCGCGATCGAAGCCAGAAGATCGGAGAAAAACGCGCTGTCCATCGCCGCCCGCCCGTAAGCCTTCCCCAGCCGATCCGCGACCGCTTGCGGCGCAGTCCGGGCGGAAGTGTGGTTTGCGAAGGCGGACGAATCAAGGCGGGATGGCTGCGCCGTGTCACTGCGGCTTCAGCGCCTGCACCAGGGCCCAGAGTTCGCCGAGGCGGTGGTCTCGGCCGAACGTCACCAGGATCGCGAGCCCGGCGACCAGCGCCGCCGCGCCGATCGCCATCAGCAGATAGGTGAAGAAGGCGGCGAGCCCCCGGCCGAGGCCCCGTTCGGCTGTCGCGCGGGGCGTCAGCGCCGCCGTGGGCGCCGGTCGCGGCGTCCCGAGCGGCCGCGGCCGCGCCGGCTCGATCCCGGGCGGGTCCGGCG
>CAMFKX010000301.1 GCA_945957375.1 uncultured Roseiarcus sp.
TGCAGGAAGAGACGCAACGCGACGGCGACCGCGTGACGATCGCAGCCGCAGTTTCACCCGGAGACAATTTGCGTCCCGAGGGTCTGGACTTCCGCGCCGGCGAGCCGCTGCTCTCCGCGGGGCGGCGGCTCTCGCCGCGCGACGTCGCGCTCGCGGCGGCGGCGAATCACGCCGACGTCTGGGTGCGCCGGCGGCCGCGGGTCGCGATCCTGGCGACTGGCGACGAGCTCGTCGCGCCCGGCGGCGCGCTCGGCCCGTCGCAGATCGTGGCCTCCAACAACTTCTCGGTCGCCGGGATCGTCGAGGCCTGCGGCGGGATCGCCATCGATCTCGGCATCGCGCGCGACACCATGGCCGATCTCGACGCCGCGATCCGCAAGGCGATCGGCCTCGGGGTCGACGTGCTCGTCACGCTCGGCGGCGCCTCGGTCGGCGACCACGACCTGGTCCAGAAGGCGCTCGTCGCCGCCGGCATGGAGCTCGGCTTCTGGAAGATCGCGATGCGTCCGGGCAAGCCGCTGATGCATGGTCGCCTCGGCGAATTGCGGGTGCTCGGGCTGCCGGGCAACCCGACCTCGTCGACCGTGTGCGCGATCCTGTTCCTGCGCCCGCTCCTGCGCGCCCTGCAGGGCGCGCCCGACGCCGGCGCGGATCCGACGCGGCCCGGCCGCCTGGGCGCGGACGCAAAGGCCAATGGTCCCCGCCAGGACTACGCGCGCGCCGCGCTGACGCGCGACGCCGAGGGCGTCCTCGCCGCCACGCCCGTCGCGCTGCAGGATTCGTCGCTGGTCAAGGAAATGGCGCGCGCCGACGGCCTGATCGTGCGTCCGCCGCGCGCGCAGGCGGCAAAGGCGGGCGATCCCTGCCGCGTCATCCCGTTCGACGAATACGGCGTCTGAATTCCGGGGATTGCCGGTCGCCTGGCTGCGCGGCCGGACACGCGCGGAGACGGCGCTGACGGATCGGATGTGAGGACGCGGAATGGCGGGTGACGAAAGCGTACGACGCGGCCTGGCCGATTACGTTCCGCTGGCGCTTCTCTCGCTCGTCGCCGGCGCCGCGACCGGCGCGGTCGGAGCCGAATTCCGCCTCGCGCTCGACGCCGCCGGGCGGCTGCGCGACCAGCTCGTCGCCCGCGCCCACGACGGGCCCCCCGGAGGATTGCCGCTGATCATGGCCGTCTGCGGAACGGCCTGCCTCGTCGCGGCCTGGCTGGTGCGCCGCTGGTCGCCGTTCGCCGGCGGCAGCGGCATTCCGCACGTCGAGGCCGTGCTCCGCGATGGAATCGCGCCCGCATCCTGGACGCTGGCGCCGGTCAAGTTCGTCGGCGGCGTTCTCGGCATCGGCGGCGGCCTCGCGCTCGGCCGCGAGGGGCCGATGGTGCAGATGGGCTCGAGCCTCGCCCATCTGATCGGCGTCGTCCTCCGCCGCCCGTGGCCCGAATCGCGCGCCCTGCTCGCGGCCGGCGCCGGCGCCGGCCTCGCGACCGCCTTCAACGCCCCGCTCGCGGGGGCCGCTTTCGTCCTCGAGGAGGTGCTGCAGACCTTCGACCCGCGCATTACGGTCGCCACGCTGACGGCGTCGGCGACCGCAATCTCGGTCTCCCGCGTCATCCTCGGCGACTCCCGGGACTTTCAGGTCGGCCCGCTGCCGAACGTCCCGTTCGAGGCGCACCCGATCTTCTTCGTGTTCGGCCTGGCGGTCGGCCTCGTCGCCGTCGTCTACAACAAGGCGATCCTCGGCGCGATCGCCCTGGTCGGCCGCATTCCCCTGCCGGTCGAGGCGCGCGCCGGTCTGATCGGAATGGCCGTGGGGGCGCTCGCCTTCGCGTGGCCGGGCGCCGTCGGCGGCGGCGATCCGATCACCCAGGCGTTGCTGACCGGCGGGCCGGACTGGACGCTGGTCGCCGTCATCCTCGCCGTCCGCTTCGTGCTGGGTCCGATCTCCTACGCCGCCGGAACGCCGGGGGGTCTGTTTGCGCCGCTGCTCGTGATCGGGGCCGCGGCCGGCTCTCTCTTCGGGACAGGCTGCGACTGGGCCTTTCCCGGACTCGGCGTGCCGACGCAGTCGTTCGCGGTCGTCGGCATGGCGGCGTTCTTCACCGGGACCGTGCGCTCGCCGCTGACCGGTCTCGTGCTGGTGACCGAGATGACCGGCAACGTCACCCTCCTGCTGCCCGGCCTCGAGGCCAGCGCTTTCGCCATGCTCGCCGCCGAGGCTTTGCGCAACGGACCGATCTACGACAGCCTGCGGGAGGCCTTGCTGCGCCGCGTGCGCGCCGGCTGACCGCGCCCCGTCAATCGTCGCTCTCGCGTTCGAGCAGCGGCCAGTAACGCTGGAGAATAGCGAACAGGAACGCCGTCGTGAGACCGAACAGGATCACGCCGTTGAGCGCTTCCAGGGCGCCCATGAGCCGCCAATGGGGTTCGAGGCCGAGATTGTCGTGACCATAGGTGGTCATGGCGTTGAGCGAGAACAGCATTGCGCCGTGCGCGTCGCCGAGCGCGCCCAGCGCGACATAGGCGGACGCCCAGGCGCTCGCTTCGGCGGCGTGAAGAATCGTCACCAGCAGGATGGTCGCGGCGATGACCAAGGCGAACCCGACGCTTGAACCGCGACTCTTGAAATGTTCGGCCAGCCCGCTGATCAGGCGCAAATGAATCTGAACGAGGCCGAAGCCGTGCGCCAGAACGGTCAGCACGATGAGCGGCAAGCCCCAGGCCCAATCGGCCGACCAGGTCTCGGGCTGCGCAACCAAGATCCCCTCCCCCGGCGAACCGACGCGCCGGCGCGCGTCAGTAGAGCACGCCGAGGACCGCCTTCGAGAACGCCTCGACCCGCGCCGTCTTCTGCGCGTCGCTGAGCCCGGTCGTCTTTTCGACGCCGGGGCAGTAGGCCGTGATCAGGTAGTTGGCGATCTCGGCCGAGCCCGCCGCCGGATAGCGCGTCTTCAACGCGGCGACCAGTTCGGGAACCTTGGCGACGATGTCGCCGCCCGACAGCGCCGGACCCAGCTCCGCGATCTCGGCCGGCGTCTCCTTGATCACCCCGGGCTTGCTCAGCGGCTGCGCCTGCGGGCACTCGAGCGCCTCGGCCGCAGCGATCGGGCCGAAGAGCATGCCGAAGGTGAGCGCCGCAGCGGCGGCGCGCGCAACGATTTGTCCGGTCATTCACCCCTCCAGGTCAAAACGCCGTCGGCGCCGGCGCGGCTCAGTAGTACCAGCCGGGCGCCATCGGTCCCCACGCGCCGCCCCAGTCTTCGGCAGCCGCCACGTTGAGTTCGGCGGTCGTCTCCTGCATCTGCGCGATGTTGTTGGCGGCGCGGATCTGCTGGTATTGCTGGTAGGCGGCCGGCGAGCCGACGAAGGCGCAGTTGCACCCGGCGGCGTCGGCGTAGATGTAGACCGGGCCGCTCTTGCGCTGGGCGAAGACGATGGTGTTCTGCGGCAGCGACTGAAGCTTGGCCACGCGGGCGGGCGTGTCGGCCTGGAGCCGCAGGAATCCGGCGGCCGAGAGCTGCCCTTCCTTCTCCTGGACGCCGACGCCCGCGCATCCCGCAAGTCCCACGAGCGAGGCGAGCCCCGCCAACGCCGCGATGTTCCGATTGGTCATGGGTCCCCCCTGCCGTCAGGCTCGTTGCGGGGCGACCTTGGCCCGCGCGCATCGACCGCGTCAAGCTGGCTTCTCGGCACCCATCCACATGATCGGCGTCCCGGCGCCGGGCCGATCGCTCACGTCGCGTTGTCGAGCGGCTTTTGCAGGATCAGGTCGAGGAAACTGGTGAAGAAGCCGGCAGGCACCTCCGGAGCGAGCGCCCGGATGAGCTTCTCGTAAACCTCCTCGTCTTCGGTGTAGAGCACGCCGCGGGTCGCGCCGGTCTTCGCCCGGAAGAACAGATCCTTGGAGGATACGACCGGCAGCGCTTCCGGCGCGAGATCCAGCGCCACGACGAAATCGTGATAACTCACCCCCCGCCCCCAGCGGGCCAACGTCACCGGATCGAGCTTGCCGTTGTTGCGGTGGAGACGATTGTAACGCGCGCGCCGGGTCCGCGAGGAGTACAAGGCGGCCAGGTCGTCCGGAAGCCACAGGAAGAACGGCTCGTGGGCCGTGTGATAATCGAAATGCCAGAGCCGGTTCGGCGTCTCGTCGATGACGAGCCAACCGCCCGGCTTCAGATGCGCCCATGCCTGCCGGAGCGCGCGCAACCGCTCTTCCAGAGTCATGTGCTCCAGTACCGCGAGAAAAGCGACCACGTCGACGCGCTCGTCGCCGAGCGACCGAAACGCGCCTTCCGCATCGCTATTCATTAGGTCCGCGCTCAGCCCGTAGCAGCGAAGACGTTCTTCGGCGACCCTGAGGGAGCCTTCGTGCGGATCGGACGCGCGTACGGATGCGCCCTGCTCGGCCAGCGCGACCGTCGTCGATCCCGTGCCGCATCCGATCTCCACGACGGACTTTCCGCGGAGATCGCCGGCGATCTCGACGATCCACGGGATGACGCTGGAACGATTGTTGTCGAGCCGCTCGAAGAGATGTTGCCGAAGGCCGATCCGGCCATCCTCGGTCTCGAGGAACTGCGAGACCGGGTCGGGGAAATAAGGCTCATAAGAAAAGAAGTGCTCGATCAGCGACTCCGTGAGCCGCCGCTCCGTGTCCGGGGCGGCCGTCCTGCGCCGCGCGCGCAGGGCTTCCAGCCCGTTTGCCGGGTCCGACACGCCGCTCATCCGCCCCGCCCCCGAAGTCTGACCGGGAGCAATTTAGTCGAGGGGAGGACGATGTAAACCGCCTCCCGCCACGGCGAATCGCGGAGAAAGGCTCCCGCCGACGCTCCGGCTCAAATGCGCGCGCCGACGATCGCGCGCCAGAAGCCGCTGTAGCCGAGCTCGAAGCCGACGATCGAGTAATCGAGGTCGATTGGATCCATGACTTCGTAGGCGGAGTTGTTGCAGATCGAGAAGATGATCAGCCCGTCCTTCGAGACGTGATGACGCGCCTGGCGCAGGTAGGATTCGGTAATCATTCCGTGCGGGTCGCACAGGCTGTACTTCTCGATGTCGTTCTCCGGCGTCTTGTCGATCATCGGGGTGTTGAACACGATGAGGTCGAAGTCGCGCTCCTCGATCTTTTCGAACAGGTCCGACTGGAACGCCGTAAGGCTCAGGCCGTTCAGGTCGGCATTGGCGAGGGTCGCCTCGACGGCGATCGGGGAGATGTCGGTCGCGAACGTCTGCGACGTCCAGTTCGCCGCCATGTAAAGCGATATGATCCCGCAACCGGCGCCGATCTCGAGCGTCTTGTGGATTCGCGTCTGATCCATCGCCTTGATATTGCGGATGAAGAACTCGGAGCTCGAATCGGGCAGCGGATGATAGACGCCGGCCGGCACGTCGACCACGAGGCCGTCGGTCAGGATGCGCTCCGGCACCGCCTGACGACGCACGAGCGCCGCATGCGCGGTCTCGATGTCGAACGTCGAGGTTTCGACGAGGCTTGCGAGGCCGAGTTTTCGCAGAACGGACTTCCGCGCTCCGACCCGGTACTGGATGTTCATGGCTTTGGCCCTTGTCGACTGGCGCGTTTCCCGCCCCCTCTAGTCCGCTTCCGGGGGGAACGGAAGTCCGTCGGCCTCTGCTACGTTCGATCGACCCAGTCGGTTCAACCTTCGCGCCCGCGTTCGCTCTCGTGCCAGTCTGCGAGCAGCCAGTGTGAGAGCGCCGTCAGAAGCACATGAATTGTGATGCCGGCGATCGAGATCAAGAGGAGCGCTGCAAACATTCTTGGAATGTTGAGGCGAAATCCGGATTCGACGATCCGGTAAGCGAGGCCCGATCCCTGCCCCGCCGAACCCGCGGCGATCTCGGCGACGATCGCCCCGATCAGCGCCAGGCCGCCGCTGATCCTGAGCCCGGCGAGAAAATACGGCAGCGCCGCGGGCAGCCTCAGCAGCATGAATTGCTGGAAGCGCGAGGCGCGGTACATGCTGAAGAGATCCACCAGATTGTGGTCGGCGGACGAAAGCCCGAGCGTGGTGTTGGCGAGCAGCGGGAAGAACGCCACGAGAAAGGCGCACACCAGCACCGCGACCGTCGGCGTCAGGTAGATCAGCAACAGCGGCGCGATCGCCACGATCGGCGTAACCTGCAAGGCGACGGCGAAGGGATAAAACGCCCGCTCGACCAGACGCGACTGCGCGAAGATGATCGACAGGGCCACGCTGCCGACGACGGCGGCGAACAGCGCCTTGAGCGTGATCGACAGCGTCACCCAGAGCGAGCTCGAGAGCTGTCTCTTATACACATCTGACGCTGCCGACGATCGCATAAGTGTA
>CAMFKX010000302.1 GCA_945957375.1 uncultured Roseiarcus sp.
GAAAGCGTTCGAAAGCGGTTCTGAGCATCAACCCCTCGCTGGTCTGCGCCATCCGCACCGGAACTCTTAGGGCCGCCGCCGCGCCTCACGCAAGCCGGGAGCGTCCCTCTCGGAGCGTCGGCGTCCCTCCGATGGGCGCGCGGGACGCGCGCCCTCCCCGCGTCTTCCTACGCCTGCCGCAGCACCCGCCCCGCCACCGCGTCCAGCTTGCGCACCAGCTCCGGATCGCGCGCCTCGGCGTGGGTGATGATCGCATATTCGAGCGCGCGGTCGGAGCCGATCGGGCAAGCCTCGTGCTCGGCGGGAAACTCGCGCAAGGCCCGCGCGACGAGCCGCGCCGCCTTCTCCGCGTTGTCGTGCATCACCTTGACGACCGCGGCGACCTCGACGTTCTCGTGCTCCTCGTGCCAGCAGTCGTAGTCGGTCACCATGGCGACCGACGCGTAGCAAATCTCGGCCTCGCGCGCGAGCTTGGCCTCGGTCGCCCCGGTCATGCCGATCACGTCGGCGCCGCGCGCCTGATAGCCGAGCGATTCGGCGAGCGAGGAGAACTGCGGCCCCTCCATGCAGACATACGTCCCGCCGTCCTTGTGCGGGATGCTTTCGGCGACCGCGGCTTCGACCAGCCGGCGGCGGAGCAGCGGCGCGATCGGATGCGCCATCGAGACATGCGCCACGAGCCCTGTGCCGAAGAACGTATTCTCGCGCCGGTAGGTGCGGTCCTCGAACTGATCGATCATCACGAACACGCCGGGGTAGAGGTCGCGGTGGAACGACCCGCAGGCCGAGAGCGCGATCACGTCGGTGACGCCGACGCGCTTCAGCGCGTCGATGTTGGCGCGGTAGTTGATCGTCGAGGGCGAGAAGCGGTGGCCGCGGCCGTGGCGGGCGAGGAACACGGCCTCGACGCCGCCGATGCGGCCGAAGCGCAGCGTGTCGGACGGCTCGCCCCACGGCGTCGGCACAGCCTCCTCGCGCAGATCGGTCAGCCCGGGCAGGTGGTAGACCCCCGAACCGCCGATCACCCCGACCATCGCTTTCGTCATCGCGGCCTCCTCGCAAGCGCCCGGCGCCGCCGCCGGCGCATGGCTGGTTTGACAGGCTCCGAAATGCAAACGCCCGCGGCGGAGCGCGGGCGTCGCATCATCGGCGGTGCGCGGGTCCGGTCAGTGCGCCGATTCCCAAACCCGCTTCTTGGTGAAATAGAGCAACCCGGCGAGCACGAACATGAAGATCATCACGCCGAGACCGATCCGGCGGCGCTCGTTCAGGTTCGGCTCCGCCGCCCACGACAGGAACGCGGCGATGTCGCGCGAGTAATTGTCGAGCGTCTTGGGCGTGCCGTCCTTGTAATCGACTGCGCCGTCGGAGATCGGCTGCGGCATGGCGATCTTGTGGCCCGGATAATACAGGTTCCAGGTCGGATCGTCGGTATTGGTGTAGCCGGTCAGGATGGCGTGGATGTAGTCCGCGCCCATCTCCTGGTACTGCAGGCCGGGCAGCGCGTCGAACACGAACCACGGAAAGCCGCGCTCGTATTTGCGCGCCTTGGCGAGCAGGTTCATGTCCGGCGGGGCCTTGCCGAAAGCCGCCGCGGCGGCCTGATCGTTGGGATAGCCGTCCGGGCGGGGAATGATGTCGGCGGGCGTGCCCGGGCGCTTGAAGATCTCGCCCTTGTCGTTCGGCTCCGGGTTGGTGACCTGATAGCTCGCCGCGAGGGTCTTGACCTGATCCTCGGAGAACTCCGGGCCGCCCGACTGGCCGAGCGTGCGGAACGGGATGCTGAGCGCGTGGCAGTTCGAGCACACTTCCCGGTAGACCTGGAAGCCGCGCTGCAGCTGCGCCTTGTTGTAGGTGCCGGTCATGCCGCCGAAGCTCCACGACTCCCGCGGCGGCTTCGGCTGCTCGCCCTCAGCGAAGGCGACGCCGCCGACGATCGAAACCAGGGCGACCGCCGAGGCAAGGGCTTTGATGGTAAAGCGGATCATAGTCGTTGTCCCTCGGGATCGGTCAGGCCTCGGCCGTCTTCTTCGCCAGAACCGCGTCGGCGATCGAGGCGGGAATGGGCCGGGTCTTCTCGGTGAAGCTCAGCACCGGCATCACCACGAGGAAGAAGCCGAAGTAACCCCCGGTCAGGATCCGCGCGACCATGGTCATCGCGTCATTGGGCTCCTGCGAGCCGATGTAGCCGAGGCCGATGCAGATCGCCACGAACACCCAGAAGAAGAACCGGAAGGCCGGGCGGTACTTGGCCGACTTGACCGGATTGCGGTCGAGCCACGGGACGAAGGCGAGGATCACGATCGCCGCGACGAGCGCGACGACGCCGAGCAGCTTGTTCGGGATGGCGCGCAGGATGGCGTAGAACGGCAGCAGATACCATTCCGGGACGACATGCGCCGGCGTCACCAGCGGGTTGGCGATGTTGTAGTTGTCCGCGTCGAGGAGATAGTTCGGGATGTAGAAGATCAGCCAGGCGTAGAGGATGAAGAAGACCGACACCGCGAAGATGTCCTTGATCGTCGCGTAGGGCGTGAAGGCGACGGTGTCGCGTTCGACGTTCTTGACCTCGACCCCGTCGGGATTGTTCTGACCCGTCACATGCAAAGCCCAGACGTGCAGACCGACGAAGGCCGCGATCACGAACGGCAGCAGATAATGCAGGGCGAAGAACCGGGTCAGGGTCGGCGCGCCGACCGCGAACCCGCCCCACAGCCAGTGCGCAAGCGGCGTGCCGATGACCGGGATCGCGGTGAACAGGTTGGTGATCACGGTCGCGCCGGCGAAGCTCATCGCGCCCCAGGGCAGCACGTAGCCGAGGAAGGCGGTCGCGGTCATCAGCAGGTAGATGACGACGCCGATGATCCACAACAGCTCGCGCGGCGGCTTGTAGGACCCGTAATAGAGGCCGCGCATCATGTGGATGTAGGCGGCGAGGAAGAACAGCGAGGCGCCGTTCGTGTGCATGTAGCGGATCAGCCAGCCGTAATTGACGTCCCGCATGATGTGGTCGTTGATCGACTGGAACGCCTGCGACGCCGAACCGACATAGTGCATCGCCAGCACGACGCCGGTGATGATCTGGGCGATCAGCATGAACGACAGGATCGCGCCGAAGGTCCACATGTAGTTGAGGTTGCGCGGGACCGGATAGGCGACGAACGACGAGTGCATCAGGCCCATCACGGGCAGGCGCGATTCGAACCAGCGTCCGATCGCGCTCTTGGGAACGAAGGTCGAAGGACCGCTCATTGGGGGGTGCTCTCAGGAAGGGCGTTGCTTGAAAGGATCGTGCGGATCGGCCGATTCGGTCAGCCGACCTTCACCTTCGTGTCGGTCAGGAACTTGTATTCCGGCACGGCGAGGTTGAGCGGCGCGGGCCCCTGCCTGATGCGGCCGGAGGTGTCGTAGACCGAGCCGTGGCAGGGGCAGAACCAACCCTCGTACTTGCCCTCGTGGCCGATCGGAACGCAGCCGAGGTGCGTGCAGATTCCCACCACGATCAGCCATTCCGGCTTCTGCACGCGCTGGGCGTCGGTCTGCGGGTCGCGCAGCTCGGAGAGCTGCACGTTCTGCGCCTCCTCGATCTCCTTCTTCGTCCGGTGGCGGATGAACACCGGTCCGCCGCGCCACTTGACGGTGACGATCTGGCCCTCCGGGATCGCGCCGATGTCGACCTCGATCGAGGCCATGGCGAGGGTCGAGGCGTCCGGGTTCATCTGGTCGATAAACGGCCATGCGACGGCTGCGACGCCGACCGCGCCGACGGCGCCTGTCGCAATGTAGAGGAAATCTCGGCGATTCGGGTCGTGAGTGGTGGTAGCGGCGGTCAATTCAACCCCCAGGGCGCGGTCTCTTGCCTCGTGGCGCCGAGCGAGCCTGCGCGCCGTCGCGGGCGGCGTCGCGAGACGGTTCGGCCCAAGGACGGATGCTGATCCCCATCGGCGTCGATCGGCCGGGCGAAGGCGACAGCCGTCGATCGTGCCGGCTTTTCGCACCGATCCTTTTCGATGTCCATAGGAGCGAAACGCCGCATGTCTTTGCCTTTCGTCGGGCCGGCGCGCGGATTCGCTGGCGTCCGCGGGCGCCCAAACCGCGTGGAAAATGGTAGCGCGGAACCCATGGACCGGCCGCCCGCCCCGCTCATGCTCGCCCTCTTCGAACCGGACATCGCCCAGAACGCCGGCGCGATGATGCGCACCTGCGCCTGTCTCGGCGTCGACGCCGCGATCATCGAGCCGGCCGGCTTCCGGCTCGGCGATCCGCGCTTCCGCCGCGCCGGAATGGACTACCTCGACGCGCTCACGATCGCCCGCCACGATTCCTGGGCGCGGTTCGAGGCGTGGCGCAGCGGCGCCGGGCGCAGGCTGGCGCTGCTCACCACCCGAGGCGACGCCGACCTCTGGGACTTCCGCTTCGGCGAGGGCGACATCCTGCTCGTCGGCCGCGAATCGGCCGGCGTGCCGGAAACGGTCGCCGCCGCCGCCGACGCGCGTCTGCGAATTCCCATCCGCCCGCCGTTGCGTTCGCTCAATGTCGGCGTCGCCGCGACCCTCGCGCTCGCCGAGGCGCTGCGTCAGATCGGGCGCCTGCCGCGCGCCCCGGAATTGCGCGGATGATTCGACTTTCGTCGGGGACGGAATCGTGACATTGACGTGTCGGCGGATGACGATCGCAAACTCCGTCCCGACGAGACGGCGGAGGGATTTATGAGCGCGGGGACGGTTCGGGTTTTGATTGCCGACGATCACCCGCTCGTGGTCGGCGGCTTGCGCGAGGCGGTGCTCGGCGCGTCGCCGGGCGCGGAGATCGCCGTGGCGCACGATTTCGACAGTATGGCGGCGGCGCTCGAAGCCGCGCCCGAGACCGACCTCGTGCTGCTCGATCTCAGCATGCCGGGGGTGCGCGGCTTCTCGGGCCTGTTGTTTCTGCGTTCGGAAAAGCCGTCGACGCCGGTGGTGATCGTCTCGGCGAACGAAGACCGCGCGGTCATTCGCCATTGCCTCGAGTTCGGCGCCTCGGGCTTCATCCCCAAATCGAATTCGCTCGACACCATGCGCGCCGCGATCGCCCATGTCCTCGACGGCGGGCGCTGGACGCCGCCCGACTACGATCCCAATGTCCAGGCCAACCGCGAATCGAGCGCGCTCGCCCGGCGCCTGGCGACGCTGACGCCGCAGCAGATCCGGGTTCTGATGATGCTGTCGCAGGGGCTCCTGAACAAGCAGATCGCCTACGAGCTCAGCGTCTCGGAGGCGACGGTCAAGGCGCACGTCTCGGCGATTCTGCAGAAGCTCGGCGTCGAGAGCCGCACCCAGGCGGTCATCCTGGCGACCAAGATCGAATCGGCGCAGGAACTGTCGATCGCCTCGTAAGCGCGGAGGTTGCGCGTCGCGCGCACTTCGGCGGCGGGACGCCGCCGCTCCGAAGGTGGCGCCGTGGGAGGGTGCGCGTCGCGCGCACCCGGCGGCGAGACGCCGCCGCTCCGAAGGTGGGCGCCGTGGGAGGGTGCGCGTCTCGCGCACCCGGCGGCGAGGCGCCGCGGCTCCCAGCCCCCCGCTTACTTGCCGCGGTTCTGGCGGTTGTCGATCAGCTGACCGACGACCCCCGGATCGGCGAGCGTCGAGGTGTCGCCGAGCGCGCCGTACTCGTTCTCGGCGATCTTGCGCAGGATGCGGCGCATGATCTTGCCCGAGCGGGTCTTGGGCAGGCCTTGGGCGAACTGGATCAGATCCGGCGAGGCGATCGGGCCGATCTCCTTGCGCACCCAGGCGACCAGCTCCTTGCGCAGGTCCTCGGTCGGCTCGACGCCGTCCATCACGGTGACATAGGCGTAGATGCCCTGACCCTTGATGTCGTGCGGATAGCCGACGACCGCGGCCTCCGAGACCTTCGGGTGGGCGACGAGCGCGCTCTCGACTTCGGCCGTGCCCATGCGGTGGCCGGAGACGTTGATGACGTCGTCGACGCGGCCGGTGATCCAGTAGTAGCCGTCGGCGTCGCGGCGGCAGCCGTCGCCGGTGAAGTACTTGCCCGGATAGGTCGAGAAGTAGGTCTTCACGAAGCGGTCGTGGTCGCCGTAGACGGTGCGCATCTGGCCGGGCCACGAGTCGGCGATGACCAGGTTGCCCTCGGTCGCGCCCTCGAGAATATTGCCGGCGCCGTCGACGATCTCGGGAATGACGCCGAAGAACGGCCGGGTCGCCGAGCCGGGCTTGAGCTTGGTGGCGCCGGGCAGCGGCGTGATCAGGATGCCGCCGGTCTCGGTCTGCCACCAG
>CAMFKX010000303.1 GCA_945957375.1 uncultured Roseiarcus sp.
CCCGCCGCTCGACCGCGCTCGCGTTGACCCCGACGCCCTCGAACCAGGAGACGTCGAGCGGCGCGCCCGGATTGCGCAGCCGGTTGTGGCCTATGGCCGTCGCCTGATCCATGTGCGCGCCTCCTTGCGGCAGTCTGAACGCTGAGCCCTTTGCAGGGCGCGCTCGTGGGGCGCGCCGGCGGGGTCGACGACCCCGCCTACAAAGGCGCCGAACCCATTGGCACCGGGTCGCCGGCGCTAAGTGTCACGAGCGCAGGGGCGGTTTCAAGGGCGGTCGCGTGGCCGAGAGCCGACCGGGTCGATTCGCTGGCGGCCGACAAGCAAGACACACTCGTCATGGAGACGGCGGGCGGCCGCTCACGCCGGAAACAGGTCCTCGACCCGGATCTCGAGCCCGGGAGGATCGAGGCGGAGCGCGCCCTCGGTGAGGATTCGCGTCTCGATCGCGTCGCCGTGACCGCGCCGATGGTGGATCGCCGTGCGGCCCTCCGGGTCGACGATCAGATAATGCGCCACGCTCGCCAGCGAGAAATAGCCGGAGAGCTTGACCCCATGGTCGCGTCGCGCCGTGCCCTCGGACAGGACCTCCACGACCACGACCGGGCTGGGAATGATGATCGCGTCGGGCGGCAGGCGCTCGCCGCAATAGACCAGCGCGTCCGGCTCGAAGGCGGTGTGCGAGGAAATGCGCACCGTCGCGCCGTCGGGCAAAGCTTGACACGGCGCTTTCGCGCGTTCGATCGCCTGCTGCAAACTCCGCCACGCCAGCGCCTTCGCTTCGAGATGCGCCGCCCGCTCCGGCGCCATGGCGACGAGGCGGCCGTCCTGAAGCTCCCAGCGTCCGTCCCTTCCCTCCGCCCAGGTGAGGAAATCGTCCACGCTCATCAGCTTTTCGGCGGCGTTCGACATGGTCCGCAGCATACCATGCGGGGCGCCAAACCTGTAGCTGCGCCGCCATGCGGTCTGTGATCTTCGCCACAGAACGTTGACGTCGTATACTCCAGAAATCGTCGCCGGAGGATCAGACATGACGACAGTTTTCTGGAAGGCCGCCGCCGGCAGCCACGACTGGAACACGCCCCAGGACTGGAGCGCGGGGGTCCTGCCGACCGCGCTCGACACGGTCTCGCTCGCGACTTCTGTCGTCAACACCATCACCGTCGGCTCGGGCGACGTCGAGACGGTCGCGGCGATCACCTCGGCGACGACGGGCTCGAACGACGCGATCACGATCGCCGGCGGATCGCTCACGGTCGCGGGCGCGGCGACCTTCGGCGGCGGGCTGACGATCAACTCGGGCTGGCTGAACCTTTACGGCGCCGGCGCGGTCTCGAACGGCTTCACCCTCAAGGCCGGGGTGAAGTTCGGCGCGCCGGTCACGCTGACCCTTTCCGGCGCCGGCGCGATCAGCGGCGCCGACTTCAGCGGCCCCGGGACCGTCGTGACGACCGGGACCGCCTCATTGGGCGGGGGAAGCACCTCCTATGTCGGCGCCGGCGCGACCTGGCTGGTCCAGGGGACCGTCAACCAGGGCGGCGGAAACCTGATCCTCGACGAATCGAGCGCCGGCGCCTGGGCGGCCGGCACGCTGAGCATCGCCGCGACGGGCGTGTTCAACCTGACCGACGACAGCGCGATCGATACCTACGGCGGCGTCGCCGGCTCGCTCGTCAACGCCGGGCTCCTCGAAAAGACCGGGGGCGCCGGCGTCAGCCAGATCACGGATAGCGTGACCACCACGGGCGTGATCAAGGCGACGTCCGGGACGCTGAACCTGACCGGCGGCGGAATCCTCGGCGGGACCGTCTCGACCTCGGGCGCCGGCGTGGTCGAACTCGGCGGCGGGACCTTCACGCTCGGATCGACCAGCGTCTCGCTCGGCGGACCGATCACGATCGCGGGCGGCGCGACCGTGCAGACGTTCTCGGGACAGACGCTCGCCTTCGTCGGCGGCCGGCTCTCCGGGGGCGACCTCACCGGGACCGCATCGGGCGGCAAGGCCACAGGCGGCGTCGTCGCGACGACCGGAACGGTCGCGCTCGGCGCCGGCTCGACCTCTTACGTCGGCGCGGGCGCGACCTGGCTGGTCAAGGGAACGGTCAACCAGCTGAACGGAAACCTGATCCTCGACGACGCCAGCAGCGGCCAGTGGATGGCGGGCATGCTGAGCATCGCCTCGACCGGCGTGTTCGACCTGACCGACGACAGCGCCATCGACTATTACAACGGCGTCGTCGGCTCGGTGATCAACGCCGGCATTCTGGAAAAGACCGGCGGCGCGAACACCAGCATCATCCGGGACAGGGTGACCTCCACCGGCGTGATCGAAGCCACTTCGGGGACGCTCGACCTCGCCGGCGGCGGCGTCCTCGGCGGGACGTTCGTGACGACGGGCGGCGGCGTGGTGGAACTCGGCGGCGGGACGTTCACGCTCGGGTCGAGCGCCGTTTCGCTCGGCGGACCGGCGACGATCGCCGGCGCGACCGTCAAGGTCGGGTCGGGCCAGACCTTGACCTTCGGCGGCGGCCGGTTTTCGGGCGGCGACATCACCGGCGCGGTCTCCGGCGGCATTGCCGCCGGAGGCGTCGTCGCGACCACCGGGACGGTAAGCCTGAACGGGAACGCGACCTACGTCGGCACGGGCGCGACCTGGCAGGTCAAGGGCACGGTCAACCAGGGCAACGCGACGCTGTACCTCGACGACCAGAGCAGCGGCCACTGGTTGTCCGGAACCCTCAGCATCGTATCGACCGGCGTGTTCAACCTGACCGACAACAGCGCGATCGACTATGCCAGCGGCGTGGTCGGCGCCGTGACCAACGCCGGCCTGCTGGAAAAGACCGGCGGGACGGGGGTCAGCCGAATCGCCGACGTCGTGACCACCACCGGCGTGATCAAGGCCACCTCGGGGATTCTCGACCTGACCGGCGGCGGCGTCCTCGGCGGCGTGTTTTCGACGGCGAACGGCGGCGTGATCGAACTCGGCGGCGGGACGTTCACGCTCGGGTCGAGCGCCGTTTCGCTCGGCGGGCCGGCGACGATCGCCGGCGCGACGGTGAAGGTTCTGGCGGGACAAACCCTGACCATCGCGGGCGGGGGGTTTTCCGGCGGCGACATCACCGGAGTCGCCGCCGGCGGCGTGGCGGCCGGCGGGACCGTCGCGACGACCGGGACGGTCTCCCTGGGCGGCGGCGCCGCATCGTATGTCGGCACGGGTGCGACCTGGCAGGTGCAGGGAACGGTCAATCAGGGGAACGGAACGCTTTACCTCGCCGATTCCAGCAGCGGGCGCGGGATGGCCGGCACGCTCAGCATCGCCGCGACCGGCGTGTTCGACCTGACCGACGACAGCGCCATCGACTATTCCAGCAGCGCCATCGGCCTGGTCGCGAACGCCGGCCTGCTCGAAAAGACCGGCGGGACCGGCGTCAGCCGAATCACCGACGCCGTGACCTCCACCGGCGTGATCAAGGCGACGTCGGGCACGCTCGACCTGACCGGCGGCGGAATCCTCGGCGGGACGTTTACGACCGCGGGCGGCGGGGTGATCGAGCTCGGCGGCGGCACATTCACGATCGCCTCGACCAGCGTCTCCCTCGGCGGGCCGGCGACGATCGCCGGCGCGACGGTGAAGGCGCTGTCGGGACAGACGCTGACCATCGCCGGCGGCGCCTTCTCGGGCGGCGACATCACCGGGTTCGCTGCGGGCGGCGGGGCGACGGGCGGGATGGTCGCGACGACCGGCACGGTCACGCTCGGCGCCTATAGCTCGTCCTATGTCGGCACAGGCGCGACATGGCGGGTGCTGGGAACCGTCAATCAGGGGAATGGAACGCTCTACCTCGACGATTCCAGCAGCGGCCAATGGATGGCGGGGACGCTGAGGATTGCCTCAACCGGCGTGTACGACCTGACCGACGACAGCGCCATCGACTATTCCAACGGCGCCATCGGCCTCGTCGTCAACGCCGGACTGCTGGAAAAGACCGGCGGGACCGGCGTCAGCCGGATCACCGACAGCGTCACCAGCTTCGGCGTGATCAAGGCGACGTCGGGCACGCTCGACCTGACCGGCGGCGGCGTCCTCGGCGGGACGTTCGCGACCTCGGGCGGCGGCGTGATCGAACTCGGCGGCGGGACGTTCACGATCGCCTCGAGCAGCGCTTCGCTCGGCGGGCCGGCGACGATCGCCGGCGCGACCGTGCAACTGCTGTCGGGACAGACGCTGACCATCGCCGGCGGCGCCTTCTCGGGCGGCGACATCACCGGCGACGCGTCGGGCGGCGCGGCCGTCGACGGCGTTTTCGCCACGACCGGGACGGTCACGCTCGGCGCCAACGCCTCGTCGTATGTCGGCACGGGCGCGACATGGCTGGTCCAGGGAACGGTCAACCAGGGCGCCGGCACGCTCTACCTCGACGATTCGAGCAGCGGCTCCTGGATGGCCGGTACGCTGAGCATCGCGTCGACCGGCGTGTTCGACCTGACCGACGACAGCGGCGTCAGCTACATCAGCGGCGCCGTCGGCTCGATCGTCAACGCCGGCGTTCTCGAGAAGACCGGCGGCACCGGCGTCTCGACGATCGCCGACAGCGTGACCGGCGCCGGCGTGATCAAGGCGACCTCGGGGACGCTCAACCTGACCGGCGGCGGCGTCCTTGGCGGGACCTTCGCGACCTCCGGCGGCGGCGTCATCAAGCTCGGCGGCGGCGCGTTCACGCTCGCCTCCGCCAGCGTCTCGCTCGGCGGCCCCGCCGCCATCGCCGGGGCTTCGATCCAGGTGCTGTCGGGACAGACGCTGACCATCGCCGGCGGCGCCTTCTCGGGCGGCGACATCACCGGCGCAGCGGCCGGCGGGAAGGCCGCCGGCGGAACCGTCGCGACCACCGGAACGGTCACCCTCGGCTCGAACGCGACGTCCTATGTCGGCACAGGCGCGACCTGGCTCGTCCAGGGCACGGTCAACCAGGGCGCCGGCAATCTGGTCCTCGACGACCAGAGCGGCGGCCACTGGATGGCCGGGACGCTGAGCATCGCGTCGACCGGCGTGTTCGACCTGACCGACGACAGCGACATCGTCCACAACTACAACGCCGCCGGCTCGATCCTCAACGCCGGTCTGCTGGAGAAGACCGGGGGGACCGGCGTCAGCGTTATCGGCAACGCGCTGGCGAACACCGGCGACGGCGGCGTGCTCGTCTCCTCGGGGACCCTCGACATCCAGGGCGCGGTGAGCGGAACCGGGATGGAGACGATCTCGGGGGCGGCGAAGCTGGAATTCGACTCGACGGTCGGCGACAGCAGCGCGCCGCACGCGCAGAATATCGTCTTCGCCGGCGCCGGCGTCCTGGATCTGCATAGCCCGCAGACCTTCTGGGGCGAGATCTCAAACTTTGCGTCGAACGACGCGATCGACCTGCTCGGCTCGTGGAGCTACTCGAACTTCGCCGAGGTCAACGGCGTCGGCGAACTCACGCTGACCAACGGCTCCGCCACGCACAGATTCGATTTCATCGGCGCCTTTACCTCCAGCAGCTTCCACATCGCCTCGGGGGGAACCACCGTCATCACGCACGCCTGAGGCCCGCCGGGCGCCGGTCGACGAGGTCGAGCGGCGCCTCAGCTCGGGCTCACGCCGGAAACAGCTCCTCGACGAAAAACGCGAGCCCCGGCGGGTCGAGGCGAATCGGGCCGTCGGTGACGAGGCGCTTCTCGATCGCGCCGCCGGCGCCGCGCCAATGGTGCACGGCCGAACGGCTTTCGGGATCGAGAACGAGATAGTGGCGCACGCTCGGGATCGAGAAATAGCCGGCGAGCTTGGCGCCGAGGTCGCGCTCGGCCGTCCCGTCCGACAGGACCTCGACCACGATCAGCGGCGCCGGAACTTCCACCGTCTCTCCGGCCATGCGCGGGCTGTCGTAGACCACGCCGTCCGGCTCGTAGGCCGTGTCCGGGCCGACGCGGACGATCGCCCCGTCCTTGGTCACGTGAAAGGGGGCGCCGACGTTGCGGATTGCGCCCTTCAGCGCGGATGCGGCCTCCCGTTTCGTTGTTGTGTGGACTGGAAGCTCGGGCCGCTTCTCGACCAGTTCGCCGTCGAAGAGCTCCCAGCGTCCTTCCCGTCCGTCAATCCATTTGAGAAATTCGTCTACAGTCATGATCCTCCTTGCGACGGCGGAGGGGCCGTCGATCCCAGTTCCCGACAAACGGGCGAGCCCCCGCCGGATGCTGTCTCTTATACACATCTCCGAGCCCACGAGACGTAGAGGAATCTCG
>CAMFKX010000304.1 GCA_945957375.1 uncultured Roseiarcus sp.
ACACTTATGCGATCGTCGGCAGCGTCAGATGTGTATAAGAGACAGCGCCGGACCGAAGGCGTCGGCGGCGATCCGAATCACTTCCGTCCGCAGCGACAGGCCGACGCCCTCGCGCGAGTTGCGGTGGCCGAGCCACTTGACCGGACGCGCGGCGCCCGACGAGGTCAGGACCAGGTCGCCGACCTTGAGCGATTCCACCACGACGTCCCCGCCCGGGGTGCGGATCAGCGTGCCGCTGGCGAAGCAGACGATCGGCACAAGCGGGCCGGCGGAATAGAGGCCGACGGTGGTCGCGCCGCCGTTGGTGGTCTCGGTCAGGTTCAGGCTGTTGAGGTGCGCGGCAGGATAGGCCTGACCGCCCGACCAGGTCATGGAGAAGGTCGTCGTGTAGACGCCGTTGACCGCAGTCTGGCCGACGATCGAATACGGGCCGCCCGGAAAGCCCTGCACGACCGGCGGGTTCGTGAATGTAAAGACATTCCCGCTGATGTCCGTGAACGTCAGCGTGCCCACGGACGGGAACGTTCCTGCGCCGGCGCCATAGCTGATGACGAGGCTGCCAGTCAGACTTCCCGACGGCTGCGGGGTCAGCTGTCCGAACGGGGTGAGCCCATGGATATCGACAGGAAAGGTAACGTCAGCCACAGATGCACCTCATCGCTTGCCCGCGTCATGGCTGACGCCGAGGCCTGATAACACAGCGTCAACTCTGGGGGGAACGGAGCGGCTTTGTCAAGCCTTCCCCCGCGAAAACACGTGTAAACACACAACAGCCTCCGACCTTGCGCGGGTTGTCGCTGGTGGCGTCAGAGAAGCCGTCAATAAGGCGTGCAGGCGGGCTCGGAATTGCCTTCACTATACTCATCCGGGGTGAATCGGCGTCGGCTTCATCAGGATTCCCGGGAGATTGGCGCCGCGAAGTTCGATTGACACGGCCCGTCCCGCTTCCGCAATAAGGCCGTCAGGACAACGACGGCGGCTCGATGCGCACCTGGATCAAGGACCCGATCGCGATTCTCGCCGACGGCGCCGAGCGCGGCGTGATCGTCGAGGGGACCCGGATTGTCGCCCTGGTCGGGCGCGGCCAAACGCCGGAGCGGGTCGATTTGGTCTTCGACGCCTCGCGACTGGTGGTCTTGCCCGGCCTCGTCAACGCGCACCATCATTTCTACCAGACTCTGACCCGCGCCCACCCGCAGGCGATCAACAAGAAATTGTTCCCGTGGCTGACGGCGCTTTACCCGATCTGGGCCCGGCTCAAGCCGAGGCACCTGCGCCTCGCCATACGTCTGGCGCTGACCGAACTGCTCCTGTCCGGCTGCACGACCGCGGCGGACCATCATTATCTCTATCCCGCGGGGCTCGAGGACGCCGTCGACATCGCCGTCGAGGAGGCTTTGCGCCTCGGCGTGCGGATGACGGTGTCGCGCGGGTCGATGAACCGCTCGGCCAAGGACGGCGGCCTCCCGCCCGACGAGGTGGTGCAGGACGAGGATGTGATCCTCGCCGACAGCGAGCGGGTGCTGAAGCTGTTCCATGATCCCAAGCCGGGGGCGCAGATTCGCATCGCCCTCGCCCCGTGCTCGCCATTCTCGATCAACAAGCAGCTGATGATCGACACCGCCCGCCTCGCCGAGCGTTACGACTGCCAGCTCCACACCCATCTCTGCGAGACCGACGACGAGGAGCAGTTCTGCCTGCGCATGTACGGCCTCCGGCCGGTCGACCTGCTGGAGGAGACCGGCTGGATGTCGAAGCGCACCTGGCTCGCGCACGGCATCCATTTCAACGCCGAGGAGATCGGACGGCTCGGGCGGGCCGGGGTCGGCGTCTGCCATTGCGCCGCCTCGAACATGGTGCTCGCCTCGGGCATCTGCCCGACCTGCGATCTCGAGGCGGCCGGCGCGCCGCTCGGCCTCGGCGTCGACGGGTCGGCGTCCAACGACGCCTCGAACATGATGGAGGCGGCGCGCCACGCGCTGATGATCGGCCGCCTGCGCTACGGCGCCGACGCCGTCACCCACCTCGACGTCCTGCGCTGGGCCACCGAAGGCTCGGCCCGCTGTCTCGGCCGCACGGACGTCGGCAAGATCGCGGCGGGTCGCGAGGCCGACCTCGCGTTCTATGCGCTCGACGAGCCGCGCTTTTCCGGCGCGCACGATCCGCTGGCGGCGCTCGTCCTGTGCGGCGCCCACCGCGCCGAGCGGGTGATGGCGGCCGGCGCATGGCGCGTGGTCGACGGCGCCCCGGTCGGCGTCGACCTCGGCGCGCTGATCGCCGAGCACAAGGCCGCGGCGAGGGATTTCGCGTGATTCGCCTGAACAGCCCGCAGAGGGAACGCTTTCGATGACCTTTGCGATGCTGATCCTGTTCATCGCCTCGATCTGGGCCGGGGCGCAGAACGCGCTCGCCGGAGGCGGCTCGTTCATCACGCTGCCGTCGCTGATGGTCACCGGCATGGACGCCCGCGCCGCCAACATCACCTCGTGCGTCGCCCTCTTTCCCGCCCAGATCGTCATGGGCGTGACCGGGCGCGCCGACGCCCGCAACCCGCCGGGAACCTCGCTGACCACGCTCGTCCTCATCAGTCTCGTCGGCGGGGCGCTCGGCGCGGGCGTGCTTCTCTGGACGCCGCCGGGCGTGTTCGCCAAGCTCGTGCCGTGGCTGGTTCTGTTCGCGACGGCGCTGTTCGCCTGGGGCAGTTTTTTCCGCAAGCCGCCGAAGCCCGGCGAAGCCCATCTGCCGCCGTGGGGCGAGGCGCTGTCGCAATTCGGCATTTCCATCTACGGCGGCTATTTCGGCGGCGGGATCGGCCTCCTGATGATCGCCTCCCTGACCATGGCGGGTCTGGCCGTGCGCAACGCCGGCGCGACCAAAAACGTGCTCGCCGGCGTCATGAACGCTTCGGCGGTCGCGATCTTCGTGTTCTCCCCCGACGTGCACTGGCTGCAGGCGGCGATCACCGCCGTCGGCGCCTCGATCGGCGGGTGGGCGGGCGCCGTCATGCTGAGGACGGTCAACGAGAAACTGCTGAAGGTCGGCGTGGTCGCGATCGGCCTCGCGCTGACGGTCGGCCTGTTCTGGCAGGCGCATTGAGAGGGAGACGCGCATGGCGCGGCGATTCGTCGATATTTCCGCTCCGCTGGAGAACGGCGTCGCCGCCGATCCGCCGGGCTACGGTCCCAAGATCGAATATTTCGATCACAAGCAGAGCCTGCCGCAGATCCTGCCGTTCTTTCCCGGTCTGAAGGCGGAGGATCTGCCCGACGGCATGGCCTGGGCGATCGAGCGGATCGAACTCACCACCCACAACGGCACCCATCTCGACGCGCCCTGGCATTATCATCCGACCATGAACGACGGCGCGCGCGCCTGGACGATCGACGAAGTGCCCCTCGAATGGTGCCTTCAACCCGGGGTGAAGCTCGACTTCCGCCACTTCGCCGACGGCTACGTCGCGACCGCGGCCGACGTGGCGGCCGAGCTTGCCCGGATCGGCCATGAGCTGAAGCCGCTGGACATCGTCGTGGTCAACACCAGCGCCGGCGCGAAATATGGTCAGCCCGACTACGTCGCGTCCGGCTGCGGCATGGGCGCCGAGGCGACGCTCTATCTGCTCGAACGCGGGGTGCGGGTGACCGGCACCGACGCCTGGAGCTGGGATGCGCCCTTCATCCACACGGCCCGGCGCTACGCCGAGACGCGCAACGCCGCGCTCATCTGGGAAGGCCACAAGGCCGGGCGGCATATCGGCTATTGCCATATCGAGAAGCTGCACAACCTCGAGGCGCTGCCCTCGACCGGCTTCACGGTCTCCTGCTTCCCGACCAAGATCGCCGGCGCCTCGGCCGGCTGGACGCGCGCGGTCGCAATCATCGAGGCGTGATCGCTGGCTTTGCCAGGGCAATCGCTTGAAGCAACTTGTACGCCGGCGGCGAGCGTCCCCGCCCCCCCTGTGGGGGCGGGACAGGGTGGGGGGTCGCGCCGACTTATCCGCTTTGACGCCGAACGGCGAATTCGGCGAGACCCCCCTCCTCAATCCTCCCCCACAAGGGGGGAGGAGGCGCCGTGCCGGAGCTTCGAGCGATCGCCCTGCCGGCGGCGCGACGTGTCTTGAGTTTGTCGCGATTGCGGGCGATGTCGGGCGCGCCTCAATCCGGAAGCCGATCATGAAGAGCGCCCCTCCATCGCAGTTCGTCGCCGTCTATCACCCGTTCGTGCGGACGCTGCACTGGGCGATGGCGCTGTTCATCTTCCTCGCCCTCGGGCTCGGCGTCTGGGCGGCGCAGCTTCCCCGCGGCGAGCTGCGCTCGGACGTGCTGTTCGTCCACAAGTCGTTCGGCGTGGCGGTGCTGGCGCTGATCGTCGTCAGGATCGTCGCGCGCCTCGCGCTCGGAGCGCCGCCCTACGCGGCGCCGCTCGGCCGTCTTGTCGACCTCGCCGCCAAGGCCGGGCATGTCGCGCTTTACGGGCTGATGGTCGCGCTGCCGCTCAGCGGATACGTGATATCGAGCGCCAGCGGGCGGGACGTGTCGTTCTTCGGGCTGTTCGCGCTGCCGCTGCTGGCGGCGCCGGACAAGGCGACGGCGGGGCAGGCCGCCGAGGCGCACGAGCTCTTCGCCTGGGCGATCGGGATCGTGCTCGCGCTGCATCTCGCGGCGGTCGTCTGGCACGCCCGGGTCAAGCGGGACACGGTCCTCACCCGGATGTGGCCGCGGTTCCGGCCCTCGGTCTGACCTCTCGCCGCGCTGTAGCCGCTTCGCCAGCGCGCGGCGGCCGTGCTATGACAGCGATCTGAGTGAGGAGCCCCTTTCATGGCGCAAGGTTTGACCGCCCGCATCGTCGGGCTCGCCGGCAATGACCCGCTGTTCGCCCGCATCCGCCAGGAGGCGGACGAGGCGATGCGGCGCGAGCCGCAGCTTTCGACCTTTCTCACCACCACGATCCTCAACCAGGCGACGCTGGAGACCGCGGTCGCCCATCGGATCGCGGCGCGGCTCGACAGCGGCGACATTCCCGCCGCGCTCATCCGGCAATCCTTCGCCGAGGCGATCGGCCGCGACCCTTCCATCGGCGAAGCGATCCGCGCCGACATCATGGCGGTCGCTGACCGCGATCCGGCCTGCCTGCGAATGATCGAGCCGCTGCTCTATTTCAAGGGTTTTCAGGGGTTGCAGGCCTACCGGCTGGCGCATTGGCTGCTCAAGGCGGGGCGGCGCGACTTCGCGCTGAGCCTCCAGAGCCTGGTTTCGGCGCATTTCGGCGTGGACATCAATCCGGGCGCGCGGATCGGCAAGGGCATCTTCCTCGACCACGCGACCGGCCTCGTGGTCGGCGAGACCACGGTGATCGAGGACAACGTGTCGATCCTGCAGGGCGTCACCCTCGGCGGCACCGGCAAGGAGAGCGGCGACCGGCATCCCAAGATCCGCCATGGCGTGCTGATCGGAGCGGGCGCGAAGATCCTCGGCAATATCGAGATCGGCCATTGCGCGCGCGTGGCCGCCGGCTCGGTCGTGTTGCAGCCGGTGCCGCACAACAAGACGGTCGCCGGCGTTCCGGCGCGGATTGTCGGCGAAGCCGGCTGCGTCGAGCCGGCGCGCGACATGAACCAGATTCTCGCCGAGAAGGGCGCGGAGCTCTAGCGCAGACCTCGTCGGCGAGCGTCGCGATGGCGCACGGCCGGCCTGGCCGAAGCCCAATGCGGCCGGCGCCGGCGACGGCGCCGGGATGGCGCGCCCGAATTCAGATGCTGGCGCGCGACCTGGTTCGTTTCGACCATCGCAGGATCAGCTTGACGCTGGCGGCTCGGGGCGTCGCGGGCCTCGGCCTTCCGCTGCTGCTGGCGAACGCGCTCGGCGACCCGCGGCTCGTGTATGTCGGCCTCGGCGCCTTTCTCATCGCCATCGGCGACAGCGTGGACGAGGGCGACCGCGATCAGTCGCTGCGCATAACGGTCGCGGCGCTGTTGGGCGGAATCGCCGCCGGCGCCGCGACGCTGCTCGGCGGAAATCTCGCCGCCCTGGCGATCGGCGCGCTGGCGTTCGGGATGCTCGCCGGCATGATGGGCGTCTACGGCGAGGCCTTCGCTTCGATTGGAATGGCGGTCGTGTGGGCCTACGTCGTCGTCGGCGCGCCCGCGCCCGTCCACACCGCCGCAGCCGCGCTCGAGATCGGCGCGAGCTTCGCCGGCGGCGGCGTTCTGCTGCTGGCGCTGACGCTCGCCCTGAGGGCGGTCGCCGGCCTCAGACCGGGCCAGCGC
>CAMFKX010000305.1 GCA_945957375.1 uncultured Roseiarcus sp.
GGCCCGGACGATGCGCATGAAAGTTCCCCGCCGTGACCGATGACGCCCTGCAGGAGAAGCCGGCCGCGCGTCGACGGGGATGGTTCTCCGGCGGGCGAAGCTGGCGGGGCGCGCGCGCCGACGCCAGCGTCGCCGGCCAGGGCGCGCTCGCGGTCCATCATCTGGGCAAGGGGTATCGCGGCCGGATGGTGGTTCAGGACGTGAGCCTCAATGTCCGGAAGGGCGAAGCGGTCGGCCTGCTCGGGCCGAACGGGGCCGGAAAGACCACCGTTTTCTACATGATCATGGGGCTCGTGACGCCGGACAAGGGGACGATCGAGCTCGAGGGCCATGACGTCACCGCATTGCCGATGTTCCAGCGGGCTCGGCTCGGGGTCGGCTATCTGCCTCAGGAAGCGTCGATCTTCCGCGGCCTCAACGTCGAGGACAACATCCGCGCCGTGCTCGAGGTCAACGAGCCCGACCGCGTCGCGCGCGAGGCGATGCTCGAATCGCTGCTCGAGGAGTTCGACATCGCCCGGCTGCGGCGGGCGCCGTCGATCGCCTTGTCCGGCGGCGAACGGCGACGCTGCGAGATCGCCCGCGCGCTCGCCGGCAAACCCTCGTTCATGCTGCTCGACGAGCCGTTTGCCGGCATCGATCCGATCGCGGTCGGCGACATTCAGGATCTGGTGCGGCACCTGAAGGGCCGCGGCATCGGCGTGCTGATCACCGACCACAACGTGCGCGAAACGCTCGGCCTGATCGACCGCGCCTATATCATCCACAGCGGCCACGTGCTGACCGAGGGGCCGCCGGACGCGATCGTCGCCCACGCCGACGTGCGGCGGTTCTATCTCGGGGAAGACTTCCGCATGTGACGCGCGGGGGCGCCTTTACCCCGCGCGCCGCCGACGCCAACCGCTTCGAGATCCAGGCGCTCTCGCCCGACTTCACCCTCGTCACGCTGCGCTTCGGCTTCATGGAGCAGCCGCACATCCCGCGCGCGCTCGCGGCGATGCGCCAGGCGGGCCTGAAGTTCGACATCATGACGACCTCGTTCTTCCTCGGCCGGCGGACGCTGAGGCCGGCCGCCAATTCCGGCATGCCGCAGTGGCAGGCCCGCCTGTTCATCGCGCTGACCAAGCAGGCGGCGAGCGCGCCCGACTTCTTCAATCTGCCGTCCGACCGCGTGGTCGAACTCGGCGCCCAGATGAAGGTCTGAGGATTGGGCGGGACGCGATCCCGCGAAGGTCTGCAGGTCGCGCGCCGCCGCCGCTTCGCGCCCTGGTCGAATTCTTCCGCGCGCTGTGGGACGCGCTCGTCGAGCGCGTCCCCGCACTCTGTAGACGCGCTCGCTGAGCGCGTCCGGCTGCGCTCAGCGAGCGCGGCTACAGTCGCGACAGCCGCTACTCGTCCTCGCCGAATCGGCCGGCGACCAGTTGCGCCAGCGCGTCGATCGCCTCGCCCGCCTGGGCGCCGCTCGCCGATACCGTGATGGTCGAGCCGAGACCGGCGCCGAGGGTCAGAATCCCCATGATGGAATCGCCGCCGACCGTCTCGCCGCAGCGGGTCACCTTGATGTCGGCGTCGAACCGGTCGACGCACTGGACGAATTTCGCCGTCGCGCGGGCGTGCAGGCCCTTGCGGTTCACGATCCGCATTTCGCGCGAGATCGCGCCGGGAAACTCGGGCGCCGGCGGGCAGTCTTCGGGCTCGGAATCGGTCATTTGCCGGCGAGCACCTTGCTGGCGACGGTGATGTACTTGCGCCCGGCCTCGCGCGCTTCGACGACCGCGTGATCGAGATCGGTCGATTCGCGCATGGTCGCGAGCTTGATCAGCATGGGGAGATTGACCCCGCAGATCACCTCGATCCGGCCGCCGTCCATGACCGAAATCGCCAGGTTTGACGGGGTGCCGCCGAACATGTCGGTCAGGATGACGACGCCGGCGCCGTCCTGGACTCGCGCGGCGGCGCTGACGATGTCGGCGCGCCGCTGCTCCATATCGTCGTCAGGGCCGATCGTGATCGTCTCGAGCTGAGACTGCGGCCCCACGACGTGCTCCAGCGCCGCCCGGAAGCCAGTGGCTAGCTGGCCATGGGTCACCAGGACCATTCCGATCATCAATTATCCATCAGTCGTCGGCGCGGGCTTGAGACGTCCTTGAACCCGCCCGCAAAGTCGCAAGAGGCTATTTTTGTGCACTGCGGCGGATTGTTCAAGCGAAATTCCACCGTCTTTAGCCCTATCTCCGGTCAGAAGGACCAACCGTTCGTCGACCGCAAGCGCATTGTCGGTCGCGCAGGCCGCAGAGTCCAGCTTGAGTCGCGGCAAACCGACGCCCTCGACGATCTCCTCGGCGCTGGCGGGCCATCGCGGCCAGCGTTGATTCGAGCCGCTCAGTTCGACGCACAGCCGGACCACGGCGGCTGGTTCGCTCGCCGCCGTCTGCAATCCGGCGCAGCGGCGCTCGATCAGGCCGGCCATGTGGGGCGCGCCCGCGGCGATCACCCTGCCGTTCGCCGCGCGCAGCCACACCCGGTCGTCGCCGATCAGGGCCCCAAAAAGGCCGGCGCGTTTCGCCCGGTCGATGAGGGCGAGCGCCAGGGCGCTCTTGCCCGACCCCGATTCCCCGAGGATGACGACCCCGCTTTCGCCGTACACGACCGCGGTCGCATGGACGCCGGTTCCCTCGGGCGCGGCCGCGCTCACGTCGGGAACGCCGGCAGTTCGACGATGAAGCGGGCCCCGGCGCCGTGACGCGTCGGCTCGTCGCGGTCGCCGCCGGCGGCGACCGGCAGCGGCCGGTTCTCCGCCCGGATCCGCCCGCCATGGGCCTCGACGATCTGACGCGAGATCGACAGTCCGAGGCCGGAATTCTGGCCGAAGCCCTGATTCGGGCGATCGGTGTAGAAGCGCTCGAAGATCCGTTCGAGCGCGTGCGACGGGATGCCCGGGCCATCGTCTTCGACCGTGACGACCACCCACTCGTCCGGCGCCTCGTCGCCCGAGGCCTTCGTGGTCCTGGCGAGCGACACCCGGACGCTCCCGCCCGGCTCGGAGAACGAGCAGGCGTTGTCGATCAGGTTGGTCACCACCTGGGCGAGCCGCGAATCGTGGCCGAGCACGAGGAAGGTGGTTTCCGGGTGGCGCCCGCGCTTCGGCTCGACGCGCAGCACGATCGGCGTGCCGTTGGCGCGCGGCGATTCCTGCGCCATCGAAACCACCGCCCGCAGCAGCGCCTCGACGTCGACCGGGCTCGCGTCGCCGCGCGCCAGCTCGGCGTCGAGCCGCGAGGCGTCGGAAATGTCGGAGATCAGCCGGTCGAGGCGGCGCACGTCGTGCTGCATGATCGCGATCAGCCGGTCGCGCGACTGGCCCGCCTGCACCCGCGGCAGGGTCTCGAGCGCGCTGCGCAGCGACGTCAGCGGGTTCTTCAGTTCGTGGGCCACGTCGGCGGCGAAGCTCTCGATCGCGTCGAGGCGCGAGTAGAGCGCCGTGGTCATCTCCCGCAAGGCCCGCGACAGATGGCCGATCTCGTCGCTGCGCGCGGTGAAATCGGGGATCTGCTGGCGCGAGCGGATGCCGCGCCGGACCCGCTCGGCCGCCGTCGCCAGCCGGCGGACCGGCTCGGCGATGGTGTTGGCGAGCGACAGCGACAGCACCAGCATGACGGAGGCCAGCACGACGAAGAAGCGGATGATCGCCCAGCGCTCGGACGCGATCACCTTGTCGATGTCGCCGCCTTGGGTCGACAGCTGCAGCGCGCCGCGCGTCGCCATCATGTACTGGATCGGCACGGCGGTCGACACCACCGTCTCGCCCTCGTTGTTGATGCGCGCGACCGATTCCGTCCGGCCGGTGAGCGCCGCGGCGACCTCGGGCACGCTCTTGCCGTCGACGATCCAGGGATTCTCCGGACGCGGCGCCGAGGGCGTGGCGAAGAAGTTGCGCACCGCGCCGGCCATCCGGTCGTAGAGGCCGCGCCGCTCCGCCGCATCCGGCAGATCGGAGCGCACCACCGCGCCGTGGGCCGATATCGAGCGCGAGTCGAGCAGCAGCCGGCCGTCGCTGTCGTAGATCCGGGCTCGGGTCCGGGTCGGCGTGACGAGGCGGTGCAGCACCGGCCCCACCCGCTCCGGGTTGATCGAGAACTGGGTCGCCTCCTCTTCGCTCGGCGAAGCCGGGGCGGTCTGCCCCGGCGAGAGCTGCAGGAGCTTGTCGGGATCGATCGTGATCGCGTCGGTGTCGACCCCGGCGGAGGCGGCGACCGCCGCCGCGATGATCGCGGCCTGGGTGGTCAGGCTCTGCTCGCGCGCGGCGATGATGTCGGCGCGGAACTGATTGAGGAGCAGGAAGCCGATCATCAGCACCATGAGGCCGCCGAGGTTCAGCACCACGATCCGGCGGGTCAGCGACGAGGAAAACCGCGCGGTCACCAGCCGCCAGGCGAAGCGCGCCCGCGCGCGCAGCCACTGCCGCCGACTCCGCTGCGAGTCCCCGGCCGCGATCCGTCCGCGATCGACGCCTGCGGTCATTGCGAAATCACGCCGCGCTCCGGGCCCGCCCCGGAGCGCTAGCCCTCCTTGAAGCGGTAGCCGACGCCGTACAGCGTCTCGATCATCTCGAATTCGGGCTCGACGACCTTGAACTTCTTGCGCAGCCGCTTGATGTGGCTGTCGATCGTCCGGTCGTCGACGTAGACCTGATCGTCATAGGCGGCGTCCATGAGCGCGTTGCGGCTCTTGACCACGCCCGGCCGGGTCGCCAGCGCCTGCAGGATCAGGAACTCGGTCACGGTCAGCGTCACCGGCGTGTTGTCCCAGGTGCAGGTGTGCCGCTCGGGGTCCATCTTGAGCCGGCCCCGCTCGAGGATCTTGGCCTCGGTCTCTTTCTGCGCGCCGGCGTCCTTGGGGCTCGAGCGGCGCAGGATCGCCTTGACCCGCTCGACCAGCAGCCGCTGCGAGAACGGCTTCCGGATGAAGTCGTCGGCCCCCATCTTGAGGCCGAACAACTCGTCGATCTCCTCGTCCTTGGAGGTCAGGAAGATGACCGGCAAGTCCGACTTCTGCCGCAGTCGACGCAGAAGCTCCATTCCGTCCATCCGCGGCATCTTGATGTCGAAGATCGCAAGGTCCGGCGGATTGGCCTTCAGGCCGTCGAGCGCGGTGGCGCCGTCGGTGTAGGTCTGGATCCGGTAGCCTTCGGCCTCGAGCGAGAGCGAGACCGAGGCCAGGATGTTGCGGTCGTCGTCGACCAGGGCGATCGTGGGCATGGTGTGTCCGTTGCGTTCGAATCACGCCGCCGATGGGGCGGAACGCTCAGCCGCACCATCATAACCGTTCGCGGCTGAAATGTGTTCCATTTTTGGGAAATGGACACGCTTCGTCGTGAAATGGGAAGCTCGGCGGCGAATTGCAAGTCGAATTGCCCGAAAAGCCGAAATGACGAGCTCGCTTCGGCGGGCCGGGGACGGCCCCTTGACCTCCGGCGCCGCGCGGGTGCTTTGTTCCGCCGCGATTTCCGAGCGAGCGCCATGGCCAAGTCCTCCGTCGATCCCGAAACCGCCCGCGCAGAGGCGCTGGCCGACGCCAAGCGCCTCCTGCGGGTCGCGCGCACCGGCGCGCTGGCGACGCTCGACCCGGCGACCGGCGCGCCGCTGACGACGCTGGTCGGGGTCGCCAGCGCCTTCGATGGCGCGCCGCTGTTCCTCATGTCGACGCTCGCCCGGCACACCCGGCATCTGGCGGCCGATCCGCGCGCCTCGCTGCTCCTGAACGGCGAGCCGGAGCGCGGCGACCCACTCAACCACCCGCGAATCTCGCTCACCGGGAGGATCGGCAAGACCGCCGAGCCTTACGCCCGCACCCGCTATCTGCAGCGCAACCCCAAGGCCAAGCTCTACGCCGACTTCGCCGACTTCGCCTTCTTCCGGCTCGGCGTCGAGGAGGTCCACTTCAACGGCGGCTTCGGCCGCGCCGACGCCCTGACGCCCGCCGATATCCTGTCCGGGGGCGAGCGCGAGGCGGCTTTCGCGGCGGCGGAGCCGCGTCTGCTCGACTGGGTCAACGGACTCGGCGACGACGCGCTCGGCAAGCTCGCCGGGCGCGGCCCGGACGGGCGGCAGGTCTGGCGCGCCGTCGGCCTCGATTGCGAGGGGCTCGACCTCGGCGCCGGCGGGCAGGCCGCTCGGGCGGCGTTCGCCGCGCCCGCCCGCGACGAGGCGGATTGGCGGGCCCGGCTGGAGCAGACGCTGGGCCGCTAGGGCTACGGC
>CAMFKX010000306.1 GCA_945957375.1 uncultured Roseiarcus sp.
GGCGTCAGCCGCATCGCCTCGCCGATGAAATAGCCGTTGTTGACGATGTTGTGGTGGGTCAGCGTCGCGCCCTTCGGCGCGCCGGTGGTGCCCGAGGTGAACTGGATGTTGATCGGGTCGTCGAACTGCAGCGTCGCGCCGAAATCGGCGAGCGCGGCGCGCTCGGACTCGCTCGCGGGAATCGCCACGGCGTCGAAATTGAGCATGCCCGGCGACGGTTCGGCGCCGAGGCGGATCACGATCTCCAGCATCGGCAGGCGCGCCGCCTTGAGCCGACAGGGCGCGGCGGCGTCGATCTCGGGGGCGACGGCGCGGAGCGAGGCGAAATAGTCGTTGCTCTTGTGGCCGGGGCTCAGGATCAGCGCCCGGCAGCCCGCCTTCTTCACCGCATATTCGAACTCGTGCGCCCGATAGGCCGGGTTGATGTTGACGAGGATGAGGCCCGCGAGCGCCGTGCCGAACTGCGCCAGCACCCACTCGCTGCAATTGGCCGCCCAGATGCCGATCCGGTCGCCCTTCTTGAGGCCGAGCGCCTGGAGGCCGACGGCGAGATCCTCCGAGCGGCTGAGCAGCTCGGCGTAGCTCCAGCGCACCTGCTGGTGGCGGGTGATCTGCGCGGTCCGCTCCGGCCCTTCCGCCGTGATGCGCCGCAGGAGCGCCCCGATCGTCTCGCCGAGCAGAGGCGCGGCGCTAGCGCCATGGACATAGGACTGCGTCAGCAAGCTCATGGCGTTCCCTCCCGATGGTCGGCGCGGCGGTCAAGATCCGCCTGCGCGGTGCCTAACACAATTTCCGCCGGCGCGCCCGCCGGCGCGCCCGCCGGCGGGCCGCGCCGACCGCCGTTCGCGGCCCTTCGGGGCGCCCCCAGGACGAGGTCGGCGCCCGTTGACGACCCTCGGCGGCGCGTCTTTCGTCGCGGATGGAATTCCCGTAGTCTCGGCGGCTCGCGCCCGGCGGCATGACGGGAAAAGGGAAGCGAGGCTGCGCCGATCATCGCAGCTTTCCAGGATCGGACGGCAGGAGGCAGGGGAACGTGGCGTCGTTGAACGAAGTGGGGCTGAAATACGGAACCGACAAGTCGTCCCGATTTCATGACTATCTCAGTTTCTATGAGGCCTACTTCCAGCCTGTTCGGGAAACCGCCCTCAAGATCCTGGAGATCGGCGTCTTCAACGGTCAGTCGCTGAAGACGTGGGAGGAGTATTTTCCCAATGCGACGATCGTCGGCGTCGATATCGTCCAGGGCGCAAAGCGTTTCGCGGGGGGACGCATCGCCATCGAGATCGCCGACCAGTCGAACGTCCAGGAATTGACCGAGATCGCGCTGACGCACGGGCCGTTCGACATCGTCATCGAAGACGGATCGCATTTCTGGGAGCACCAGATCACGACCCTGAAGACGATCTTTCCGTTCGTCGAATACGACGGACTGTATATCGTCGAGGATCTTCAGACCAATTACGGCAGCTATATTCCCGCCTACAAGGGGATCGCCTCGGCGAGCTGCATGGATTTCCTCAAGCAGTGGCTGGACCTGCGTGTCGCCGACGACGCGGTCGACATCGCCAAGATCGAGGATCCGTTTCTGAGAACCTACGGCCGGTCGGTGCAGTCGATAAGCTTCTATCGCCGGGCCTGCGTGATCCGGAAGGACTACGCGCGGGCGACGGTTTCTTACGACTGGACCCGTCTGTCCGACCCGCCGCTCGCCGATCCGCAGAACGTGAGAATTCTCGCCCACCTCAGCTATGTCGGCGACGTGCAATTCGTCAACGGCCGCGCCGACGAGGTCCGGTCGAACGAAGCCAAGGAAATTCAGGGTCTGTCGATCGATACCGATCTCGGAATCCTGCAATACAAGGTGCTGGGGCTCGACGGGCGCTCCAGCCCCTGGGTGGACGAGGGGACCTTCCTCGGTTCGCGCGGGAAATCGCAGTTTCTCGGCGGACTGGCGGTTCGCGTGCGAAGCGACAGCGAGCAGGCCTACGCGGTCCGGATCACCTGCCGGTTCAGCGACGGCGTGGTGAGGACGGCGACCGACGGGGAGGACTGCGCCTCCGGCGACGGCCGCGCGCTGTTCGCCGTCCAGATCGAACTGACCTCGAGGCCCGCGCCCGTCGCCGACTGACCGAGGACGCGGCGAGCGGCCTCTTCACAACTCGCGCAGATAGGCCGCCGGCTTCTGGCCGAGGATGCGCCACGCCCCGGCCATGCCGAGGATCACGGTGAAGGCGAGGCCGCCGCCGGCCGCGGCGAGCGCCGCCGTCCAGTCGAAGACGAAGTCGCCGAACATGATCCGGCTGACCACCCCCCAGGCGATCAGCGTCCCGGCCAGCACCGCGAAGGCGGCGGTGGCCGCGCCGAGGATCGCATATTCGATCAGAAACATCGCGCTCAGGCGCGAGCGCGTCGCGCCGAGAATCTTGAGCATCGTCGCGTCGGCCAGGCGGGCGCGGCGGTTGGCGGCGAGCGCGCCGGCGAGCACCATCACCGAGGTGATCAGCGCGACCCCGGTCGCGGCGCGGATCGCCAGCGCGAGCTTACCGACCAGGCTCTCGACCGCGTCGAGCGCGTCGCGCACGCGCACGCTCACCACCGACGGGAACTCGCGCGCGGCGCCGCGCAGGAGCGCGATCTCCGTCTGCGCCCCCGCGGCGGGCGGCAGCGCCGCGGTGACGAGTTCGCTGAACGGCGCGCCCTTGAAGGTGTTGGGCGAATAGACGAGCACGAAATTGATGGCGAAGCTGCGCCAGTTGACCTTGCGCAGGTTCGCGACCGTCGCGCTGACGTCGCGGCCGAGCACATTGACGACGACCGTGTCGCCGAGCTTCACGCCGAGGCCTTCGGCGACGTCCTGCTCCATCGAGACGAGCGGCGGGCCGGCATAGTCGGCCGGCCACCATGTCCCCGCGACCACCTGCGAGCCTTCCGGCACGGTCGCGGCGAAGGTGACGCCGCGGTCGCCTTCGAGCGCCCAGGCGACCTTGCCGCTCGCCTTGACGGACGCGGCCGGGACTCCGGCGAGCTTGACGAAGCGGCCGCGCATCATCGGCGTCTCGGCGATCTTGGCGCCCGGCGCCTCGCGCTTCAGGAAGTCGAGAAAGCGCGGCGCCTCGGCGGCGCGCAGGTCGAGAAAGAAGAAGCTCGGCGTCACGCCGGGCAGCGTCTGCCGGATTTCGTTGCGCAGGTTGAAGTCGATCAGGCTCAGCGCGACCAGGGCCGCGAGGCCGAGGCCGAGCGAGAGCACGATCGAGGCCGTCAGCGCGCCGGGCCGGTGGATCGCGGCGAGCGCCATGCGCAATTCGACCGGCCGGGTTACCGGCGCGTGACGGGCGGCCAAGGCGACGAGCCAGGCGACGAGGCGCAGCACCAGGAACGCGGCGAGCGTCGCGCCGGCGACCGCAAGCGCGATCCAGGGCTGCGGGCTGGTGGCGACCGCGAGCGCGACCAGCGCCGCGCCGGCGAGGGCCGACCCCGCGAGATACGGGAGGCGGGGAAAGCCCTGGCGCTCCTCGGCGAGGTCGCGGATCAGGGTCGTCACCGGCAGGTCGTGGGCGCGCGACAGCGGCGGCAGCGAGAAGGCCAGGGCGGTGAGCAGGCCATAGGCGAGGCCGAGCGCGAGAACGGCCGGATCGACCGAGGGCGCGAGCGGGATCGGAATGAGGTTTGCGAACAGCGCCGCGATCCCGAACGGGATCGCCGCCCCGAGCGCGGCGCCGATCAGCGCGCCGATCAGCGCCACCGCCAGGAACTCGACCACGGCGAGGGACACGACGGCCGTTCCGCTGGCGCCGATCGCCTTGAGGATGGCGAGCGTGGCGCGCTTGCGCTCCACAAAACCCTGCGCGGCGTTGGCGACGCCGACGCCGCCGACGACCAGCGACAAGAGGCCGGCCAGAGTCAGGAATTCGGCGAAGCGGTCGAGGTCGCGGCTGAAGTCGGGCGAGACGTTGAGGCGTGTCCGGGTCTCCCATCCGGCCTGCGGAAACGCCTTGCCGGCGGACGCGATGAACGTCTTGACCGCCGCTTCGTCGGGGGCGCCGTCCATCACGACCCGGCTGGTCCAGCGCACCAGCGAGCCCGGCTGCACAAGTTTGGTCGCGTCGAGCGCGGCCTGCGAGATCAGCAGGCGCGGGCCGAAGCCGACGCCGACGGCGAGCCGGTCGGGCTCGGAGGCGACCACGGCGCGCAGGACGAAGGTCGCCTCGCCCAGATGCAGCGTGTCGCCGAGCTTCAGGTTCAGCCGCGCCAGCAGCGCCTCCTCGGCCGCCGCGCCGTAGACGCCGTTCGCTTCGGCGAGCGCCGCGGCCGAAGCCATCGGCGGGGCGAAGGCCGCCGCGCCGAGCAACGGCCAGGACGACTCGACCGCCTTGACCTCGACCAGCGCCGCGTCGCCGCCGTCGGCGCGCGCCATGGCGCGCATCGTCGCGATGGTCGAAACCTTTCCGGCCTTTTCCAGGAAGGTCTGCTCGTCCGGCGCGAGCCGGCGATGGATCAGCGAGAAGGATGCGTCGCCGCCGAGAATCACCCGCCCCTGCCGGGCGAGGCCGCCCTCGAGCGCGCGCGCCAGACTCTCGACGCCGACGATGGCGGTGACGCCGAGCGCGATGCAGACGAGGAAGATCCACAAGCCCGCGAGGCCGCCGCGCAGGTCTCGCAGGGCAAAGCGCAGCACCGGCGTCCGGCGGACGGCCGGCGGCGTGAAAGGCGCGTTCATGCCGGGACCAGGGCTGCGTCCTCGACCATGCCCGAGCGCATCCGGATGACCCGGTCGCAGCGCGCCGCGAGCGCCGCATCGTGGGTGACGAGCGCCAGCGTCGCCCCGAGCCGCGCCGGCAGCTCGAACATCAGGTCCATGATCGCGCGGCCGGTCGCCTCGTCGAGATTGCCGGTCGGCTCGTCGGCGATCAACAGCGAGGGTTTCGGCGCAAGCGCCCGGGCGAGCGCCACGCGCTGCTGCTCGCCGCCGGAAAGCTGCGCCGGATAATGGCTCGCGCGCTCGGCGAGGCCGACGAGCGCGAGCTCCTCCCGGGCGCGGGCGAAGGCGTCCCTCGCCCCGGCGAGTTCGAGCGGCGCGGCGACGTTCTCCAGCGCGGTCATGGTCGGGATGAGATGAAAGGACTGGAACACGATGCCGATGCGGGCGCCGCGGAAGCGGGCGAGCGCGTCCTCGCTCAAGGTCCCGAGCGCGACGCCGTCGACCCGGACGTCGCCGCGATCGGGGCGTTCGAGGCCGGCCATGATCATCAGCAGCGTCGACTTGCCCGAGCCGGACGCGCCGACGATGCCGACCGCCTCGCCCCGCGCGATTGTCAGGCCGACGTCGCGCAATATATGCACCCGGGCGGCGCCTCGGCCGAGGCTGAGATCGACGCCGCGCATCGCGACTGCGGGAAAATTCATCGTGTCGGAAATCCTGAAGGCGGGGCGGTCCTCATATGGTCATTGGCGGCGCGGTGCAAAAGTGGGCGACATGACCGTAACGCAGGCGGCGCTCGCCCTTCTCCCCTTGCGGGCCGGCGGCGGCCGGCCGGATGAGGGGTCCGGCGCGAAGCGCCAGGCGAGACGCGTCTGCAGTTTCGACGTGGGCGCGCATCCCGCCGAGGACCGGCGGCGACCCCTCATCCGTCGCCTTCGGCGACACCTTCTCCCGCAAGGGGAGAAGGGATGGCGCGACGTCGCGAGCTTCGTGATCCTCCTGACGCTTCTTTTCGCCGCCCCCGCCTCGGCCCGCGCGTTGAAACTGGTCGCGCTCGGCGACAGCCTCACCGCCGGCTACGGCGTCCCGGCCGGCAAGGCGTTTCCCGACCAGCTCGAGGCGGCGCTCAGGGCGAAGGGCCATGACGTCACAGTGGTCAACGCGGGCGTCTCGGGCGACACCGCGGCGGACGGGCTCGCGCGCTATGACTGGGCGGTGCCGGCGGACGCCGACGCGCTGATCGTCGAACTGGGCGCCAACGACATGCTGCGCGGCCTGCCGCCGGACGGGACCAAGGCGACGCTCGCCGCCATCCTCGACCGGGCGAAAGCGGCGCATCTGCCGACGCTGCTCGCCGGCATGCGCGCCGCGCCCAATCTCGGCGCGGACTACGACCGGGCGTTCGATGCGATCTACCCGGCCCTCGCCGCGCAATACGGCGTGGTCCTTTATCCGTTCTTCCTCGAAGGCGTCGCCGGCGATCCGAAGCTGAACCAGCCGGACGGCCTTCACCCGACGCCGGCCGGCGC
>CAMFKX010000307.1 GCA_945957375.1 uncultured Roseiarcus sp.
GCCCTCGGCTTCGCCGCCGGGGTCGGGTTGACGGTTCTGCGCGCGCCCGGTCCCGCCGCATCGGTCTCCGCCGGCCTCGTCGCCGATTTCGCCCGCGCCGAATTGGCCGGCCAGCCGTTCGACGTCGCCTCGTCCGACCGGCACACGGTCAAGCCGTGGCTCGCGGCGCGCACCACCGTCAGCGCCGCCATCGTCGACCTCGCGCCGCAGGGGTTCCCGCTCGCCGGCGGCCGCGTCGCGATCGTCGACCGCGCCCCGGTCCCGACGCTCGTCTACCGTCACAACGAGCACCGGGTCGCCGTGACCGAATTGCCGCGCGCCGCGCCCGGCGCCGGGGACGAGGAGCGCATCGCCGCCGTCGACGGCTATCAAGTCGCGCGCTGGCGCGACGCCGGTCTTTCCTATGTCGCGGTGTCCGACATGGACGCAAACGCCATGGCCGAGTTCGTGGCGGCCTTTCGCGCCGCGCGGGCGGCGCCCGCGGGCGCCGGCGGTCCGGGATAGCGGCCGCACGACGGGGCGCCGCGGCGAGCGTGGTCAGTTTGAGGCGCGCCCGAGGCGCTACAGTCCGCCTCCGCGGCGGGCGACGCCGTTGCGGCGCGGGCGGGGCATTAATCTTGGACAACCGGGACCTTGATCGGCGATAACGCCCCCGGACCGCCTGACGCCCTCCGGCGCGGCTGCGCGAGGATCTGACCAGATGAGCGCCAATCGGGGATCGATGACGCATTTCTTCACCACCGCGCGCGGCGAGACCCGGCTGGCGCTCGCCGCCCTCCCCGGGATCGCCGGGCGGCTGCTAATCGTCCTGGCGTGGGCTTTCCTCGCGATCCTGATGGGATCGATCGTCGGCTTCGCCTCGGTGACGCTCCCGCCGCTGGGGCTGGCGGGCATCATCGCGGTGTTCGTCCTTATCCTTTTGTGGGTGCTCCCGGAAAGCCGCCCGCCTTCGGACAAACTGATTCGGAAGCTGTGCTTCGCGCTGGTGATCGTCGATATCGCCATTCCCAACTATTACGCGCTCCAGCTTCCCGGCACGCCCTGGATTTCGGCGCGGCGTTTTTTCACGCTGCTGCTGATCATGGTGTTCGCCGTCGCCTATTCGAGCTCACAGGCCGTGCGGCAGCGCGTGCATGACGTGATCCGGGAGAACAAGCTGCTGTTCGTGTGCATCGCCGGCTTCCTGTTCATGATCGTCGCCTCGATCTTCACCTCGATCAGTCCGTTTACTTCGTTGAGCAGCCTTTCGGACTCGATATTGGAGTGGTACATCCCGTTCATCGCGGTCATTTACGTCATTCGTGACAACAAGGATGCGGATCTGCTGCTCCGCGTCATTTGCGTCTGCGGTCTGTTCGTCTCCCTGATGGGGATCGCGGAACCGTTTCTCGGCCGGCACACCTACGTGATGCTGATGCCGAAGTTCGTGTCCGACAATCTTGCCTCGAACAATCCGGAGCTGTACGCAATGTTCAACACGCTGCCCATGCGCAATGGGCAGTATCGGGCGTCGTCGCTGTTCACCACGGCATTGTCGTTCGCGGAGTTCGAGGCGATGATCGCGCCCCTCGGCGCGATCTATCTGTTCCACGGCGGGTCCTGGCGCAGCAAGGCGCTCGGCGCCGCCACCATCGTCGCCTGTTTCGCCGGGATCTACGCATCCGGCTCGCGCGGAGGATATCTGTCCTTCCTGATCGCCGGCGGGATGTTCGTGACCTTGTACGTGGTCCGGTCGACGTTGATCGCGCCGCGCAGCCTTGCCGGGCCGATCTTCGCCATTATGGCGGGGTCGGGCATGACGCTCGTCACCGCCGCCATTCTTTTCGTGCGTCGCATCAACAATATCATCTTCGCCGGCGCCGAAGGCGATTCCAGCAATCAGGCGCGCATCGACGAGTGGATGATGGCCATGCCGAAAATCTTCGCCAATCCGGTGACCGGCCACGGCTTCGGACTGTCCGGCGCCATCGTCGGCTATCGCTCGTCGCCGAACTCGCCCCTGTCCGTCGACAGCTTCCTGCTTTCGTTGGTGGTGGAGACCGGCCTGCCGTCCGTCCTGTTCTATTTCGGGACGGCCGTGGTCGCCGCCTGGTTCGGCTCGCGGCAGTATCTGCGCGACCGCACGCAGGGCGGCCCGCTGGCCGCCGGCGTAGCGTGCGCGATCACGGCGTTCGCGTCCTACCGCTTCTTCCTGTCGCAACGCGAAAACCAGACGCTGTTCTTCATTCTGGTCGCCTGCGCGGCGGTCCTGCAGAGCTTCTACCTGCGGGCGACGGCGCAGCAGCCCCGCCCGAGGTTCGAACGGGCCGCGCCCTCCCCGCGGGTGCGCGCCGTCGTCAGTTGAGGCAGAACCCGCCGATCGTCATGGCCGGGGCGGCGACGCTCGCGGCCGCGAGCGCGACGATGCCGATTCCGACCGCGACGCGGGCGTTGGGCGTGTGGGCCAGCCGGCGAAACCGCGACAGGCCGAGCGCCACCGCCGTCACCGAGGGCAGCGTGCCGAGACCGAACGCCGCCATCACCGCGCCGCCGCGCAGCGCGTCGCCGGTCAGCATGGCGTAGAACAGGGCGCCGTAGACCATCGCGCACGGCAGCAGTCCCCAGAGGAGGCCCGAGGCGAACGCGCCCGCCGCGCCCGCCGCCGGCGCGGCCGAGGCGAAGCGCAGCCGGCCGACGATCGGCCCCGCCCACCGGTCGAGGACGGCGAGCGACGGCGCGAAGCCCGCGACCGAAAGCCCGATCCAGCCGAGCGCGACCGCGGCCGCCCAGCGCATGACGAGAAAGCCGCTCGAGCGGTCGAACGCGCCGTAAATCGTCGAGCCCAGCGCGCCGAGCACGGCGCCGGCGGCGACGTACATGAGCACCCGCCCGGCATGCGCCGCCAGCAGCGCGCGCAGCCGCCCACTCTCGCTTTCGCCGGGCGAGAACGCGAACATCAGGCTCGACGCGATCGCGCCGCACATTCCAGCGCAATGCAGGCTGCTCGCCAGACCGAGGAGAAGCCCGCCCAGAAGCGTCGAGATCTCGGGAGCCATGAGTGGGGCCGTACCTCCGCAGGCGGCCGAACGGGAACCGCTTCGTAGCGCCGCCGGGCGCGCGAGGCAACGCGCCGGCCGCGGCGTCGCCGGGACATTCGGCCGCAGGGGGGCGAACTATCGCGTCTGAGCGGCCCCGGACAACAGATCCGGCAGGTCGCCGATATGGGCGATGACGAAATCGGCGTGCGGCTCGAGCGCCGCCCGGTCGGCGGGGCCCGACAGGACCGCCACCGCCACCGCGCCCGCCGCGCGCGCCGCGGCGAGATCGTGCAGCGAGTCGCCGACCATCGCGATCCGCGAGGCCGGCGCGCCCAGCCATCGGGCGAAGGCGAGCACCATGCCGGGGTCCGGCTTGCCGCCGTGCCCGGAATCATAGCCGGCGACGAAGTCGACGTGCGGCGCGATCCCCAGGGCTTCGATCTGGCGGCGCGCGCTGCGCTCGGAGTCGTTGGTCGCGACGCCGATCCGCAGGCCCATCGCCCGCAGCGCCGCGAAAACGACCTGAGGCTCTGCGATCGGCGTCAGCGCCTTCAGCGATTCCGAGGCCGACAGCGCGTCGATCTCCGCCTTCAGCACGTCCAGGTCGTCCCGCCCGAGCGCATCCGCCCAGCGCCGGCCGTAATCGGCGGTCGAACCGGCCACCAGCGGCGAGGTGGCGTGGAAGCGGCGGTCGGCGAGCGAGAAATGCAGCGCTTCGGCCTGCGCCGCCATCAGCCCCGGATCGCCGGCCGCAAGCGTTGTGATCATGGCGTGGACCGTCGGACCCCAGGTGAGGTGGAAGTCGATCAGCGTGCCGTCCTTGTCGAACAGCACGCCGACGATGTCGGCGGGTGGGGCGGACGGCAATGGACCTCCGGTCGCGGCAAGGGCGGCGGCGCGCGAAACGTCAGCGTTAAGTCCCCTTTAATGGCTTTCTCTCAAGTTGAAACGCCAGGCGCGCCGAGCGCGTCCGGTTTCTTTTGGGAGGGTGGCGGTGCGGCACGATTTCGACGCGATCCCCGATGCGGTCCCGCGCGGCGAGACCGGTTCGATCCTCGCCCGCATTCATCGCGACATCGGCCTGGCCGCGGTCGCGCGCGGCCTCGGGCTCACCACCGGCGAATTCGCGCCGGATCTCGCATGGTCGATCGCGCGCGGCGAAGCCTTTCTCGCTTCCCTCGTCAGGGCGAACGCGAAAGTCGACCTCGCCGCCTGAACGCGATCCGGCTCAGCTGTCCCCGGTCCGGCCCGGACGCGCCGTCGCAGCGTGGACGTCGCCGATCCGGCCGGCGGAAATCGCTCCGCACCCTCGCCGCCTGAGAAAGTTCGGGCGCCGCAGCCTCAGGGCGTGACCGCGCCGCCGGGCGCAGGGACGGCGCCGGGGAAGCTCGGTCGCATCGAGATCGACCGCGGCGTCCGTCGCGCCGCCGCGGCCCGCCAGGGCCGGCAGGCCGAGAAAGGCGACCCAGGCCCGCCATTGCGTCTCGACGGCGACGAGATCGCCGCCGCCGCCGAGCGGGACGGAAAGGTCCGGGTCCTGATGGGCGAGGCTCAGCTCGTAGCGGAAGCGGCCGTCCTCGAACCCGGCGATCCGCAACGCCACGCCGCGAAACGCGCGCGCATCCACCCGAACGGCCATCGCGACGCCCGCGACCGCGCGTCGGATCGTCACCCCGTCGCGCGTCACTTCGACCACGCGGCGGCGGTCGTCGGAGCGGGGATCGCCCGCCTCGATCCGAACGGGAGCGGCTCTCGAAGGCGACATCACGTTTATGGTCCCGGTGTGGCTGATCATGGCGCAACCATGGCGCGCCGACCGTGCCCAATTCGCTAAAGCGCGTGGTGAAGCGCGGCTTAACGACTTGATTCAGCGAGGACTTCGGCCCTCTTGGCGAGCGAAGGCCGAACGGGATCGATCAAATTCGAATCGTCGAGAGTCTGTTCACCATCGTCGCCGCGCGCCGTCACGGAGCCGGCGCGTCGGTGTCCAGGCCCGATTCGAACTCGCCGTCGTCGGGTCTCTTCGCCCGGCGCGGCGGCTCGCCGCGCAGCCGGCGTCCGGCGTCGAACGCCGCCTCAGCGAGGGCGCGGAAGGGCGCGGCGAACGTGTTCAGCCGATCGACCCCGGCGACCGCCCGTTCGCCCCGGGTCAGCTCCCGATCGAGCTCCGCCATCGTCTTCGACAGGCCCGGGTCGTCGTCGTCGAGCCAGACGCCGACGATGCGCGCCCAAGCGAGCGCCAGGCCCTGCAGCTTGATCGCTCCCGCCGTCCCGTCCTCGAGCTCGACTCCCGCGGCCTCCAGCATGAAGCGCATCGAATTGAGCACGAACTGGTTCATCGACAGCGCCCCAGCCGGGTCCCGGCGCAGCCAGGCGCCGATCTCGCGCAAGCCGTCGCGATAGGGCGCCATCGCCTCGAGGCGGCGCATCAGAATGTCGAACAACCGCTCGCGCGGGCTCTCGTCGGCGAGATCGTCGACCTCCTCCGACAGCACGGCGCGGTCGATGCGTCGCGACAAGCCGGCGAGAACGGCGCCCTTGGAGGGGTACGAATCGCGGAAGTCGGCGAGCGAAACGCCGGCCTCGCGGCAGATGTCGCGAATCGTGATGTCCTCGAAACGTCGCTGGGCCGCGAGCGCCATCAGCGCGTCGACGATCTTGCCCCGGGGGTCGGCCGACTTGGCCTCGCTCTTCGCCTTGCTCGCCATGGACCTCTCCTGATCGGATCGCGACAGCTTAGGGGTTGGCGGGCGCAAAACCAAGGACGACTCGCGGCTGGCGACGCGAGGGTTGGCCCGCTCCCCGCCGTGCGCAGAGCGGTCGGGCAAGGCGCGGACCGCTATCTCCGGGACCGCCGCTTCTTCGACTTTCTCGCGACAGGAATGGGTTGCGCTCCCGGCTTCGCCGGCTCCGCAACCGCCTCCAATGCGCTGCTCGCCGCCGGCTCGTCGTCCTCGGGCTCCAGATCCTCGACCGCCGGCGTCGGCGCCCCGATCGCGTCGAGCGTCGCCTCCGCCCGATCCTGGAGCGCGGGGGCCTCCCACGCCGGCGCCGCCCAGGCGGGCGGCTCGGGCGCGGGCGCAGGCTCGTCCTCCGGGTCCGGTCGCCCGGCTCCCGCCGCAGGCGGTGGATCCATCGCTGTCTCTTATACACATCTGACGCTGCCGACG
>CAMFKX010000308.1 GCA_945957375.1 uncultured Roseiarcus sp.
TGCGCCAGACCATCGCCCGCCGCCTGAAGGACGCCCAGAACACCGCCGCCATGCTCACGACCTTCAACGAGGTCGACATGAGCGAGGTCATGGCGATGCGCTCGCGCTACAAGGACGCGTTCGAGAAGAAGCACGGCGCCAAGCTCGGCTTCATGGGCTTCTTCGTGAAGGCCTGCGTCCAGGCGCTGAAGGAGATTCCCGCGGTCAACGCGGAGATCGACGGCGCGGACCTGGTCTACAAGAACTATTACCACGTCGGCATCGCGGTCGGCACCGACAAGGGTCTGATCGTGCCGGTGGTGCGCGACTGCGACCAGCTCTCGGTCGCGGGCATCGAGAAGGCGATCGCCGATTTCGGCAAGCGCGCGCGCGACGGCCAGCTCAAGCTCGAAGAACTGCAGGGCGGCACCTTCACCATCACCAACGGCGGCATCTACGGCTCCCTGATGTCGACGCCGATCCTCAACGCGCCGCAGTCGGGCATCCTCGGCATGCACAAGATTCAGGACCGCCCGATCGCGATCGGCGGCAAGGTCGAGATCCGGCCGATGATGTATCTGGCGCTGAGCTACGACCACCGCGTCGTCGACGGCAAGGAGGCGGTGACGTTCCTGGTGCGGGTCAAGGAGGCGCTCGAGGATCCGGCGCGGCTCGTGCTCGATCTGTGAGCCAGGCTTCGCCGCCGATGGGTGCGGCGCAATCTCGAGGAGAAGGCCGTGCCCACGGTGGCGTTCGTCGACGGAGTGAAGATCCAGTTCTACCCCGACGAGCATCCGCCGCCGCATTTTCATGCGGTCTTCGCGGAATTCGTCGCACAGATCTGTATCGATCCGCCGAAGGTCTTGCGAGGGTCGCTGCCGCAGAGCAAACTGAACACGGTCTTGACATGGACCGCAGGCAATCGCGACGGCTTGATGCGGGCGTGGGCCGCCATCGAAGCTGGCCGCAAGCCGGAGAAACTGGCGTGAGCGACATCACTCGGATCAAGTCGGTGGAGCCCGTCCTTTTCGGCGTCGTCAAGGTCGCCTGGATGGACGGACACGAAGGCGTCGTGGATTTGCGGCCGGTCATATCCGAGGGAGAGATGTTCGGGTTCCTGAGGCAATCGCCGTCCCGGTTCGACGGCGTACAGGTGTCGGACCACGGACATTCGATCTTCTGGCTGGACGACGACGGGGACGAAATCGACTTCGGGGCCGATTCGCTGAGGCGACGCGCCGAGCGCCAGGCGGCGCTTCTTCGACTGGCAAGCTGAGCAATGACGCGCCGGTGCGATCGGAAAGACCTGAGGCTCGGGCCAATGCGCGAACTCCGCGATCAGAAGCGGAGGGGTTCCCGCGTCCGAACGGTCGTCGAACCCGCCTCCGGAGCACCGCGGCCGCGGGTCGAGCGCGCATTTCCGGCGACGACCTACGACGAGACGCATGGATGTTTGGCCAAACACGTCAAGAGGGCGCTGAGCGACGATGAGATCGACGCGGCGCTACGGGCGGCGGCAAAGCGGCGCCATGCTCGCGACTGATCCGAACATTGCCGGTGACGGTGACGATTCGTTCGGCCGCGCAATCCGCCTCGCGGAAGAGGACGAGGTGTCGGCCTGGGTGATTGTCGTCCGCACGACCGCCTTTCCATCCGGTCGGCATGAGTGGCGGGGATCATGAGCGAACTCGCGTGTCTCGAACTGAGCGTCCTGCTCTTGATCCTTCATGTCTTCGCCCAGGCGGGAACGGCGCAGGGCGCGCTGACGGTTCCCTATCTCCTGAGCTCGCGCGACAAGCCGCTCGCGCCCATTGGCCTCCTCTACGGCCGCGCGACGCGGGCGCTCGCCAACTATCTTGAAACCTTCCCCGCCTTCGCAGCGCTCGACCTCGCCTTCATCGCGCTCCACGTCTCGGGCGGCATTTGGCCGACGGTTTGGATCGTCGCCCGCATCGTCTATCTGCCGCTCTACCTATTCAACATCACCATCGTCCGCTCGCTCGTCTGGGGCGTGTCGATCGTCGCTATCCTCGGCATGCTCGGACGACTGGCGGGATGGTTCTGAATGCGCCGTCGCGACTGGCGGCGCTCCAATAAGTGAGAAACCTCAATGAGTTATGATTTGGTCGTCATCGGCGCCGGCCCCGGCGGCTACGTCTGTGCAATCCGCGCCGCCCAGCTCGGGCTGAAAGTGGCCGTGGTCGAGAAGCGCAAGACCCTCGGCGGCACCTGCCTCAACATCGGCTGCATCCCGTCCAAGGCGCTGCTGCACGCTTCGGAAATGTTCGAGGAGGCCGCGCACGGCATGGCGCCGCTCGGCGTCGTGGTCGGCGCGCCCAAGCTCGACCACGCCGCGCTGATGAAGCACAAGGACGAGACCGTCGCGGCCAACGTCAACGGCGTCGCCTTCCTGTTCAAGAAGAACAAGGTCGAGGCCTTCACCGGCGAGGGCTCGATCCGCTCGCCCGGCAAGGTCGTGGTCAAGGGCGAAGACGGCAACGAGAAGGTGCTCGAAACCAAGGCGATCGTGATCGCCACCGGCTCGGACGTGGCCAAGCTTCCCGGCGTCGAGATCGACGAGAAGAGCGTCGTGTCCTCGACCGGCGCCCTCAGCCTGCCCAAGGTTCCCAAGAAGCTGATCGTGGTCGGCGCCGGCGTGATCGGCCTCGAGCTGGGCTCGGTCTGGCGCCGGCTCGGCGCCGAGGTGACCGTGGTCGAGTTCCTCGACCGCATCCTGCCCGGCATGGACGCCGACGTCGCCAAGTCGTTCCAGCGCCTGCTCGAAAAGCAGGGCTTCGCCTTCCACCTGGCCCACAAGGTCACCAAGGTCGAGAAGGCCGGCGCGGGCGTCAAGGCGACGATCGAGCCCGCCGCCGGCGGCGAGGCGAAGGTGCTCGACGCCGACGTCGTGCTGGTCGCGATCGGCCGCCGCCCCTACACCCAGAACCTCGGCCTCGAGGCGCAGGGCGTGGCGATGGACCGCGGCATGATCGTGGTCGATTCCCACTTCGCCACCAACGTGCCCGGCGTCTACGCGATCGGCGACGTGATCCGCGGGCCGATGCTGGCGCACAAGGCGGAAGACGAGGGCGTGGCGGTTGCGGAGATGCTCGCCGGGCAGGCCGGCCACGTGAACTACGACGTCATTCCCGGCGTCGTCTACACGAACCCCGAGATCGCTTCGGTCGGCAAGACCGAGGAAGAGCTCAAGGCCGCCGGCGTCGCCTACAAGGTCGGCAAGTTTCCCTTCACCGCCAACGGCCGCGCGCGCGCCATGCGCCACACCGACGGCTTTGTGAAGATCCTCGCCGACGCCGCGACCGACAAGCTGCTCGGCGCCCACATCGTCGGCTTCGGCGCCGGCGAGATGATCCACGAGGCCTGCGTCCTGATGGAGTTCGGCGGGTCGGCCGAGGACCTCGCCCGCACCTGCCACGCCCATCCGACCATGTCGGAAGCGGTGAAGGAGGCGGCGATGGCGGTCGACAAGCGGGCGATTCATATGTGACTTCGGTTCTTGGTATATGCGGGTATTGACGCGGCGCCGGGTTCTCCCTCAACTGGTCTGAGGCTAATTCGAGGGAGAGCCAGTCCCGCTCATGCCCAACGTTACGATCCGTAATATTGACCCGAAGGTCAAAGAGTGGCTGCGCCTGCGCGCCGCCCGAAATCGGCGATCGATGGCCGCCGAGTTGAGGGCGATCGTCGCTGAAGCTGTCGAGAACGATGGCGGAGCGTCTCTCGATCAGGCGCGGGCGAACCGCCTCCGTTCCTTTCCCCTCAACGACGTCGAACTCGAACCTCACCCGGCGCAGAACCTGCGGGAAATGGTGGCGGCGTTGCGCGCCATGCCCAAGCCGACCGACATTCAAGTTCGCGAACCGCCGGAAATGCCGGATCGCGCCTGGGACTGAGCCTATGGATCGCGTTTTGAAGGCTTCTGTCGGACGTCCTTCGGCGTGTGCGGCGCTGCTTTTCGGCTACGCGCTTTCTGGACTTTGCGCCGCGCCCGCCCACGCCGACCCGAACGCCCTCTGGCGTATCGTCCACGACGGCTGCGTTCCCCATTTCGAGGCCGGGCAGGGGCCGAAGCCGTGCGAGGCGATCGATTTGAACGGCAGCCCCGCCGAGGGTGTGGCGATCCTAAAGGACCGCGTCGGCGTCGCCCAGATGCTGGCGATCCCGACCCGAAGGATCACCGGGGTCGAGGACCCGCAGATGCTCGCCCCCAATGCGCCGCCCGCCTTCTCCGACGGCTGGACCGCGAAGGCGCGGGTCGAGGCCCGCCTCGGCAAGCCGCTGCCGCGCGAAGCCCTCTCGCTCGCGATCAATTCGCAATACGCCCGCAGCCAGGATCAACTGCACGTGCACGTCGACTGTGTCCGCGCCGACGTCGCCAAGGCGCTCGACGGCTATAAGGCGAGCCTCGACGATCAGTGGCGGCCGATGACGATCGCGCTGGCCGGCCGGAGCTATTTCGCGCGGCGACTCGCGTCGAACGACCTGTCCGCGAGCGAGCCGCTCCTGCGCCTCGTCGCCGACGGCGTCCCCGACGCGGGGGCGCATATGGGCGCGATGAGCCTCGGCGTGGTCGGCGCCGATTTCGACGGCAAGCCGGGCTTCATTCTGCTCGCCGACGTTTTTTCCCTCGAAGGCGGCGGCAGCGCCGAGACCCTGCAGGACCACGATTGCGCAATTGCCCTAACGGCGCCATGAATTGCGGCGCACGCGGCTCGCGCGGCTCGGGCCGGCGCTTTTGGGGGAGCGATCGATGCGCGTCTTCATCAAGATCCTTTTGGCTTTCGGCCTTCTGCTCGGCGCGCAGTCGCGCGCCTTCGCGGTCGTCTCGATCGACGTCGACCTCTCTTCGCAGTCCATGAACGTCCGCTCGAGTTCGGGCCAAAGCTACGTCTGGCCGATCTCCTCCGGCCGCGAGGGCCATCGGACCCCTAACGGCGTGTTTCGCCCGCATGCGATGTACGCGATGGTTCATTCGGCCAAGTACAACAACGCGCCGATGCCGCACGCGATCTTCTTCTACGGGCAATACGCGATCCACGGCACCAACGCGGTCGGCGCGCTCGGCAGCCCGGCCTCGCACGGCTGCGTACGGCTGTCGCCCGCGCACGCCGCGGCGCTGTTCGCCATGGTCCAGTCGCAAGGCGCGGTGATCCGCATCACCGGCTCGCCCGACCTTCAGACGGCGCACGCGCGCCACGCGTCGCATTCGGCGCTCGCCTACGCGCCCGTGCATCGCCACCGCTCGCTCGCCGAATGGGCGAAGAACCCGGCCGCGCGCTGACGGGACGCTTCGCCTTCGGCGCGACACGCGGCCGCCTCCGCGCGGCCGTTTTTTTCCGACACTGGGCGTGCCGGGGCGTCGCGGCCTTGAGTCGTAACGCCGGCAAGTCCGTGCGCTTTCCGGTCGCCTTTTGCGCCGGCCTCATGGTAAGGGACGCGCGTTATCGAGGAGGCATTCGGTGCGTAGACGTGAATTTCTTGCCGGCGCGGCCGGTCTGTTGGGCGCGGCCGGCCTGGCCCGCGCAGCGTTGGCGAACGTGCCGACGCCGTACACGCTGGACCTCAACCCGCCGATGGACAGCAAGGAGAAGTTCATCGCCTGGGGCGTCGCCCAGCGCGGCGAGGATCCGAAGTTTCTCGCCGAGCGCTTCGACCGCTTCGAGGCGATGGTGCGCAACGAGGACCTGCTCAACGACCGTCACAAGCGCGCCTTCCTGCTCACCCCTCGCGAAAAGTTCGTGCTGCAGCAGAACCTCGGCCGCGCCTACGACCACGCCTTTCTCGACATCGGCTACGGCGTGACGATCTCCGGCCCGCACATCGTCGGCCGCATGACCTCGACCATCGATCCCAAGCAGGGCGAGAAGGTGCTCGAAGTCGGCACCGGGTCGGGCTACCAGTCGGCCTATCTGTCGCACCTCACCGACAAGGTGTTCACGATCGAGATCATCAAGCCGCTCGCCGAGCGCACCCGCGGCATCTACGACGGCCTGATCAAGGACGGCTACAACGAGTTCGGCGCGATCACCTCGAAGCCCGCGGACGGCTATTACGGCTGGCAGGAGAACGGCCCGTTCGACAAGATCATCGTCACCTGCGGCATCGACCACGTGCCGCCGCCGCTGCTCCAGCAGCTCAAGTCCGGTG
>CAMFKX010000309.1 GCA_945957375.1 uncultured Roseiarcus sp.
GAGTTGAAGGAGTGGATCGGCGACCGGGCGGAAGCGGGCAGGCTTCCGCCGAAGGGGTTCCCGAAGAACAATCGGTTCGAGGGGTAGGGAGCGCCGTCGTTGTCGCCGAAAGCATGCGTCCGCAATAGCGGCGCCTGACGCGCTACCCGCCTCCCGCCTGTGCGCCGATCCGCGAGGCGACTTCGTGCAGGAGGCGGGCGCCGACCGCCTCGGGCGCGTCGACGCCGGAGAGCTTCCACACGCCGCCGCTGAGGCGGAAACGCGCGGCGTAGCGACCTTCTGCGTCGGCGAGGCCGACCACGAAGCTCAGCGGACCGTCGAAACCCGTCCGGCTCAGCAACGCGGCGCCTCCCCGCAGCGCGTCCTCGAGCGGCGGCATCCGCCACGCGGCGGGCGGGCCTGCGCCGGGGGCATTTCCGGCGAGAACTGCGGTCACGATGTCGGGCGTGAGCATCGCCTGCAACGCCCTCGCGACGGCGCCGGCGCCGGCGCCCCCGACAAAGGTCCGCGCAGCCGGCGGCAGGGTCTTGAACTGCGGGTTCTCTTCCAGCCATGCCTTGGCGATCTGCCCGGCCAACGAACGGGTCAACGCCGGCAGGTCGACCCGCCGCATCACCGTAGCGGCGTCGCCTTCGCGCGCCGCCGCGGCAAGCGCATGGACGTCGGACAGCGCCCAGCCCCACCAGGCGGCGAGCAGGACGACGACAAGGCCGACGGCGGCGAAGATGCGGCGCATCGCGCCGTTCAGTCCATCTGGACCCGCCCGCTGTCGCCCGGGTTCGGCCGCTCGCCGGTCGTCACCGCCTTGGCATAGCCGTAGGCGGTCACGAACGCGCTCGACGGCGCGTCCCAGTAGGTCGCCTCGCGCATGCGGACCCGGATCAGGGTCAGGTCCGGATCGGTCGGCCCCTTGGGGAACCACACGCGCACCGGCTCGCTCCACAGATCCTTCGCCTTCTGCGCGTCGCGCACGACCTCCGCCTTGCCCTCGACGTTCACGTAATTTTGGCGCGACGGGTCGGAATAGACGAGCAGAACCTCCGGACTGCCGGCGATCTCCTCGATCTTGCCCGAGGATGCGGAGGTGAAGAACCACAATTCGTCCGCCGGCTTGTCGACGCGCGCGACCATCGGCCGGCCGTGCAGGCGGCCGTCGCCGTCCGCCGTCACCATCTGGGCGACGTGGATGCTCTCGATGAGGTCGAACACCTTCTGCGTCCCGGCTTCGTCACGTTTCTCGTCCATGCGGGGCCTCCTTATGCGAGGCGCAAACGCGTGGCCGCGGCCGGGGTTCCCGGCGAGCAGGCCGGCGTCGGCGGCGCATTGCCAACGGCGGGCGGTTCGGTAAGCTCTCGGTCGAGGGCGACCGCGACCGGGAACTTCGCCGCCGGTCGAAGGAGCGCCCCTTTGGGGAGGATGCCCGTGCTCGGCCTGATGCAGCAGCGACCGCTCTTGATTTCCACCCTCGTCGACTACGCCGCGCAATGGCACGGCGAGCGGGAGATCGTCTCGCGCGACCCCGAAGGCGCGATCCACCGGACCAACTACGCCGAGGTCGCGGCGCGGGCGAAGCGGCTGGCGAACGCGCTCGACGCGCTCGGAATCGCGCAGGGCGACCGCGTCGCGACGCTGGCCTGGAACGGCTTTCGTCACCTCGAGCTTTATTATGGCGTGACCAGCTCGGGCCGGGTGCTGCACACTGTCAACCCGCGCCTGTTCCCCGATCAGCTCGCCTACATCATGCACCACGCCGAAGACGGTTACGTGTTCTTCGACCCGGTGTTCGCGCCGCTGGTCGAGGCGCTGGCCCCGCGCCTTCCGCAGGTGCGCGGCTGGGTGTCGCTCAGCGACCGCGCCGGCCTCCCGGACGTGAAGGTCGACAACCTGCTCGTCTATGAAGAGCTGCTCGCGGCGGCGTCGGCCGACTATTCCTGGCCGCCGCTCGACGAGAACGCCGCCTCGACGCTGTGCTACACCTCCGGCACGACCGGCAACCCGAAGGGCGTGCTCTACAGCCATCGCTCAACCGTCCTGCACGCCTTCGCCGCCTGCGCCGTCGACGGCCTCGGGCTCTCCGGTCGCGACTCGTTTCTGGTGGTGGTGCCGCTCTTCCACGCCAACGCCTGGAGCGTGCCGTTCTCCGGGGCGATGTGCGGCATGAAGCTCGTCCTGCCGGGGCCGAGGCTCGATCCGGAGAGCCTGTTCGCCCTGCTGGTCGACGAAGGCTGCACCAAGTCCGGCGGCGTGCCGACGGTCTGGCTGAACTTCCTCACCTGGATCGAGGCGAACCGCGCCAGCCTCGACCTCGGCCGGCTGCGGCTGAAGACGGTGCTGTGCGGCGGCTCGGCGCCGCCGCGCGCGATCATCGAGAAGTTCCACGAGCTTCTCGGCGTGTTCCTGCTTCACGCCTGGGGCATGACCGAGACGAGTCCGATCGTTACCGTCGGCGCGCCGCTCGCCAAGCACGACGGCATGAGCGGCGCGGCGCTGGTGGATGTACAGGCGAAGCAGGGACGGCAGGTCTGCGGCGTCGAGCTGAAGCTCGCCCGGCCGGACGGCGGGGAGGCGCCGCATGACGGCGTCTCGGTCGGCGAGCTCAAGGTGCGCGGCAACTGGATCGTGTCGGGCTATTTCAAGGGCGAGGGCGGTCAGGTCCTCGACGAGGACGGCTGGTTCTCCACGGGCGACGTCGCCACGATCGACCCCGACGGCTACGTGCAGCTCACCGACCGGCTGAAGGACGTCATCAAGTCGGGCGGGGAGTGGATCTCATCGATCGAGATCGAAAACCTCGCCATGTCGCACCCGGAGGTGTTCGAGGCGGCGGTGGTCGCCGTGGCGCATCCGGTGTGGCAGGAGCGGCCGCTGCTCATCGTTCAGCCGCGCGTCGGCTTTGCTCCGACGCGCGAATCGATCCTGGCGTTTCTGACGGAAAGGCTGCCGAAGTGGCAGGTGCCGGAGGACGTGGCCTTCGTCGACTCTCTGCCGCACACCGCAACCGGCAAGCTCCTCAAGACGGAGCTTCGCCAGCGCTTCCATGGCCATCTTGCGGTCGCGGGATAGCGCGCGCCACGGGACGCGCGCGGACTCCGGTCAGGCGGCGACCGCGACCGCTTGGCTCTTGCTGCGGCAGGCGACCAGGGCGAGCGTCGCGAAGCCGATCCCCATCATCGCCCAGGTCGAGGTTTCCGGGATGACGCTGGGCGGAACCGAGAAGCTTCCCGAGTCGGAAATCGAGCCGAAAAAGGCGGGCGACTGGGTGAAGGCGATCGTCAGGCTGGACGCATAGGTCCCGGGGGTGATGCCGCCCTGCGTGCCCGGGGTCCAGTCGCCGAGAACGTAAATCACCAGCGACCCCGGATTGTTGATCGTCTCCATGAAGGACGTGCTGGTGAACGAACCAAACACGCTGTCGGTGAACGACAGGCTGGTGGGCGACGTGATGTCGAAGTTCACCGTACCGATGTCCTGATGGCCCATGCCGGCGAAGAAGCCGGAGGTCGCCAGGGTGGTGATGAAGTCGTCGATCTTGAAAGTCGTGGCGGTGTTGATGTTGCCGGTGAGGCTGCCGTCGGCGGTGGGCGCGCCGATATCCGCGAATCCGACCGATCCGATCTGGGCCTGAGCCTGCGGGATGCCGGCGCCCACCAGCGCTCCGACGAGCGCCAAAGATTTCCAGTCCATTGTAACCCCCGGCGTCGACGAGACGACCGACCAAGTCCAGCGACCCTGCTGCAATTGTCGATCAACGACATCCAAAACGATTCAAGTATTGGAGTCAATTCCAAATGGACACGTCGTAGAAAAGTTTTAATGTTGCCTGCGTTTACAGTCAGAGTGGAGAGAGACGAAAGGTTACTTTGCAATCTCGACCGGTATTTATTACAATGTCAACTTAGCAGATGGCGACAAGGCCGCGCTGGGCGCCGCCTTGTCGCTTTGTTCGGATGGCCTTATGCGATCGAGGTCGCGGTGCGCCGGCCGCGGATGCCGGCGAAGCCGAGCCCGACGAAGCCGAAGCCCATCATCGCCCAGGTCGACAGTTCCGGGATCGCCCCCGACGGCGGGATCGAGAACGTCGCCGAGTCGGAGATCGCGCCGGAGCCCGCGGGGGTCTGGGTGAAGGAGATCGTGAAACTGGCCAGTTGCGTCGTCGTCACGGGACAGGACGAACCCGAGCAATATTGGCTGGCGCCCGGGTTCCAGTCGCCCAGGACATAGAGGGTCAGCGAGCCCGGATTGTTGATCGTGTCGGTGAATTTGGTGCTCGTGAACGATCCGAACACCGCGTTGCCAAACTGCAGGCTGCCCGGGACGGTGGTGTCGAACGTCACCGAGCCGAAATCCTGGTGTCCGAGGCCAGCGAGAAATCCGCTGTTCGACAGGTTGGAGAACAACTCGCCGAGAGTGAACACGGTAGCCGTGTTGATGTCGCCGGTATCGGCGGTCGGCGATCCGATATCGGCGAACCCCTGGGTCGCCCGAACCTCCGCATGCGCCGCCAGAGCGGTCGAGGCGAGCAGGGCGGCGGCGACGGCTAAAGTCTTCAAGCGCATAGGGAACCCCCTTGATCGTGAAAATGCCCAAAATGCTTTGCGTCAGGCTACTGTTCAGCCACTCTTAGCAAGCTGAAGATACGATTAGCATGAGAATATTGACGGAGCAAGTTGGTATACATGATAAAGGCAAGCAACATAAAGCAGATTTCAATAATTAAAATGGACTAAATTGTCGTCATGAAGCGACAGTGTTTACGTTACTTGAGGTCGACCGCGGGAGCCGCAAACCCCTGCAATGCGCGCAAGTTCGCCAGGTTTCCGGTCGGGCTCCGGCGACGCCGGCGCTGCGGAAGAGCGGAAGGCGCGTGGACATATTGTGACCGGAAGGCGGCCGCTGTCGTATCTTTCAAGCCGCTCGTTGATGATGCAGGTCAGTCGGGCGCCGCGGAAGCCGTGGAGGGCGGCCTCGACGCCCTCCACCCGGCGCTGCGCGGCGCCGTCGTAACCGATCGTTAACCATAGAAGCCAAGACTGGCGTCCGGCGACCACCCTCGCCGTGACAAAGCAGGAGAGGCCGGGCATGGCGATTCGTTTCGAGGCTCCGCGACTGATGGAGCTCAAGCCTCGCATCGTCGTGTGCGGCGTGGGCGGAGCCGGTGGCAACGCGGTCAACAACATGATCGTCTCGGGCCTGCGCGGCGTCGACTTCATCGCGGCCAACACCGACGCGCAGGCGCTCGCGTCCTCCCGGGCTCCGCAGGTCATCCAGATGGGCCTGCATCTGACCGAAGGCCTCGGCGCGGGCGCCAAGCCCGAGATCGGCCGCGCCGCCGCGGAGGAGGCGCTCGACGAGATCCGGGACCATCTCTTCGGCGCCCATCTTCTCTTTCTCACCGCCGGCATGGGCGGCGGAACCGGAACCGGCGCGGCGCCGGTAATCGCGCGGGCGGCGCGCGAGATGGGCATCCTCACCGTCGGCGTGGTGACGAAGCCGTTCCAGTTCGAGAGCGGCCGGCGGATGCGGATCGCCGAGGAGGGGGTCGCGGCCATGCGCGCCGCGGTCGACACGCTGATCGTGGTGCCGAACCAGAACCTGTTCCGTGTCGCCAGCCAGCGCACCACTTTCGCCGACGCCTTCACCATCGCCGACCAGGTGGTCGGGTCGGGGGTCGCCTGCATCGCCGACCTTCTGATCAAGGAGGGGCTGGTCAACCTCGATTTCGCCGACGTCTGCGCGATCATGCGCGACATGGGGCCGGCGACGATCGGGGTCGGGGAGGCGACCGGGACCGGACGCGCGCTGCGCGCCGCCGAGGCCGCCATCGCCAATCCGCTGCTCGAGGATTCCTCGATCCGCAGCGCGCGCGGGCTGCTGGTCTCGATCGCCGGCGGCCGCGACATGACGCTCTACGAGCTCGACGAGGCCGCCGGCCGGATCCGCGCCGAGGTCGACGACGACGCCAACATCATCGTCGGCGCGATCTTCGACGAGTCGCTCGGCGACGCCCTCAGGGTCTCCGTGGTCGCGACCGGCGTCGAGGCGGTCGAGCGCAAGGCGACGGCGGCGCCTCCGCCGCCGCCGGTCGAGGTCGCGCGCGAAGCGGTCGCCGCATCGCCGCCGCCGCCCGCGCCGGACGCGCC
>CAMFKX010000310.1 GCA_945957375.1 uncultured Roseiarcus sp.
ACAGCTTTCGGGCGACGGCGGCGCGCTGGTTCTCCATGTTCGGCAGAGTGCCGAGGCCCCGCGCGAACAGAAACGGAGTCGATCACGTTTTTTTCGCCCGGAGAAGGCAATCCCTGGCGTACGACCTGGAACAGATTCTGCGTTCACGCCGAAGCGTCGAGTGAGGCGCGTCCCGTCGTCGCCCGCACGCAAGTAAGCCCCGCAACCTCTCTTCAGCGGGCGCGGAGGGCTGCTCAGGGAAACAAGGACGTGCATCGCCGAGCGGTCTCACGCCTCAGCGGACAGAGCAGGGCTCCATGGTCGCGTCGCGGGTCGACGACCCCTGAGCCCGTCAAGACGAGATCGTGGCGCAGCCGGGGTTGGAAAGACCGCCGCGCGAGCTCGGCGATCGATTCGGAACCGGTTCTGAAACTTAAGCCGCCATCGCGGTGACGTCGCAGTACGACCGTTCGGCGCGACGCTGCGCGTATCGCGGCGCTGTCAGGAACTCGCGGCAGACCCAACGGCTGCCGCCGATCTCGCGGGACCACCAGAACGACCGGCGAAGCTCGGCGCACTGGCGCAAGATCGCTCCGACCCGTCGCTTCGCTTCCGCCGCGCGGCGCTGCACCGTCTCCTCGTCGAAACGATCGATGAGGTCATGGCGATCGCGGACGATCTGGAGCCGGCTCAGCCGGGAATTGACGGCGCCGACCGTCAGATAGACGCCGAACTCCATCAGCATCCGCTTGGCGATCGTCCCGGCGCTGAGCCCGGCGAACCCGAGGATCGAAAACCGATCGTCCTTTTCGGCGTCGCGCCCGAGCTCCCATTGAGCGCCGGCGGCGGTCTCCTTGCCCGGCGTCTCCCCCTTTGCCGTCCTTGGCGCCCAGAGACGCGAGAGGATCGGCTTGATGTTGAGCGCGGGCTTCCAGGGGAGCGGGGTCGTGCGGCATTCGGCGGCCGCACGGTCGGCGACGGTGTTGCGCGCCCGTGACCCCAGACCGAGCCAGCGGCGCTTCCCCTGAACGCTCGACGCGGATCGGCTGAGCGCCTCGGCGATCGACTTCACCGAGACGTTGTCGAGCCACAGCGCGATCAGGCGGCGCACCTCCTCGACCGACCAGGGATTGGCAGACCCGACACGGCGGAGCGGAGTTTCGGCCGCCGCGGGCAGATCGAGCGCGGCGATCCGCTCGCGGACCAGATGTTCCTCGAGGCCCAGATAGAGCGAGAGCGCCGCCACGCTGTGGCCGGCGCTCGCCATGGCGATCAGCAGCCGGTCGACGACCGGCCTCGCCGCGACCGGCTCGGCCGGGGCAGCCAGAGACGAAGGGGCGAGCTTCGGGAGCGCCGGCACAAGCCGGAATTCTTCGGAGAGCACGGCGCCGATGGTGACGATCGAGGCGGTGGACAGCGTGAAGCCGGGAAGGACGACCATGGCGAACCTCTTGCAGCGAACAGTGCAATGATGTTCACCAAAACGTCCGCGGCAAGAGCTGGCACATGATAAAACGTTAGCTGGGCCCATGGTTCGGCGGCGCGCGGGGTCCCGCTCGCTAAAATTCGCCGAGGAGTGTGATATTTATGTCACTACGGACGTCGCAGGGGAGACGGAAGCGGTATCCACTTGAAAGCCGCTATTTGTCCTCGGACTTCCGGGAGGCTTTCTCGGCTTTGGCGATCTGGATCCGCGTTTCCTCATCCGCTTCCGCGAAGGTCTCAAACCGCGAGGTCAACTTCGTAAGCTCATCCCGACACAAGTCCAGTTGCCTGCCGACCTGATCGAGGTCGGACCTCAGCGTCACCAGCATGCCTTCGATCCCCTTCGTCGTCACGCCAGGCGTGTCTTCCAGAAGGGCAACAAGCGGGACCCCAAGCGCTCTGGCGATTCTCTCCAGACTCATGAGCGTTACATTCGCGTATCCAGATTCGATGACCCCGAAATTCACCGATGAAACCTGCGCCAGATCCGCGAGTCGCTTCCCCGAGAGCTCCCTTTCGATTCGGAGCGCGCGGATGCGCTTTCCGACCGCCCGTTTCAACTCGTAATATTCCTCGCTGTCCTCGTAGTCGTCCGTTCTCCGCTTCGCCATCTCTGCCCCTCAACATACTGACAATGCGAGCTTTTACTCAACGTGTCGGCTGATCACTCTATCATCTGCCGACGCTCCGCACACTGATAAAGCGTCCATCCAGATCACAATCAATACAACGTGGTCTGCATTCGCGCCGCAGGGTCCTAAGACTCACGGAACGGAGGACCACATGCGACCTGCGACCGTGACTCTCATCATCATGTGTCTGGCGTTTGGGCCGGCCAAGGCCGAGTTCGTCATGCTGTCTGCGCCGGACGCCCCGGCCACACACGATCCGGCGGCGCCAGACGCCGCTCTTGCAGCCCCCAAACGCCGCCCGACCCGCCACAACGTCTCGCGCCCAGAACCAGCGCTGTCGGGCTTCGGCGACCGGGTTCCTCTGAGCTTCGCGGTCCGCCAGATCGTTCCGGCCGGGTTCGAGGTCGCCTTCGCCGAGGCGGTCGACCAGGACTCGCCCGTCGACTGGAAGGGCGGCAGGCCGTGGCGCGCAACGCTCGCCGACGCCCTGCGTCCGCTCGGGCTCGTCGTCAGCGTCGCCGGACCGAAAGTCACGATCGCCACCGTCCCGGATCGATGATCCGATTGCCGCCGCCGAAACCGGCTCCCTGTTCGCGCAGACGGCCCTCAGGCTCGGGATGCCACGCCTGTTGGAGACCCGTAGAGATGTTCGACCCCGCCTCGCTCCAGGACTGGATCGACGCCCCAGACGCCGGACCGCTGCCCTTCGCCTCCCCCCCAAACGACATCGACAGGGCGCTCGACGCGCTCGCCGATGCGATCCGTCAGGCTGAGGACGGCGAGCGCAAGAGCATGGCCGCATATCTCATGGGCCTGCCCGCGCGCTCCCGCATCGCGAAAATCCTGGCGCAGCTCCCATCGTCGCAGCTGATGGCGTTCCTCGAGCGCCACAAGCCCGAGACCGGCGTCGCCGACGCCCTCGCCCCGGGCCTCGTTGCATCCGGGGCCGCCGACCGCGTGGCGCGAGCGAACCTCTTCCGCCGCGTCATGATGGCCCCCCGGCAGTACGCCCTGAAACGCGCGTGCGACGTCGCCGCTCGCGAACACGCCGGAGCCTTCGCATGACTCTCGCTCGCGCCCTTCTCGTCGCCGGCGCGCTTGCGTGCGCCCTGCCTGCCTCCGCCCAAACGGCCGGCAGCGAAACCTGCACGACGATCACCCAGAGCGGCATGAATGCCGCGACGGCCCGCATCAACGCCGACGACACAGACATCCCGCAGCCGCAGAGCGTCAAGAACTTCACCTGCCTCGACAAGTTCTTCAATGGCGTCGGGCTCAACGTCGTCGTCAATCTCCTGAACCCGGAAAACCTCTTGAACGCGGTCGAAAACCAGATCTGCAACAAACTCACCCAGATCTGGCAAAGCACGATCGGCAAGGCCCAGTGCGGAATTACCGTCACCGGCTTCAAGATGGGCTTTCTCGGGGGGTCGACGCTCGGCGGCGGCCTTACTTGCCCCAAGCTCTCGATCGGCGGCGGAGGCCCGACGCTCATGTCGATCGGGGTGGGCACGAGCAACAGCGGCAAGCTCACCGTGACCGGGAACGCTGTCGCGCCGACCGGATACCCGATTACCTCCCAGCTCGGCCTCTACTGAGGACTTTTGCATGCCGAACGCTCGCCCTCTCCTTTCCGCCGCCGGCGTCCTGACAGGCGCGCTTCTCTTCGCCGCGTCCCCCGCTTCCGCCCAATGGCCTGTCTTCGACGGGATCAACTACGCGCTTCAGGGGGTCATCAAGACCATTGAAGAGACGATGTCGAACACGCTCTCCAACATCACCAAACAGCTCGAGTCGACCGGGCCGCTCGGGACGATCCTCGGCAGCGTCGAGAACGGCAGCGTCACGACGCTCCTGCAGCAGGGCTTCACGCAGAACGCCAATTACGCCAAGGCCTCCGTGGACGCGTACAGCCAGATCGCCGACGGCGCGCTGACCTCGAACGCGCGGTTCCAGCGCGATATGAGAAACGCGCACATCCGCGACGAACACACGACGAGCTCGCTCCATTGCGTCGCGCTGGACGCAGGTCAGAGCGTCACCGGGGCCTCAGGGTCATCATGGAAGGTCGCGCAATCCATTTCCGACGTCGCCGACAACCGCGGCGAAGCCGGTCCGAACCAGCCGGCTTTCTTCGGCCAGGCGCAGGCGGTCGCCGCGATCGCGCAACTCCACTTCGCCCGCTATTGCTCGCAGGCCGAGGCCACGGCCGGCCTGTGCTCGTTGTCCCAGACCCCGAACGCCGACCAGCGGGCCTCGACTCTCTTCGGGAGCGGGACGCTCGCTGGCCAGGCCGGCGTCACGGCGGCGAACGATTACGCGACGAACCTCATCGAGCCGATCGTTCCGGCGGCGCTCCGCGGCGACCAGTTGACCTCCGAGACCGGTCGCGACGCCGCCGTCCGCCGTCACGCCTACAACGCGCGCATCTCGCTCGCCCGGCATATTCTCGACTACGCGATCGGCATCCAGTCCCCTTCGGTGACGCTGAACGCGACCCAGAAGGCCCAGATGCAGAATGACGGCCTCACGGCGACCGACACCGCATCCTGGCTGCAGGTCCTGACGCTCGACGCCGAACGGCGCGTGTCCGACATCAACTACGCCGCGCAGTTGCAGGCCATGACGCCCGCCGCGGTCAATCGCGAAATCGTCCTCGAGCTCGGCGAGACCAACTATCTCCTGGCCCAGCTCCTCCGCGTCGGGATCATGCACGCCTCCACCGCCGCCGCCCATATGGCCAACGACGTCGAGCACGATTTCGCGCCGACGGCGCCCCTCCCGACCCCGACCATCAACTGACGGTCGCCGCCACACGCGAAGGACATCCGCAAATGGCTGACATCGCAACCGACGCCCCCGGCGCCCCGACCCCGGACCCCGCGAAGCCCAACGCCACGGCTGCGCGGCAACTCGCTGCTTTCGACCCGGTCCCGGTTGAGGCGCCCGAGCCCGAATCGCCCGAGGAGCGAGAGGAGGCGACGGTCGATGCGCGGGAAGCGAGCGGTCCCGCCAAGTCTCCGGACGCCCCGGTCGTCGAAAGGCCCGTTCGCGACGCGAGCCGGTCGCCCCGCGACATCGCGCCGGATACCGCCGCGGCGCCGACGTCCCCGCCCGCTTCGGATCGCAATGCCGCGAGGTCGGCGCAAGCCACGATTCCTGAGGCGCCGGCGCGGACGCCGTCGACCGCGTCCAACCCGCCATCGCCGAGCCGTTCCCCGTTCGCCCAACCCCCCGCGCAAACCGATCAGCCTCAGCAGGGAACCGCCCCGGTCAACGCCGCCGCCATGGTTGCCGGCGGGATCGCCGGCGCCTTCCGGCGTCCGGAGAGGCGGGCAGAGGCGGTCCTTCCCTCCGCCCCGGCAGGCCCGCGCGGCGCTACTCCGCCGGACCCGCGCGGGTCAGCCGCAGGGTCTCTCCTCAACCGCTTCGCCGTCAGGAACATCCTCGACACGCTTCGCGGGCGCCCGGAGGAGACGACGGCCGCGGCGAAGACCGGGCTCGACACGGCGACCGCCGCCCCGCCCTCTCCGGCAGTGGCTGCTGACGCGGCGTCCAAGCCAAGCACGCGCGCCGCTGGGGCCGAGAAGAGCGCCCCGGCCGGCGGGCTTCGCGACAAGCTCACCGCCTTCGAAGCCGAGCGCCTGCAGCCGCGGCGCGACGCCGAACAGGCCCGCGGAGCAGCTGTGGCCGCGGCGGGCGTCGTCGCGTCCCTTGAAGCCCTCGAGCGGCAGGAAACAGCCGGCATCCTCGCCAGGATCCGGGACGCCGCCAAATCCAACGGCGGAATCGAGAACGTGCTCTCGGAAATGCGACCGGGCGGCCGGTTCGAGGATCTCCGCAAGGAATTCAACACGGTCCTCTCCCACGATCAAGGGTTCGCGGGGGCTTACGAAAAGGCGACCGACGCCGTCGCCGGCTACGCCGAGGCACGCGCCGCCCTGCCGGCGGCCACACAGTCGAAAAACGATCCGAACCTCGCGCGGCTTCAGACCCTCGATCACGAGATCGC
>CAMFKX010000311.1 GCA_945957375.1 uncultured Roseiarcus sp.
CGATTGAACTTTCAAATGAATGACCTCCTCGACCTCGTCCTGAGGAGCCCGCGTGAGCGGGCGTCTCGAAGGACGGTCCGGAAGGCGCCGGCGGGGCCAACGAGCGTCCTTCGCGGCGCGGCGCCGCTCTACGCCCAGACCCTTGATCCGGCGGCGGCGCGCGAAAAAAGGCGCTTTCACCCTTCCATCAGGGCGGTGACATGCGCGGCGACGGAACGGCCGAGGCTCTCGAGGTCGTAGCCGCCCTCGAGCACGGACACCACCCGCCCGCCGCAGCGCTTCTGGGCGATCTCCATGAGCTTGCGCGTCGCCCAGACATAATCCGCCTCGACGAAATTGAGATTGCCGAGCGGATCGCGGCGGTGAGCGTCGAAGCCGGCCGAGATGATGACGAGGTCGGGCGCGAAGTCGTCGATGCGCGGCAGGATCGCCACTTCCATCGCCTCGCGGAACACATCGCCGGCGTCGCCGGCGCGCAGCGGGGCGTTGACGATGTTGTCGTGCTCGCCGCGCTCGCCGATCGCGCCCGTGCCGGGATAGTTCGGCATCTCGTGGGTCGAGGTATACATCACGTTCGGGTCGTTCCAGAAGATGTGCTGGGTGCCGTTGCCGTGATGGACGTCGAAGTCCATGATTGCGACCCGCTCGGCGCCGTAGACCGCGCGGGCGTGGCGCGCCGCGACGGCGGCGTTGTTGAAGAAGCAGAAGCCCATCGGCGTCGCCATTTCGGCGTGGTGGCCGGGCGGCCGGGTGGCGACGAAGGCGTTGCGCACCTTGCGCGTCATCACCTCGTCCACGGCGAACAGCGCGCCGCCGGCCGAGCGCAGCGCCGCTTCGAAAGTGCCGGGGTTCATGGAGGTGTCCTGGTCGATCGCGACGTGGCCCTGCAAGGGCGTCGCCGACCGAAGCGCCTCGATGTAGTCGAGCGGATGGACGCGCGCGATCGCGGCGATTTCAGCGCGCGGGGCGACGTCGCGGGCGAGCAACTGGAAGATTTCGCTCTCGAGGACGCGGTCCACAGCGCGGATCCGGTCGGGGCGCTCAGGGTGCCCTTCGCCCATGTCGTGCGCAAGGCACGCCGGGTGGCTGATGAGCAGTGTGGTCACGCGGGTGTCCTGGTCGCCATGAGCGTCTCCCCATCCCGATGCACTGTCGCGCCAATGCCCGGCAAAGTCCACATTTCCAACGATCCGCGCCTGCGCGGGTTCCGCCGCGCACGGGCTTCGCATCCAGGGGACTCGACGCTCCCCATAGCTCCGGCGCTCCGACGCCGCAATGCGAATCCCCGTGATGCGCGGCGGCTTCCGCGGCGGAATTCGAGGGTTCGACGCGACTTAACATCGGCGTCTTCGACCTATAGACCGGACCTTGCCGATGACCGACAAGCCGCCCCCGCCCGCGCCGTTCTGGCGAACCAAGACGCTCGAGCAGATGACCCCCGAGGAGTGGGAGAGCCTGTGCGACGGCTGCGCGCGGTGCTGCCTGGTCAAGCTCGAGGACGAGGACACCGGCGAGATCCACTTCACCGACATCGGCTGCACGCTGCTCGACGCCAAGACGTGCAAATGCCGCGACTACCGGCGTCGCAGCCGCCGGGTGCGCGACTGCGTCACCCTGACGCCTGAAGCGGTGAGGTCGCTGACCTGGCTTCCGGCCACCTGCGCCTATCGCCTCCTCGGGGAGGGCAAGGATCTGCCGGACTGGCATCCGCTGGTTTCCGGCTCGCCCGACAGCGTCCACGCGGCGCGGGCCTCGGTGCGCGGCCGGGTGCATGCGTCGGAGGACGATCTCGCCCAGGAAGCCTGGCCGGGGCGCATCGTCTTGTGGCCGAACCGCCCGCCGCGCCGGCGACGAAAGAGCGACGACGGGTGAAACCAACTGTGTTCACACGGCGTTCAATCGGACCGGACTAGAAGCCGATTGTCAGAGTCTCGAGGTGCATCATGCGAAACTGGGTCTTGACCGCCGCCGCAGCCTTGCTCGGCCTTGCCGCCGTCCCCGCCTCCGCCATGCCGTTTGCGACGCCTCTGGCGGGAGAGCCGGAAGTCACGCTGATCGCCCAGGGCTGCGGCCCCGGCTGGTATCGCGGCCCCTATGGCCGCTGCCACCCGATGATGGCGCCGGGACCTTATTACCGCCCGTACCCCTATCCTTACGTCCGGCCTTATCCCTATGCGCGACCCTATCCTTACGCCGCACGCTGCTGGTGGCGAAACGGCGTCCGCGTCTGTCGATGACAGGGCTGCGGCGGCCTGAGCTCAGGCCGCCGCGCTCGGTCGGGCGCGCAGGGCCTCGTGCCAGCGCGTCAGGTGGATCAGTTCCGGCGGGATCGGGATCCTCGCCGGTCTGGCGAAGTCCAGCGCCACCAGCCCGGTGATGTCGGCGACGGTGAAGCGCTCGCCCGCGACGAACGGCCGCTGTTTCAGGACGTCGTCGAAGATCATCATGTTGCGCAGCGCCCGCGGTCGATTGGCCGCCGCCCAGTCGGGAACTTGCGGATCCTCCATCTGCGCCATGTGCGGATGCGAATGACGGAAGACCTGGGCGATCGGCAGCAGAAGATGCCACTCGACCCGGCGCTGCCACATCTCCACCTCCGCCCGTTCGAGCGGGGTGGCGCCGAACAGATTGGGCTGCGGATGCAGCTCCTCGATGTAGCGGCAGATTGCGATCGATTCGCCGATCACCGTTCCGTCGTCGAGCTCCAGCGCCGGGATCACCTGGAACGGATTGACCGCGGAAAAGGGCGGGGTCTTGTGCTGGAGCTTGGCGAGATCGACGTCGACGGTGGCGACGGTGACGCCCTTCTCGGCGAGAAACACGCGCACGCGCCGCGGATTCGGGGCGAAATTGGAATTGTAGAGTTTCATCGGCTCCTCGCGGCCTGCCTTTCGCCAACCATATTCGACTCAGGCCGGAAAATCCTCGCCGCGCGGCGGCCGGCGTCAGGCGCTCGTTAAAGCTTTCGCCGGCAGAGTGACGCGCAATGGCGCGGCGCGTGTGGAACGATGAGCGAAACCAGGACCCAAACCGGAATGCAGGAAGACGCCGTCGGCGCCGCGGCCGGAACCGGCTTTCCCCTCGGCTGGATCCGCAGGCTTGCCGGCCCATTCGCCGGCGGCGGACGAAAAACGGCGCTGGCGCTCGGCCTCGCGGGCGTCGGCTGCGGCGCGCTGGCGCTGTTGACCGTCGGCGCGGCGGCCCCGGCGACCTGGGCCGTCTTCGTCGCCAGCGCGATCGTCTTCGTTCACGCGTTGCCGCTGGCGGAGGTTGGAGGCGAGGCCGCCGGCCGAGGCGAAGCCGCCGGGCGCCGGCGCCTCATCCTCGTCTCGGCCTGTTGCGGGACCGCCTGGGCCTGCCTGATCGTCGTCTTGCTGCGCTCCGGGGGCGACGACGGGCCGGTGTTCGCGATGCTCGCGATCATGCTCGCCTCCACCCTCACCTCGCTGATCGCGGCGTCGGCGCCCGAGGCGTTCATCGCCGGAATGTTGCCGATGATCGCCGGGGTCGGCGTCGGCGTCGGCTCCCTCGGAACCCTGCACGGCCCCGCGGCCGCCGCCATGGCGGTCGGCATGGTCGGCTACTTCGCCGCGGTGGTGCGTCGGCTGCGCGCGGCTGCGGCGCGCAACACCGCGCTGCAGGCGGAAAAGGACTCGCTGATCGTGGAGCTCGAGCAGGCCCGGCTCAATTCCGACGAGGCCCGGCGCCGCGCCGAGAGCGCCAATCTGGCGAAATCCCGCTTTCTCGCCACCATGAGCCACGAACTGCGCACGCCGCTCAACGCCATCCTTGGCTTTTCCGAGGTGATGAAGGGCGAATTGTTCGGTCCGCACCGCGTCCCGGTCTACAAGGAATATTGCGCCGACATCCATGCCAGCGGCCAGCACCTGATGACGCTCATCAACGAGATTCTCGACCTGTCGCGGGTCGAGGCCGGCCGTTACGAGTTGCAGGAGGAGCCGATCTCGCTGCCGCGCGTTGTGGAGGACTGCTGCCGGCTTCTGTCGATGCGCGCCCGAAGCCGCAACCTCACGATCACCGAAACCCTGGACGAGGACCTGCCGCGCTTGCGCGCCGACGAGCGCGCCGTGCGTCAGGTGACCCTCAATCTCCTGACCAACGCGATCAAGTTCACCCCCGAGGGAGGCGCGATCGCGGTCAAGGTCGGCTGGACCGGATCGGGCGGCCAATATGTGTCGATCCGCGACACCGGGCCGGGCATCCCCGCGGAGGAAATCCCCGTCGTGCTGTCGTCGTTCGGCCGCGGTTCACTGGCGCACAAGAACGCCGACGAGGGGACCGGGCTCGGCCTGCCGATCGTGAAGGGGCTCGTCGAACTTCACGGCGGGCAGTTCCGCCTGAATTCCCGGGTCCGGCAAGGCACCGAGGCCGTGGTGATCTTTCCGCCGGAGCGGGTCCTGGGGCCGACCCAGGCTCCCGCCGCCGCCCCGCCCGAGGCGGCGCGCCCGGAAGGATCGCGGCCGGCCGAGGCGGCCTGAATCAGATCGGGGCCTTCTCGCCGAAGCCCGCCGCCTCGAGCGCGAGATGGACCTTGTTCTGGAACGTCGCGTCGGGGCCGTCGACCAGCAGCGGCGCGGCCTCGGCGACGCTGCGGCAAACGGCGTCCACCCAGCCCGCCTCGGACTTGGCGAAGTCGCTCAATACGTAATTGTGCACCAGCGCCTTGTCCCCCGGGTGACCGATGCCGAGCCGGACGCGGCGGTACTCGTTGCCGACATGGGCGGAGATCGAGCGGAGCCCGTTGTGACCGGCGTTGCCGCCGCCGACCTTGACCCGGACCTTGGCGGGAGCGAGGTCGAGTTCGTCGTGCAGCACGGTCAGCGCGGCGAGGTCGAGCTTGTGGAAGCGAAGCGCCTCGCCGACGCTGCGCCCGGATTCGTTCATGAATGTCTGCGGAGCCATCAGCAGCACGCGCGCCTTACCGATCACGCCCTCGGCGATCAACGCGGAAAAGCGAGAGCGGAACGGGCCGAAGCGATGGGCCGAAGCGATCGCTTCGAGCGCCATAAACCCGATATTGTGCCGATTGCGCGCATGACGCGCGCCCGGATTGCCGAGTCCGGCAAAGACGAGCATGAGGTCCCCGCGCCTCAGACGGCCCCGCCGCAAGCGGCGGCAGGGCGTCTGGAATTACTTCTTGGCGGCGGGCTTCGCAGCCGGAGCGGCCTTGGCTGGCGCCGCCTTCGCGGCCGGAGCGGGCGCCGCCGCGGCCGGAGCCGCCTCTTCCGCCATCACGGTCGGCGGCACGATGGTCACCACCGTGAGGTCGGACTTGGTCGCCACCGGCTTGCAGCCATCGGGCAGCTTGAGCGCCGAGAGGTGGACCGAATCGGTGAAGTCGAGCCCGGTCAGGTCGACCGAGATCGCGTCCGGGATGTTGTCGGCGGGCGCAAGCACTTCGACGGTATGGAGGACGAGATTGACCGTGCCGCCCTTCTTGATGCCTGGCGAGGCCTCGCGGTTCTCGACATGGACCGGAACGCCGATCCGAACCCGCGACCCGGCGGTCAGCCGGAGAAAATCGACGTGAACCGGTCGGTCGGTGACGACGTCGAGCTGATAGTCGCGCGGCAGGACGCGCTCCTTGCGGCCATCGGTCTCGATCTCGAAGATGGTCGTCAGGAAGTGGCCGGCGTAGATGAGCTTGTTGACGTCCTTGAAGTCGACCGAAATGGTCTCGGGCTTGAGACCGCCGCCATAGATGACGGCGGGAACGCGGCCTTCGCGACGAACGGAGCGGGCGGCCCCCTTGCCTGTCCCGCTACGCGTCACGGCCGCGAGTTGCTTGATCGCTGCCATGATGAAGTTTCCTTTGTGTTGCTCGCGCCACGCCTCCAGGGGTGTCGGATTCGGCGCGAAGGCGGCGCTATAGAGCAAAAGCTTGGTTTTCGCAAGAAGATCGCGCCCGCCAGAAGGAAAAGCCGGCTGGTCGCCGAGGGCGAATTGCGTCGGGCCGGCTTCGCTGGGGCTCGGCATGGGTTCGCGCAAAGCAGAACGGCCTCCCGAGGGAGGCCGTTTTGTTGGGCAGTGAGGAAGGTTTGGTTGCGGGGGCAGGATTTGAACCTGCGGCCTTCAGGT
>CAMFKX010000312.1 GCA_945957375.1 uncultured Roseiarcus sp.
GGAAATATTGAGATCCTGACAGCAAAATCAGCGATTTACTTGGGGAATGTGGGTTTATAGGACTTTTCTTCCGCTGGGAGAATAGGCCGGAAGGGGCGGCGGGATCGAACCGCCGGGCCTCGGACTCCGGCCCCCGCGCCGCCGGCTCCTGCGGGCGGTCCGGCGCGGTCGCAGGGACTTTGACGACCGCGAATCTTCCGCCTAGATTGCCTTGAGCCTGACCCCCGAGGCCGCGAGTCGCACGTCCCCCGCTTTACGGGGCTTTTTACGCGCGGCGATCGCGACTTGTGTGACCGGATAAGTCGCTGAATTGGGGAGGGATTGGCCATGACCCACGGGCCCGGCAGGCGGTGGGACACCCGCGATATACCGCGCGCGCAGCAGTTCGACGCTTGGCAGGCGATGCTGCAGTCTGTCTACGGGACCTGGGACGTGGCCCGCCCGGCGAAGCCGGACTTCGACGCCCATATTCACCACCACGCCGTCGGCGGGTTTCAGATTGTCGACTGCGTGTGCGACCCGTGCGCGGCGAAGCGCATGGGGTCGGAAATTCGGCGTGACGGCCGCGAGGCTCTGACGATTCAGCTCGTCCTCTCGGGGTTCGAGACCTTCGCCATCGAAGACCGGCGGATCAGCCTGGGCGCCGGCGACGTCCTGATCTGGAACTCGATCCGGCCGATGAGCTTCGAGGTGACGGAGCGCCTGCGAAAGATCTCGGTGACGGTGCCGCTCGCGCGGCTGCGCAGCTGGCTGCCGACCCGCTGGCACTCGATCGCCACCAACCTGCCCCAGGTTTCGCCGGGCGCCGGCCTGTTGTCATCGGTGATCGGCGCCGTCTCGCCCCACTTCCTTGCGGGCGCGCTTCGCGATGGCGAGGCGCTGACCGAATCGGTCATCAGTCTGCTTGTCAATGCGATCGGCTGCGATCGCGGCGACGACGCGCTCACTCGGCGAGGCGCGCAACTCCTGATCGTCAAGGACTATATCCACGCCCACCTCAGCGACCCCGATCTCTCCCCGTCGGCGCTCGCCAGCGCCAACCGGATCTCCCTGCGCTACCTGCACGCGCTGTTCGAGGCTGAGGGAACGACGGTGCAGCAGTACATCATCCGTGAGCGGGTGCTTCGGTGCCGGCGTGAGCTGGAAAACCCGAAGATGGCGGGGCGGACAATTACCGATATCGCCTTCGGCTGGGGATTCCAGAACTCGACCCACTTCGGCCGGCGCTTCAAGGCCGAGATGGGCATATCCCCCCAAGACTTCCGCGCTGACGTCCTCGTTGCGGCGCGCCGCCAGCCGGCGGGCGCCGAGGCTTCGTCAGCCCCGGAAAGCCCGAATCGTCGCCGCTAGCGACGGCGCGGAGAGGATCTCGATCCAATAGCCGTCGGGATCCTGGATGAACGCCAGTCCCTTCATCCTGCCCTCGTCGGGGCGCTTGACGAACTTCACCCCCAGCCGCTCGAACCGCTCGCAGGCTGCGGCCACGTCGGGGACGGTAATTCCGATATGGCCGAAACCGCGCGGATCCGTGTTTCCGCTATGGTAACCCGCGAAATCAGCGTCGGCCTCCGTTCCCCAATTGTAGGTCAACTCGAGCGTCGCTCTCTGTCGGAAGACATATTCGGCGCGACTTTCCGCGTCGACGGGAACCGGTGGATCGTCCTCGCGGAGGTAGGCGAGGAAATACAGCGTGAATCGCATGTCGGGGAACTGGAACCAATCGAGCAGAGTCATTCCCATGACATCGCGGTAGAACAGCAGGGACCGGTTCGGGTCCCGGATTCGCAGCATCGTCTGGCTGAAGATGAACCGCCCGGTCGCGGTCCGCGTCTGATCCGTCATCATGTTGTGATCCGCCGTCATGGGAAGCCTCCTTCGAGCGCAGCGCTCCAGAAAGCGCGCTTCGAGCCGGCGCGCGCGCCCGTCGGCGTACTCGGCGCCGACTGTGCGAGCACAGCGGTCGATTTCTCGTGGCCGGCCGTCCACTGCGCTGGCGGTCGCGTCGCAGTGCATTGCCGGAAAGGCGAAGGCGCGAACGACGGCCTAGGGTGGCGCCGGCAGGACAGCCTGACCGGCTCGGCTTGCCGAACGACTGGACGACGCGATCGTCCGCGCCCCTGGAGGAAACACGCGATGAAATCGAAAACGCCCGAAGAATACGTCCAGATCGACGACGGCGCGTGGGCGCCGTTCCCGAGCGCCTTCTCCGAAGGAGGCATCACCTGGAGGCTTCTGCACGTGTCCCCGGAAGCAGGAACCTGGACCGCGATCTTCGAATGCCCGGCCGGATCGTCGTTCAACGCCCACTTCCACACCGGTCCCGGGGAATACTTCCTCTACAAGGGCCGCATGGACGTGCGCGGCGGCAAGGACCAGGGCGGCGACACCGCGGTCGCGCCGGGATACGGCTTCGAATCGTCGGGCGCGCGTCACGACAAGACCTATTTCCCCGTCGCCAGCGCCTTCTACATGACGTTCTCCGGGCCGCTCGCTTTCATCACGCCCGACGGCGCGGTGATCGCCAACGTGGGTTGGGGCGAGGCGCAGGGCGCCTGGCAAGCCCATCTCGACGCGTTGAAGGCAGCCTGACGGCGGGCGACGGGTTCGGGACGGGGGTCGCGGACCCGTCGCGCCGCCAAGGAGACGGAGGAGCTGATGACAAGGTCTCACCTCGACCGCCGCACGTTGCTGGGCGCGCTGGCGTCGGCCGCGGCCGCCCAATTCCTTATTCCGAGCAACGCAATCATGGAGACGATCGTGACCGCCGCCGCCGCCGAAACGAGCAGCCAGGACGCATCGAGGGTCCTCGACCACCATCTGGGCGCCTTCGCCAGGGGCGTGGACGAGATCCTGCTCGACTACACGGATCAGTCCGTGGTGATCACCCCGGATCGCGCGTTCCGCGGCCGCGCCGAGATCCGCGGATTTTTCCAGCGGTTCATGGATTCGGCGACCAAGGAGTTCTGGGACTCGTTCAAGCTCGGCGCGAAGCTCGTCCAGGGCGACGTCGCCTACATCACGTGGTCGGCGAAGCCGTCCGTCCCGCTGGCGACGGACACGCTCGTCGTCCGCGACGGAAAGATTCACGTCCAGACGTTCACGGCTTTTCCCGCTTAGACGGCCCCTCGCGACCGCCTGGATAGGGCCGCAACGATCACGACGCCCGGCGTTTGCGGCGGCTCCGCCGAAAGAGCCGGCGTCGCGACCGGGCGCGCCCTGAAGAATCAGCGCGCCAGGATTTCGAAGGCGACGGGCAGCTTGCCGAGCTCCGCGCGCGCGACTTCGAACGCCGAGGCGGGCACGCGCGCCGTGAGCGACAGGCCGCCGTCGCCATGGGAGGCGGCGACTTCGCAGTCGACGCCCGGCAGCGCGGCGGCGAGCGCGTCGCGGGCCGCGGATTCGGCGGCGATCTCGCGCAGGCGGGGTTTGAAGATCTTGCCGACCGAGGTGACGGGCATGTCCGCGATCACCTCGACCACGCGCGGCCGCGCGGGCGGCTCGATCACGCCCGCCGCGACGAAATCCGCGAGCGCCGCGGAATCGATCGCGGCGCCGGGCGCCGGCGTCACGAACAGCATCGGCGTCTCGCCCGCGTAAGCGTCGGGCCGACCGACCGCCGCGGCGAGGCCGACGCCGGGAAATTGCAGCGCGACGTCCTCGATTCCGGTGGGGTCGATATTGTGTCCGCCGCGAATGATCAGGTCCTTGGCGCGGCCGGTGACATAGATCTCGCCGTGCTGGCCGATGCGGCCGAGATCGCCGCTGCGCAGCCAGCCCTGGAAGAACGGCTGGCTCTCGCGCGAACGGCCGTAATAGCCGGCGAACGTCTGCGGACCCCGGTGAAGGAGTTCGCCGATCGGCGTCGAGGGACCGAGATGGATCTCGTCGCCGACGAGCACGGCCGTCTCGGCCAGCGCCACGGGAAGGCCAGCGGATCCCGGCTCCTGCGAGCGGTCGTACGGGGTCTGCGTGATCGACCCGCCGAATTCCGTCATGCCGTAGATCTGGCGCAGGCAGTCGCCGGGCCATCTGGCGAGGAAGCGCCTCTCGATCTCCGGCGGGCAGATCGAACCGCCCACGATGCAGAGCCTGAGGCGGCTGAGGTCCGCCTCTCCGACCGGGGCTTCCGCCGCCGCGGCGATCATGGTCGGGACGCCGCCGCCGAGCGTCACCTTCTGTTCGGCGACGATCGCCCAGTGGTTGGCCGCGACCTCCGGATTGCGGAAGCCGGCCGCGGTCGGAATGACGATGGAGCCGCCGGCGCCGAGCGCCGGCAGGCTCGTGCAGAAGGCGCCGCCAACATGGAACATCGGCAGCGCCACCAGGAAGCGGTCCGACGGACCCACGCCGGCGGCGAGCATCGCGCCGATCGACGCGGCGACGCAGTTGCGGTGGGTGAGCGGCACGATCTTCGGCGCGCCGGTCGTGCCGCCGGTCGGCAGCAGGGCGGCGAGCTTGTCCGGCGCCGCCGCGGGCTCGTCGGTCCCATCCTCCGGCGACGGAGCGATGGTCTCGCCGTCGAAGGCCACGCGCCCGTCGAGCGGCAACGCTACGATGCGCTTCAGAGTCGGCGCCTGCGCCTCTAGCCCTTCGACCTTCTCGTAGAGACCGCCGGGCGCCCCCGGCGGCGGCGTGACCATGAGCTTGGCGCCGACGGCGTTGACGAGAGCGGCGATCGCCTCGCGGCTGAACAGCAGATTGATCGGCAGAACCACCGCCGAACTCATGGCGGTCCAGTAGATCACGGCGGTGGCGGTGCAATTCGGCGCCAGGATGGCGACCACGTCGTCGGGGCCAATCCCCTCGCGCCGCAGCCAGGCCCGGGTCGCGCGCATCAGACCGAGGAATTCGCCGGCGGTGGTGACGACCGGAGCCGGGTCGCGAGCGGTTCGCAGATAGACGAAGGTCGGCGCGTCGGGTCGCGAGCCAAGGCCCCGCCGGATGAAGCTGCCCACGTCCGGCGCCTGATCGAGGATGTCCTGCGCCTTGGCGTTGAGTGCGGCGCGTTCGGACGCGTCGTAACCGGGCTTCATCGCTTCCTCCCCGTGGCGTGTCTTGTTTCGCCTTGTCTGGAAGGTTCCACGCTGCGCCGCGCAGGGTCAAGTCTCCCGGTCGGTCGCAACCTTGCGGGCCGCGACGCAGGTCGGGCTCCGCTAACTCCGCCGGCCTTGCGCTTCCGCCGCGAGCTTTCGCACTGCGGCCTCCGTCAGCCGCGCTGCGGTCTTGCGGTCCATGTCCGCCGTCACCCGGATCGGCTCGCCGCACCACACCTCGCAGGTCGCGCCGCCGCCCGCTACGTAACGCCAGAAATGCGGGGAGAAGGTCGTGTCGCCGTACCAGGCGATCCGCGGCCGCGTGAAGCGGGCCATGGGCAGTCCGGCGAGGCGCGAATAATGCAGGTAGACCGGCTGCACGAACGCCGGAATCTTGGGGTCGGCGATCGCCGCCTGCCGGATCGCCTGGAAATGCGACGAGCGGAAGCGCAGCAGCCGGTTGCCGTCGCCGGTCGTGGCCTCGGCGAACAGAACGACCGGAGAACCGGCGCGCAGGGCGTCCAGCATCCGCGCATTGACCTCCGGGATGCAGCGACGGCGCTCCCGGTCGACGAAAACGACTCCCTGCAGCATGGAAAGTTCGCGTCCGATCGGATGAGCGCCGACCTGCTTCTTGGCGAGGAAGCTCATCGGCGCGAGCGACGCCAGGACGGGAATGTCGAGCCAGGACACGTGATTGGCGACGATCAGTCGCCGGCCCGGGCCCGAGACGGCGCCGCGCCGGACCACCGTCACGCCGAGCCCCGCGCACAGGATCTTCTGAAACAGCACCGGCGTGCGCATCCCCACGCGCAAGCCGAAACGCTGGGCCGCGCGCCGCGCCGGTCCGAAGGCAAGAACGAAAGCGGCCAGCGCCGCGACCAGCCCGGCGAGGCGGATGTAGGTTGTCGCGGCGATCGGCGGCGTGTCGGGCGCGGCGGACGCAGCCGGCGTCACGGCAGGCTCTTTTTCATCACCAGCGCAAGCGCCCGCGATCCGTCGGCGCGGCGGTAATAGCCGGGACG
>CAMFKX010000313.1 GCA_945957375.1 uncultured Roseiarcus sp.
GGCGTGGACCGCGGCGTCGGCGCCGGGCAGGCTCGCGCAGCCGATCATCGCGTCGATCCGGTGGTGGCGGGCGTAGGCCCACAGGCCCCGCCACAGGAGTTCGAGCGCCGGCCGGCCGCGGTGGCTGCGGTCGACGCAGGCGCGGCCGAGTTCGAGGAAGCGCATGTCGGGCCGGCGGCGGACGAGCGAATCGACGTCGAACTCGCGGGCGCTGTAGAAGCCGAAATTCCGCTCGGCCACCTCCTGGCGCAGCAGGCGGTAGACGCCGACGATGCGCGGGGCGCCGTCGCGGCAGGTCTCGCTCCGGTCGACCACGATCAAGTGGTCGCTCACCCGGTCGAATCGGCAGACGTCGCGGCGGACGAGGCGCGCGGTCGGATCGGGCGTCGCGCCGCCCTCCTCGAAGAACACCCGGTAGCGCAGTTTTTGCGCGCGGCGGACTTCCTTGCGGGTGGCGGCGAGGCGCACTTCCAGCGCGCCCGAGCCGGCGAGCGAGGGGCCGAGGCCGGCGAGATCGAACATGCGCGAAAACCGCTTGAGAAACGGCGGGCCGGCGGCGGTCGGCTTCGATGCAAAACCCAGCGTCACCCCGGCGTCTCCGCGAATCGGCCTGATCCGTCAAGCAGAACCATGTTCGCCCGAAGCTATTATGACGCTCGTGAACCCAATCGTCACCTCGACGACGGCGGCGCGGCGATTCGACGCCGTCCTGCATGCGGCGTGAGGTCGCGGCCAAGGGAGTCGGCTCAGCCGAGCATCTTGTAGCGGCGGATCAGGAAATAGACGAACAGGCCGGCCAGCACGCACAGGATGCTGGCGTAGAGCGAGCCGTAGTCGGATTCGCTGAACGGCAGGTTCTTGGTGTTCATGCCGAAAAAGCCGGTCACCAGCGCCGGCGGCAGCAGAAACGTGGTGACCACGGTCAGAACGAAGAGATTGCGGTTGGTGGCGGTGGCGAGCTGGGCGGCGGTCTCTTCCTGAAGCAGGCGCGCCCGCTCCGCCTGGAGATGCAGATCGGCGTGGAACGACGCCACCCGTTGCCGCACCCGCTGCCCGAGCTCGCGATAGACCTGGAGCACGTGCTCGCTGCGATGCTGTTCGAGCTGTCCGAGCACGCTCTGCGCCGCCTGCGCGAGGCGTTCCTGCTTCGAGATCGCCCGCCGCAGCTTCAGAAGCCGGCCGGTCTCGTCGCTGACCGAGTCGGACAGCACGTGATCCTCGATCTGGTCGATCTCGACGGCGATCCGGTGCGCCGCGGCGCCGACCGAATCGGCGCTCGACACCAGCAGCCGCTCGAACAGCGTTACGCTGTCGGCGAAGGCGACCTGCTGGTCGACTTTCGCCTTCATGTCGCTGGCCGCCTGAACCGGGTGATGCCGCGCGGTGATCAGGAACTGCGGCCTGAGGACGAAGCGCAGGTCGGTCGGCTCGTCCAGCACCTTGTCCAGTTCGCGCTCGACGTCGAAGAACACGCCCCACATCGCGTCGCCGCCCCAGTCGAGCCTGGGGTGTCCGGCCGACGACAGCAGAACGTCGCGCGCCTCCTCGGGAATGAGGGGGTGCCCGGCGATCCAGTCGCGCGTGCGCGCGTTGGCGAGGATCAGATGCGCCCAGACGAATCCGCTGCTGCCGAGGAGATCGACCGGCTGGTCCGCCGGCAGGACGCGCCCGACCCCGTCGTCGTCGAAGGCGTAGGCCCAGGCGAGTCCCGGCCCGACGTTGGCGAGATCGACCCGGTTCCCATCGCTCATGTCGGTTCTCCTGGCGAATCGGCGACGCAGCGTCTCGGGCCAGCGACGTCCGGTCAGAGCCATTTTTTCCAGCGGAAGAAAAGGTAGGGCCCGATCGCGGCGCACACCATCAGGACCAGCGCCATCGGATAGCCCCAGGTCCATTCGAGCTCCGGCATGACCTTGAAATTCATGCCGTAGATCGAGGCGATCACGGTCGGCGGCATGAAGATCACCGCGAGCACGGAAAAGAGCTTGATGATGTCGTTCTGGGCGAGATTGATCAGGCCGAGGGTCGCGTCGAGTAGGAACTGAACCTTCTGCGCCTTGAAGCTCGCATCCTCCTCGAGCGACTGCAGATCGCGCAGCGCCGTCTTGGCCGCTTCCCGCATCGCCCGCTGCGTCTTGTCCGGCTTGCCGTTCTCGCCGACGCCGTCGGCGAGCAGGAACAACAGCAGCCGCTCGACCGACACCATGCTCTCGCGCAGGTTGGAGATCTTCTCGTCCTGGGCGCCGAGGTCCCAGAGCGTGTCGGAATAGATCTGGTTGCGTTGCTCCTTGCTCTCCTTGGCGCGGAACACCCGGCTGGCGATCCTGTCGAGATTCGCGCCGGCCCGGGTCAGGGCGCGGGCGGAGCGGTTGATCGCGGTGTTGACCAGCCCGACGGCGATGGCCTCCGGGGTCCGCGCCGGCGCCGTCGCCTTGCACAGTTTCTGCGCATAGATGTCGAACGACTCGCAGGCGTGATAGCGCACCGTGACCAGCGCCGCCGGCGCGACGACGAAGGTGACGTCGGTGATGTCGGGCGTGTCCTCCGGCTCGCTGATCACGCTCGCCTGGAGGTAACGGACGCCGTTCTCGGCGTAGTGGCTCTCCGGCGGCTCGGCGTAATCGGGATCGGCCCGGGTCGAGATCGCCACGCCGATGAACTGCTGGACTCTTTGATCCTCGTCGGCGGTCGGCTCGACCAGGTCGATCCAGATCGTCCCCTCGGGAATCGCCTCGGCCGGAGCGAGCGCCCTGCGCGAAACGGGGCCGCCCGCGGGCGGGGTCGGGGCGTAATGGACGATGATCAAGAGAGGAACCCCGACCTGGCGCGAGCGCGAAGGGCAGGCGTTACACTGCTTTTCTCTCATTTTGAATAAGGCGCGGGGAAGGCGGCCGCGGGGAGGGGAGAGCGATCGATTCCGGCGGCGGCGCTCATTTGATCTGGATCAAAACCGGCGGTCCGGCGCGGTTCCATGTTCACAAGGGGGATCGTCACAGCCTCGAGGTCGACAATGGCCCGCGCCTGGACATGCCTCTCCATTTCCGCGTTCGCCTCCGCAGGGGTTGCGCTGCTGGCTTCGAGCGCGATCGCCGCGCCCGCGCTGACGGCCGACGGACCTTTCGAGTTTCTCCAGAACAGCACGGCGAGCCGCCTCGGCGTGACCGTCGAATTCGGCGCCGGCGGCGGCGCATCCGTTCCGCTCGCGGCCGAAGACGACGCCGACGCTCTCGGCTTTCCCCGCGACCGTCCAGCCGACCGCGGAGGCGCGCTCACCTTCGCCGTCGGCATGGCCTCCGTCGTCCCGGAGCCGCCGGCCTGGATCATGATCGGATTCGGCTTCGCCGGTCTCGCGGGTCTGAGGCTGGGACGAAAGGGCGGCCGCCTGCCGATGTAGCGGGCCAGTCGCCCGGCCGGCCTCACGCCATCAACGCGGCGACGTCCTCGCGCAGACCCTCGGCGCTCTGGAGCGTCAGCCCCAGGTCGGCGAACGCCCGCGCCGCGGCGCGCACGAGATCGGCGTTCGATTCCGCCCGCTCGCCGTCGGGGAGAAAGACATTGTTTTCGAAGCCGACGCGGGCGTGTCCGCCGAGCAGCGCCGCCGCCGTGACGCAGGCGGCCTCCCGCCGGCCGAAGGCGCAGGCGCTCCAATGGGCGAAGCGCGGCGCCTCGGGGGCGAGAAACGGCAGCAGATCCGCCGGCGCCGCCGTCCTGAGCAGCGTGTAGCGCCCGAGCACGAACAGCACCGCGACGGCGGCGAACGGGACGACGCCGCGCTTCTGCAACGCGGCGAGCCGGACCGCCTCCTCCGGGGAATAGAGGATGAATTGCGGCCAGACCCGCATCCGCTTCAACTGGACCAGGAACTCGGCGAACGGCCGCTCGTCCACGCCCTCGGGCGCCAGTTCGCGCAGCGCCAGCGAGACCGCCTCGGGGTTGGTCGCCAGCGCGACCGCCATCTGCTCCTCCGGGCGATAGCGGCCGGTCGATTCGCTGGTGATCTGCACGATCAGGCGGTCGCCGACCGCCTCGCATACGGCGGCGATCGCGGCGCGATAGGCGTCGGCGTCGAGGAGATGCGCCCCGTCGGCGGCGCGCACGTGAAGATGGATCATCGCCGCGCCGGCCTCGCGCGCCGCGGCCGCGGCGCGCGCGATCTCTGCGACCGTGACCGGAAGATTCGGCTGATCCGCTTTCGTCTTGCGCCCGCCGTTCGGCGCCACCGCGATCGCCGTCCGTCTGCGCCCCGCAACCCCCGTCACGCCGTCCGCCTTTCTGCGCGCCGTCCTGGCCCCGGATGATTCTCAGATCGGCATTGTGCACGGCGCGGCGAAGGTCGTCATGCCCGACCGGGCGTTCGCGAAGCCGGCGTCACATTGAGGCCACAGCCTGCCGCCACAGGCTAACCCGCGCGGGACCATGCGATAAGGCGCGGCGGCGCGGCGATTCGACCGGGCCGGCCGGCGGCGGCGGAAGGGACAAGCGATGGCGAAACGATTGCGGTGGATAGCGCTCGGCCTGTCGGCGCTCGTCGCGGCAAGCGCGGTCGCCCAGAACGCGCCGCTCGACCTGCAGAAGCCGACCAGGGTGGCCAAGGCGCCGAAGAGCGGTCCCGCGGGCGGGCTTTCGGCGGCCGAAGCGGTCGCGCGGGCCAACGCCTGGCTCGACGCCGCGCGCGTGCTCACCGCCGACTTCGTCCAGATCGGCCCGGGCGGCAAGCGCACCGAGGGACAATTGACGCTCGAGCGTCCCGGCAAGATGTCGTTCAAATACGCCGACCCCGCACGCTTCGAGATCGTCGCCGACGGGCGGTCGGTCGCCATCATCGACCACAAGCTGCACACCCAGGACGAATATTTCATCGGCCAGACGCCGCTCAAGTTCCTGCTCTCCGACCACATCGACCTCGCCCGCGACACCAAGGTGCTCGGCGTCGGCCAGGACGAAAAGGCGGTGACGATCGAGGTCGAGGACAAGGCCGCGCTCGGCGGGACCGCGCATCTCGCGCTGATCTTCGATCCCGCAACCTTCGCGCTCAAGCAATGGACGGTGATCGACGCGCAGGGCTACCAGACCGTCGTCTCCCTGTTCAATCTCGACCTGACCACCCGGCCCGACCCGGATCTCTTCCACATCGACGAGACCGTGCCGACGCGGCAGATCGGCAAGGGACGAGGCGGCTGAAGCGCCCTCGGCGGACCACAGAACGACGGTCCTCAAACCAAGCTTCTCGAAGGATGTCGCGGGCCGCCACGGTTCGCCGTGGAGCGTCGCTCGACAAGCGTGCGACGAGGGTCGGCGCCGCGCCGGCGTTAGCCCTTGGGTTGACTTCCCATCTCAAAATTCATGTTAAGATCAGCTGACATAAAGGATGTCGGTGGTCCAACGATGCTCCATGACGTCGATTTCAGTCTGCTGGGGAGGCTCGATTCGTTTGTCGAGAACGCTCCGGACGCCGTGGCGATGCTGGATCGCGAGATGCGCTATCTCGCGGTCAGTCCCGCCTGGCTGCGCGACTACGGCATCCGGGAGGCGGTGGTCGGACGCAGCCACTACGAGGTTTTTCCCGACATTCCGGAGCGATGGAAGGACATCTTTCGTCGCGCCCAGGCCGGGGAGGCGGTGACCGGGGCGATCGAAGCGTTCGCCCGCGCCGACGGCTCCGTGCTTTGGGTTCAGTGGCAGGTCAGGCCCTGGCGACAGAGCAGCGGCGAGATCGGCGGCATCGTGATCGTCACCCACGACGTCACGGCGATGAAGGCCGCCGAATGCGAACTCGCCGAGCGCGAGGCCCATCTCCGCTCGATCCTCGCCACCGTGCCGGAGGCCATGGTCGTGTCCGACGAGACCGGGCGGATCACCTCGTTCAGCGCGGGCGCGACCGCGCTGTTCGGCTACGCCCCCGAGGAAGCGATCGGACGCAACGTCAAGTTTCTGATGCCGAACCCGTACCACGCCGACCACGACGCCTACATGTCCAACTACGTGAAGACCGGCGAGGCGCGCATCATCGGCTACGGCCGCGTCGTCCGCGCGGTC
>CAMFKX010000314.1 GCA_945957375.1 uncultured Roseiarcus sp.
GTTCCGAGTCAGGGAGCGCTCCGGACCGGATTCCTCTCGCGGAGGCGTCCTGGGACGACTCGATCTCCAGCAATATCTTGCGAGGTGGAGGTTTCGCCCAATCGAACATCCCGTCCGTCATCGGCCGCTTCGTGAATTGAGCCATTGCTCCAATGAAGGTCTGATTTTTCCCAGTGACCTTCGCCCGACCTCCGGCCTCGACGACCCGTCGGTATTCGCGCCACGCATATTCGTTCAGGTGTCGCGCATGAACCATCGCGTGACAGATCAGGCACAAATGGAACCCGTCGGTGACGCCGCGGCGAAACGGCTCCGAATAGTCCTCGGCGTGGGCTTGAACGACGCCCTCCGTCTGCCCGCACGCCGCGCACTGTGTCGGTCGCTCGAGGCGGCCTGCGCGCCACTCGCGATCCAGCCATCTTTGCGCTCGAGTGCGCAGGTTCGATGAGAAACCGTTGTAATCTCTCATCCAAACTCCCGTCTCATCGACTTGAAAGAAACTCGCGCCATGGAATTGACGTCGTTAGCAGATTGCTTTCGCCATGTCAGCAGTCGGATTCTGTAGTATGCATGGCAGTGGACCGCGCCGCGCATGTGCGGCCTCTGCAGAGTCTATAAGGGCGTCGAAAGGGTCATCCGCATGTCCGACCGTCGTGGCGTCGATGAACTCAAGGCCCTGGGCGCCGGCCGACCGGCGCCGGAGCCGGTCGCGGCGCTCTATCGTCAGGCCTTCCAGCAGTTCGGCGCCAGGGCCCTGTGGAGCCGCACGCCGAGCGCGCGCCCGACGATCGGGCAGGCGCTCGTCGTCGCCGAGAGCCTGAGGAGGGAGGGCGACATGAGTTCGCGTCCGCTTGCCGTAGAGATCGAAGAGGCTTGTCGTGCCGCTCTCTGAGGTGCAACGCGACATCCTTCTCCTTCTCGCGGCGCACCGGACACCCGAGAGTTACGTGGCGGGCGCGACCGCGCTTAACCAGGACGGGCCGCGATTTTCCGGCGACATCGACGTTTTTCACGACCGCGAGGAAAGCGTCGCAAGAGCCGCGGAGGCGGACTCCGCGCTGCGCGCCGAATACGGCTTCGCCGTCCGGTGGCTGCGGCGCGAACCGGGACTGCACGTCCTTGTCGCGGAGCGGCGCGGCGAGAGCACGAGATTGGAATGGGCGCGCGACAGCGATTTCCGGTTCTTTCCGACCTCCCGGGACGCCTTGTACGGCTATCGGCTGCATGTCTTCGACATCGCGGCCAACAAGGCGCTTGCGGCGGCGGGACGGCGCGAGCCGCGCGATGTGCTCGACCTGATCCATATTCACGATCGTCACGTTCCCCTCGGCGCCGTGATCTGGGCCGCGGTTGCCAAGGATCCCGGATATTCCCCGGAAAGCCTGATCACGGAAATTCGCCGCAACGCGCGTTATCGTGCCGACGATTATGCCGACCTGGCTCTGGTCGAGCCGGTCGACGCCGGCGCCGTCGCCCGGCGATTGCGCGTGATCCTCGATGAGGCCGATGCGTTCGTTCACGCCATGCCCGCCGGAAAGGAGGGGCTGGCTTTTCTTGCCGACGGACAGCCCGTGCAGCCCGATCCGGCCGCCTTGAACGCCTATGTCGAACACGAAGCGCAACGGGGCGGTCACTGGCCTTCCACAGCGGAAATCAGCGGTGCGATGCTGCGCGGCGACCACACCGCTCCCCCATGACCGCCCGCCGCCCCGCCGACGTCCGGACCCGTCGCCGCTCCGCCCATCGCTACGGCCTCAAGGCCGAGACGGTCGCGGCGATCTGGCTGACCTGCAAGGGCTATTCGATCCTCGCGCGACGCTGGTCGGCGAATGGCGGCGAGATCGACCTCGTCGCGCGCCGGGGTCGCGCCGTCGCCTTCGTCGAGGTCAAGGCGCGCGCCGATCTCGACGCGGCCGCCGATTCGATCGGCCCGGCCAAACGTCGGCGCATCGCGCGCGCCGTCCACGCATGGCTCGCCCGCAATCCGTGGGCGCTCGGCTTCACCCTGCGCGGCGACGCGGTCTTCATTGCGCCCGGACGGCTTCCCCGCCACGTCCCGGCCGCGTATAGGCTGGAAATCGAGTAAGCCGCCTTCCTGGAACGCCCATGACCTTGACCGTCGCCGTGCAGATGGACCCGATCGCCCGCATCCGGATCGCGGGCGACTCGACCTTCGCCCTCCTGCTCGAGGCGCAGGCGCGCGGCCATCGGTTGCTGCACTACCCGCCCGAACGCCTGCGCCTGAACGGCGCCCGCGTCGAGACCATGGCCGAACCGCTGACGGTGCAGGACGTCGAGGGCGACCACGCCCGGCTCGGCGAGCCCCATCTCGTCGACCTTTCGACGGTCGACGTCGTGCTCCTGCGCCAGGATCCGCCGTTCGACCTCGCCTATGTCACCACGACGCACTTGCTCGAGCGGATTCACCCGGCGACGCTGGTGGTCAACGATCCGCGCAGCGTGCGCGACGCGCCGGAAAAACTGTTCGTGATGGACTTTCCCGAACTGATGCCGCCAACGCTGATCACCCGCGACCGCGCGGCGATCGAGGCGTTCCGGGTCGAGCACGGCGAAGTCGTGATGAAGCCGCTCTACGGCGCCGGCGGCGCGGCGGTGTTCAAGGTCGGCCGCAGCGACCCCAACTTCGGCTCGCTGTTCGACCTCTTCAGCGCCACCTTCCGCGAGCCCTGGGTGATTCAGAAGTTCCTTCCGGCGGTCGTCCACGGCGACAAGCGCATCATCCTCGTCGACGGCGAACCCAGGGGCGCGGTCAACCGCGTTCCGGTCGGCGACGACATCCGCTCGAACATGGTGCGCGGCGGCGCCGCGCGGGAGACCGAACTGACCGACCGCGAGCGCGAGATCTGCGCCCGCATCGGACCGGAGTTGAAGCGGCGCGGCCTGATCTTCGTCGGCATCGATGTGATCGACGGTCATTTGACCGAAATCAACGTCACCTCGCCGACGGGAATTCGCGCGATCAAGCGGCTCGGCGGACCCGATCTCGCCGTCGCGATCTGGGACGCGATCGAGGCCCGCCGCGCGGCGTAGACGTTGTGGCTTGCCGGCGTACTCCGGAGAGAGAATAGTCCCGTCATGCCCGCTGTCGCCCTCCAAGCCGAGCGCCGCCCCCGCCCCAAGGCCAACCACCCGGCCGGAAAGGGACTGGACCGCAAGCCGCTGCTCGACGAGATCGCCGCGCAGCGCCTGGCGCTGTCCGACGACGCCGCGTTCCGCCGCGCGGCGGTCGCCGCGCTCCGCGGGGCGCTCGACAAAGGCCGGGCGGAGGCGCGGGCCGCGCTGGAAGCGGGCGGGACGGGACGGGCGTGCGCGGAAGCGCTCAGCGCCCAGGTCGACGACCTGCTGCGCGTTGCGCTCGACGTCGTGGCGCGTTGGCTCGCGCCGCTGTCGGGCGCCCAGCCGCCGACCATCGTGGCGGTCGGGGGCTACGGGCGCGGCATGCTGGCCCCCGGCTCCGACATCGATCTCCTGTTCCTGGTCCCGGACAAGCCGACTCCGGCGGTCGAAAAGGCGGTCGAAGCGCTGCTCTACATTCTCTGGGACCTCAAGCAGAAGGTCGGCCACGCGACGCGCTCGGTGGAGGAATGCCTGAAACAGGCGCGCGCCGACATGACCATCCGCACCACGCTCACGGAGGCGCGGCTGGTCGCGGGCGACAAGGCGATGTTCGCAACTCTCGAGCAACGCTTCGACAAGGAGATCGTGGCGAAGACCGCGCCGGAATTCGTCGCCGCCAAGCTTGCCGAGCGCGAGGAGCGGGTGAAGCGGGCCGGCGCGTCGCGCTACCTCGTCGAGCCCAACGTCAAGGAGGGCAAGGGCGGCCTGCGCGACCTCAATACCTTGTTCTGGATCTCGAAATACGTCTACCGGGTCCAGAATCCGCACGACCTGATCGCGGCCGGCGTGTTCTCGCCGCGCGAATTCGCCATGTTCCGGCGCTGCGAGGAATTCCTGTGGGCGGTGCGCTGCCGGCTGCACTTTCTCGCCGGCCGGGCCGAGGAGCGGCTGAGCTTCGACGTCCAGCGGCCGATCGCCCGCCAGCTCGGCTACTCGACGCGCGCGGGCCAGGCCGACGTCGAGCGGTTCATGAAGCATTACTTCCTGGTCGCCAAGGACGTCGGCGATCTGACCGCGATCGTGTGCGCGGCGCTGGAAGAGCGCCAGGCCAAGCCCGCCCAGACCTTCGACCGATTCATCGGACGGCTGCGCCGGCGCGCGCGCATCGTCGCGGAAGCCGAGGACTTCAAGGTCGAGGCGGACCGAGTCAACGTTGTCCGCGACGACGTGTTCGAGCGCGATCCGGTCAATTTGATCCGCCTGTTCTGGGTCGCCGAGCGCTCGAACCTGCAGATCCACCCGGACGCCACCCGTCTCGTGACGCGGTCGCTGAAGCGGATCAACAGCGCCCTGCGCGAGAACCCCGAGGCCAATCGGCTGTTTCTCGAAATCCTGACGTCGCGACATGCGCCCGAGACGGCGCTGCGACGGATGAACGAGGCCGGCGTGCTCGGGCGTTTCATCCCCGACTTCGGCCGGGTCGTCGGCATGATGCAATTTTCGATGTACCATCACTACACGGTGGACGAGCATCTCCTGCGCACCGTCGGCGCGCTCAGCGCCATCGACGGAGGGCGCCTGCGCAACGACCATCCGCTGTCGAGCGAACTCATCCAAAAGATCTCGCACCGCACCGAGCTCTATCTTTCCGCCTTCCTTCACGACATCGCCAAGGGGCGGCCGACCGATCACTCGAAGACCGGCGCCGAGGTTGCGCGCGCGCTCTGTCCGCGGCTCGGCCTGTCGCCGGCCAACACCGAGCGCGTCGCCACGCTCGTCGAGCAACATCTGGTCATGTCCAACATGGCCCAGGGCCGCGACCTGTCCGACCCGCGCACCGCCGAGGCGTTGGCCGCGATCGTGCAGACCCAGGAGCAGCTCAAGCTCCTCTTGATCCTCACGGTGTCCGACATCCGCGCCGTCGGCCCGGGCGTCTGGAACGGCTGGAAGGGCCAGCTCCTGCGCACGCTCTACTGGGAGACGGAGGTCGTGCTCGGCGGCGGACACTCGGCGGTGGATCGCAAGGCGCGCGTCGAGGGGGCCCAGGAGACGCTCCGCCGGGCGCTGCCGGGATGGTCGGACCCGGAGTTCGACGCCTATGCGCAGCGGCATTATCCCGCCTACTGGATCAAGGTCGAGCCGGAGCGACTGGTCGCGCACGCCAATCTCCTCTACGCCATGGCCAAGGACATGCGCTCGCTCGCGACCGAGGTGACCACCGACGGCTTCCGGGGCGTCACCGCGGTCACCGTGATCGCGCCCGACCATCCGAGGCTCCTCAGCGGCATCGCCGGGGCCTGCGCCGCGGCCGGCGGCAACATCGTCGACGCGCAGATCTTCACCACCGCCGACGGCCTCGCCCTCGACACGATCTTCGTTTCGCGCGCCTTCGAGCGGGACGAGGACGAATTGCGCCGCGGTCAACGGATCGCGACCAACATCGAGAAGACCCTGCGCGGCGAGGTGCGCCTCGACGAGATCGCGTCGTCGAAGGAGCCGCGGGACGTCAGGCGCGGCGCGTTCGCCATCGAGCCCGAGGTCACGATCGACAACTCGCTCTCCCGCCGCTACACCGTGGTCGAGATATCGGGGCTCGACCGGCCGGGTCTGTTGCGCGATCTGACCGGCTCGCTGTCGAAGCTCAACCTCAACATCGGCTCGGCGCACATCGTCACCTTCGGCGAGAAGGCGGTCGACGCCTTCTACGTCACCGATTTGACCGGACAGAAGATCAACGCGCCGGCCAAGCAGGCGGCGATTCGGCGCCGCCTGCTGGCCGATTTCGGGGTCGATCGCTGACAGGCGTCGCCCGCAATGGGCGGTCGGAAGCTTGATTTTTGCGGCGCGAGTCCTGATATGCGACCCGAATTCCGATGGGGCTTTCGAAACCAT
>CAMFKX010000315.1 GCA_945957375.1 uncultured Roseiarcus sp.
AGATATACACTTATGCGATCGTCGGCAGCGTCAGATGTGTATAAGAGACAGGCGTCGTAGAGCGCCCCACGGATACGCAACCACCAGCTCAGCATCACCGTCAGCATCATCAGCCCCCAGCACAGCAACATGATGCGGAAGCCGAAGAACGGGAACGCGACCGGCGCCCGATCCGCGCGCGGGAAGTCCTTGAGACCCTGCACGTCGCCGTCGACCCGGTGGGTGAGGATCAGGCTGCCGGCGAGCGGGATCGAGATCTCGTAGAGATTTTTCTCCGCGGCGTCGTCGGGGATTGCGAACACGACCCACGGCAGCCGCCGGCCGCCGTCCCAGATCGCCTCGATGGCGGCGAGCTTGGCGGGCTGGTACTTGCGCGTATCGAGCCCGTGCTGGTCGCCGATCAGGGCCTGAAGCGGCACCAGCACCGTCAGGAGCCACAGGGTCATCGACAGCATGACGCGCGCCTCGTCGTAGAAGCGCCGGCGCAGAAGCCAGAATGACGCGACGCCGACCACGACGAATCCGGTGGTGACGTAGACCGCGGTGACCACATGGGCGAGACGGTAGGGGAACGACGGGTTGAAGACGATCTCGAACCAGTCCTTCGGCGAATAGCGCCCGTCGACCATCTCGAAGCCGGCCGGCGTCTGCATCCAGCTGTTGTTCGACAGAATCCAGAAGGTCGAGGCGAGCGTGCCGAGCGCCACCATCACTGCGGAAAAGAAATGCGCCCACGGCGGCAGCAGCTTGCGGCCAAACAGGAGCACGCCGAGGAAACTCGCCTCGAGAAAGAACGCGGTCAGGCCCTCATAGCCGAGCAGGGGCGCGACGATGTCGGCGACGGCGTCGGAGTAGCGGCTCCAGTTGGTGCCGAACTGGAATGGCATGGTGATGCCGGAGACCACGCCCATGCCGAACGAGATGGCGAAAATCTTCGTCCAGAAGATCGAGATCCGTAGGTAGACCGGCCGCCCGGTCGCCAGATGCAGCCCTTCCATGAGGGCGATGAACGACGCGAGTCCGACGGTAAAGGCCGGCATCAGGAAATGCCAGGCCACCACCCAGGCGAACTGGATTCGGGACAGAAGCAGCGGATCGAGATGCAAGGACCCCTCCGACGCGAGAAAGACGCAATCGATGGGCCGACTCTAAAGGCGGATTGCGACAAGTCCAACATGCGTTTGCTACGCGGGGCGCCTGTTGCGCGGCCGGGCGCGCCGTCGAACCGCGCGCGCAACAAAAAAAGGCCGCACAAGGCGGCCTTCTTCGTTCCTGCGCGGCAGGAAACTTACGCGATCGCGGCGCTCGAACGGCGTGTACGATACCCCGCAAACGCGAGACCAGCGAACCCGATGCCCATCATGGCCCAAGTGGAAGCCTCAGGGACCGTCGAAGACAGGCTGACGCCGACGCTGACGGAGCCCGACGACACCGAGCCGATCAGCTCATAGTAATACGGGGAGTTGCTGGCAAGGAGGCCCTGCGTGATCGACGCGGTCCAGTTGTTGCCGTTAAGAACCGGAACGGCCGACGCGATAAACGTCCCGGTGCTCGGGGTGCCCGAATACAGGCTATAGCTCACCGGGGTGAACACATGGCTGATGTCGGAAATCGTCAAAGTGCCATCAACGATGCCATTGGACAGCAACTGGAACGTGAAATCGGCCACTGGATTCGGGTCGCCTGCATTCACCTGGACGTTGGTCGCGTTCGACGAGTTGACATTGTTGGCCGGATCGAGCGGCGGCGCAAACGACTGAGTACCTGCAAATGCCGACGCCGACAACATAACGGCGGTCAGTGCGATCACTGAAGCTTTCAATTTCATAACGGTAACCCCTCTAGATGGCTGGGAATGGAGCGTCGCCACACGATGTCGCGCCGCTCCGAAAATCCTTATCTCCCTCACGGCAAGGACATTAAAACCAAGCTTTAAGACCGATGTCAACATGGTTCGTCGATTCCGGAAAATTTTCCATAATCACATGTCTATGTGGTTTTTCGAGTTGTTGCACATTCACTCTCCTCGCGAATCGCCCGGCCGGCGCCACGGGCCCCCTCACAAAAAACTCTGCGGATCGACGTCGACCGCAACATGCACGCCGCCGCGCGGCGGCGGGGCCGCGGCGAGCAGCGCACGCAGAAAGCCTTGAAGATCCGCCGAGCGCGGCGCCTTGGCGGCGAGGCGGAAGCGGTGCCGCCGGCGCAGCACCGCAATCGGCGCCTCGGCCGGCCCCAGCAGCGCGATCTCGTTGCCCTGCGGCGGACCGCCGAGCGGGGCGATCTTCCATCCCGCGGCGGCGGGCAGGGCATGCGCCGTGCGCGCCAGCGCCCGCGCATGAGCCTCCGCCGCGCCCTTGTCCTCGCCCGAAACGACGATCGCCGCCAGCCGGCCGAAAGGCGGCAGGCCGCCGATCCGGCGCTGCTCGATCTCCTGCGCGTAGAAGCGCTCGGCGTCGCCCGAGACCAGCGCCCGGATCACCGGATGCTCCGGTTGCCAGGTCTGCACCAGGGCGTGCCCCTCGCGTTCGCCGCGGCCCGCGCGGCCCGTCGCCTGGCGCAGAAGCTGGAAGGTGCGCTCGGCGGCGCGCGGATCGGCGTTGGCGAGCCCGACGTCGGCGTCGACCACGCAGACGAAGGTGAGCAGGGGAAAATTGTGACCCTTGGCGACGAGCTGGGTGCCGATCACGATGTCGAAATCGCCGCGCGCGGCCGCGTCGAGCTGGCGGCGCAGGGTCTCCACGCCGCCGGGGAAGTCGGACGACAGCACGAGCGGGCGCGCGTCGGGGAACAGCTGCGCCGCCTCCTCGGCGAGGCGTTCGACGCCGGGGCCGCAGGCGGCGAGGCTGTCGAGGTCGTGGCATTGCGGGCACAGTTTCGGCTTCGGCTCGGAATGGCCGCAGTGGTGGCAGACGAGCGCGGCGCGAAAGCGGTGCTCGACCAGCCAAGCGGCGCAGTTGGGACATTCGAAACGATGGCCGCACGAGCGGCACAGGGTGAGCGGGGCGTAGCCGCGCCGGTTGAGGAACAGCAGCGCCTGCTCGCCGCGCGCGAGCGCGGCCTCGGTTCCCGCGATCGCCTTCGGAGACAGCCAGCGGCCGCGCGGCGGCCCCTCGCGCTTGAGGTCGGCGGTCGCGATGTCCGGCAGGGTCGCCGCGCCGAACCGGTTGGGCAGCCTGAGCCAGCCGTAGCGCCCGGTCTCGGCGTTGACGCGGGTCTCGATCGCCGGCGTCGCCGTCGCGAGCACGGCCGGCGCGCGTTCGAACCGGGCGCGCACCACGGCCATGTCGCGGGCGTGATAGACGACGCCCTCCTCCTGCTTGTAGGCGCCTTCGTGCTCCTCGTCGACGACGATCAGGCCGAGGTCGGCGAAAGGGAGGAACAGCGCGGAGCGCGCCCCGACCACGACCCGCGCCTCGCCCTGCGCGACCGCGCTCCAGATGCGCTCGCGCTGGCGCTCGGTAAGGCCGGAATGCCATTCCCCGGGACGGGCCCCGAACCGCGCCGCGAATCGGTCGAGGAACGCGCCGGTCAGCGCGATCTCCGGCAGCAGGACGAGCGCCTGCCGGCCTTGCCTAAGCGCCTCGGCGATCGCCTCGAAATAGACTTCCGTCTTGCCCGAGCCGGTGACGCCTTCGAGCAACGTCGCCGAGAAGGCTCGGGCGCGCACGCGGGCGGCGAGATCGGCGGCGGCGGGCTGCTGGTCGACGTTGAGCACGGGCTTGCGGAAGTCCGGATCGAGATCGGCCGCGATCCGCTCCGGCGGCAGCTCGATCAGGGCGAGCGCGCCGTCGGCGACGAGCCCGTCGATCACGCCGACCGAGCAACCAGCGCGTTCGGCCAGCGCGGCCTTGGGGAGCGGGTCTTGCGCCTCGGCGCCGTCCGCCAGCGCAGCCAACGCCGCCGCCCGCGCCTCGGTCATGCGCGCGGGCGGCTTGCCGGTCGCAACCACCCCGAATTTCGCCGCCGGCGGCCCCAAGACCTCGTGGGCGCGGATCGCCATGCGCAACACCATGCCGCGCGGGGCGAGCGTCCAGCGCGCGACCCAGTCGACGAAGTCGCGCAGGTTTTGTTTTAGCGGCGCCCTGTCGCGCAGGGCGTCGACGGATTTCAGATTGTCTCCGCCGGCCGCGCGCACGGCCCACACCACGCCGGTCGCGTGGCGCGTCCCGAGCGGCACGCCGACGAAGCTTCCCGGCTCGAGCGCCAGACCGGCCGGGATGCGATAGCTGTAGGCGGTGTCGACCGCGACCGGAACGAGCACATCGGCCACGCCGGGGCGAGGGGACGGGTCGGCTCCGGCGGGCTGCGGCGGCGGCATGATGCGCGTGTCTACCAGTTGGCGCTCGCGTGGGACAACCGAACGACGGCGCCGCGCCGGCCTGTTTCGGGAACAAAGCGCCCGGCGAGCGATTGAATCGCGCTTGACGACACTTCCAAGGAAGAGACGCGATGAGAACAGCACTGCTCGCCGCAGCCATGGGCGCGGCTCTGGCCTTCCCGGCCTTCGCCCAGGACCAGCCGACGCCGACCCCGCCGCCCCAACCCGCGCCGCAGCAGATGGGCGCCAAGGTTTCGGGCGTCGATCCGACGGCGCTCGACCGCCAGCAGGTCGAAATGGTTCAGCAGGCTCTGGACAAGAGCGGCTTCAGCGTCGGTCGGGTGGACGGCGTCTGGGGGCCGGAAACCGAGGCCGCGCTGCAGAAGTTTCAGCAGTCGAAAAACATGGGGATGTCGGACGGCCGACTCGACCCGGAGACGCTGTCGGCCCTGCAGCTCGACGCTTCTCAGTTTCCGCAAGGGCAGGGCGGCATGACGACCAACAGCGCCAATGGCGGGCCCAACGGTACGGAACCGCAGCAGGCGCGTAAGGCCCCGACCGGACCGACAACCGGGTCGCCGGCTCCCGCCAAGACGCCGTGAGCGCTTCGCTCAAAGAGAAAAGGCCGGGGATTGCTCCGGCCTTTGTTTTGTCCCGTTACAGGCTCTTGTGCGAGCCGTCGCAGTAGGGCGCGTTCTTCGTCGCCTTGCAGCCGCAGAGATAAGCCGTCCCGCTCTTCTCCGCGACGAAGGGCTTGGGCGCGAGGCCCGAGCCCTTGTGGGCGCCGTCGCAGAACGGCTGGTTGGCCGATTTTCCGCAGGCGCACCAGTAGTAAGTCTTCCCGCCCTCCAGTTCGGTCGCAAACGGCGCCTTCTGGACGATTACCGGTTCCATGTCCTCTACCCCTCAGCCAGCCTTGCTCCCGCTTTGACGGCGGCGACGGCGTCTTACTTGGCCGTCTTGGCGGAACCCTTCGCCCCGTCCTTGCCCGTATAATCCACGCGTTCGGCGATACGCGCCGACTTTCCGCGACGATCGCGCAGGTAATAGAGCTTGGCGCGGCGCACCTTGCCCCGACGGACGACCTTAACCGAGTCGATCAGCGGCGAATAGACGGGGAAGACGCGCTCGACGCCCTCGCCGTAGGAGATCTTGCGGACGGTGAAGCTCTCGTTCAGGCCGGCGCCGCTGCGCGCGATGCACACGCCCTCGTAGGCCTGGACGCGGGTGCGGTCGCCTTCGGTCACCTTGACGTTGACGACCACCGTGTCGCCGGCCTGGAACGCCGGAATCTTGCTGCCCGGAAGTCTCGCGGCCTGCTCGGCCTCGATCTGCTGGATGATGTTCATGACCAAACTCCTGCCGTGCGCCGGACTCAAGGCCCGACGAGCGCTTCGGCGCGCTGTTTTCATTTGAGGCGCGCCTCATAAGGCAAAGCGGACGGCGAGTCGAGGATTATTCGAATGCCCCGGCGGCTGTCCCCCACCACCGTCCTGCGGACGGTCCCCCTCCCCCGCGCCAGGCGCGGGGGAGGAGATCCATGCTCGAGTCCCTTGGCGCCTATCCTCCGCCGCCTTGGGCGGGGGAGGGGGACCGCGCGTCAGCGCGGTGGTGGGGGACGCCCG
>CAMFKX010000316.1 GCA_945957375.1 uncultured Roseiarcus sp.
ATGCGATCGTCGGCAGCGTCAGATGTGTATAAGAGACAGAGGTCACCGCGACCGACCAGCCGCGCGCGGCGGCGAGACGCGCGACCGCGCGGCCGATGCCGCGCGAGCCGCCGGTGATCAGCACGACCCTGGACATGACGGTCTCCTGCGAGGCGTCGCGATTCGAGCCCATGGGCTCGATCAAAGGCGCAGGCGCTGGAGTCTGCAACTCCGCGTCGCGGCGGACAAGCGACGCCGTTCGCCGGATGCGGAAGTTGGCAACGGCGTCGTCACGCCCGCGGAGTCGGACAAGCCCGCTCGCCGGCCGCCGCCTTCGGCGCGCCGGTCCGTCCTACAGCACCGCCTCGACGTCGAGGCCGAGCGCCTCCGGCTTGTCGGTCGGCGCGTAGCGGCGCACGACGTCGTGCTTGCGGTCGAGCAGGAACTTGGTGAAGTTCCACTTGATCGCCTCGGTGCCGAGCAGGCCCGGGGCCGCCTTCTTGATCGCCTTGTAGATCGGATGGGCGTCGGCGCCGTTGACGTCGGTCTTGGCGAACATCGGAAAGCTGACGTCGTAGGTCAGCTTGCAGAAATTGGCGATCTCCTTCTCGTCGCCCGGCTCCTGATGACCGAACTGGTCGCAAGGAAAGCCGAGCACCGCGAAGCCGCGGTCGCGGAAGCGCCGGTAGAGCGCCTCGAGACCCTCATATTGCGGGGTGAAGCCGCACTTGCTCGCGACGTTGACGATCAGCAGGGCCTTGCCATCGAAGGCCCCGAGCGTCTCGGCCTTGCCGTCGATGGTCGTGAGGGCGATGTCGGAAGGAATGGGCATGAGATCCGCCGTCGGGAGAGAGGGGAGACTTTTCGTAGCGAACCCGGCCCGGGAACTCAACTCGGCCGGCGCGCGAGACCCCAAGGACGCCCCGCCGTGACCCGCCGCCGGCGAAGAAAAAAGGCCGCGAACCGGAGTTCGCGGCCTGAGGGTCTTCGGGAGGACGCAGCCGGCGGTCGCCGGCCGCATTTTGGATCAGAAGCGGAAGCGGATGCCGATCGTCGGATCCCAGCTCTGGGTGTGCGCCGAGGTCCAGGCCCACTTGGCGTCGCCGGTGTGACCCGTGGCGTAGTAGGTCGAGGTGTAGCCGGCCGCCATGCCGCCGTAGACGTTGGTCATCATCACGCCCGCGTAGATGTCGAGACGCTTGACCGGACGATAGTCGATCAGGAGCGAGACGCCGTCCTGGCTGCCCGCGCACTTGCCGCCCGAACCGGCGGCGCCCGGGACGCCGTTCGCGCCGACGGTCGCGATATAGGCGCCGGTGCCGTAGCAGCCCGCGGGGGTGACGACCCCGGTCTTGTTGGCGAAGTTGAAATTGTAGTTGTTCTGCGTCTGGTAGTAGACGCCCATTGCGATGTCGAGGTTCGGCAGGGCCGCCCACTTGAAGCCGGTCCAGATCGTGTTGAGCTGGCGGTCGTAGGGGTAGGCCGGCGAATTCAGCACCCCGTTGTTCACATAGGCCGTCGAGGTCACGGCGCCCGACGGAACCGACAAGCCCTGCGCGATGGTGTTGAAGCCGTTAGCCTCGGGGTTCGACGGGTTCGACTGCTGGGCGAACATGTAGCCGCCGTAGATCGTGACGGTGTTCCACTTGTACTTGCCAGCCAGTTCCGCGCCAAAATTGTTCGACAGCGTGCCCTTCACGATGCTGTTCGAGTCATAGTAATGCGTGACCCCGTTGATGTCCTTCTGCTGGATGAACCAGGTTCCCCCGATGTCCTTCAGGCTCGCGAGCCCAGCGGCCGTATAGGGGTTGAGGCCATAGCTCGAAAGCGAGACGGAGTTCTGCGAGTAGCTGAGGACGCCGTCGAGCGAGAACGCCCCGAAGTCCGCGCCGAGCTGGCCCTGATAGAAGCCGGTGTTGGCGTTATCCCAGGCGTAGCCGCCGACGCCGATTTGCGCCGCGGCGCGGAAGTTCTGGTAGGCCAACCGATAGGTGACCGCGGTGTTGCGCACGGTCTCGGTGTTGCCGAAACCGGGGAACGAACTCGAATAGCCAATCAGCGAGAACGCGTTGGAGGCGACCGGGTCATACGCGGCCGTGACGTCCAGCGACAGCGAGTTGGTGCGGCCGAACGTCAGCGTTCCGTAGGTCTTGTTGCTGACGCCGATATAGGCCTGCGCGTTGTACCACTGACCGGCGCGGCTCGAATCGGAGTTGGTCGTCTGCCACGGGAAGGTCCCTTGCGGGCGGACGTTGTTGTCGGCGAGCGAACGCGGCCCATTGACGAACATGCCGGACAGCGGGTTCACGCCCGCTTCGAGGACGCCGATCAGCGACCACCCGTAAGGAAGGATGTCCTCCTTCATCTTGATACCGATCGCCGAGGTGCTGATGCCGTTGTAGCCGAACATGTATTCGGCGTTGTGGGCGGGCTTCGCGATGCCATAGAACGGCTGGGTCGCGGAAGGGCTGAAGCCGGCGTTGGAGTTGTTGTAGAGGGCGTTGACGTCGAGCGTGCCGTAAAGGGTGAAGCCGTACGCGCTCAGGGGGCAGTCGGCGGCGGAATTCTTGAACCACGCCCAGGCGCTCGACCAGCAGTCGACCTTGGCCGGCGCGGGCGCGGCTTCCTTCTTGGTCGGCAGGTCGGCCGCCTGCGCCATCGCGGCGAAGCCGACGGTCGACAGGAGAACAATGGCAAGTCGCTTCATCTCAAAAACCCCCAAAACGCCGGACGCGCGCCCAGCCCGTGCCATTTCGCCGGCGGATGGCGACGTCTTCGCCACAATCCAGTCCGGCAGGATTCGTCCGTTACTGGCGCGAAAATAAATCAGTCCTTAGTTTCCAGGCTAGAGGGCGCACCGAGAGGAATTGGTCGTAGTCGACACTCGGAAAAGGCTCGCGGCGGCTGTGTGACGAAATCGTGGCAGAGGGGTAACGGCGGAAAGCGCGATATTTCCAAGCGTTATGTCCGCTTTTGTGAAATATCGGAAATTTTTGCGACGATATGCGGGTTTTCCTGCGGAAACGAAAGTCGAGCGACTTCGTAGAGAATAGTGCTTTTTGTGCAACAGTTTTTGATGCCGATGGGCGCTTCGCCAGGCGGTTCGGAGACCAAAAGCCGCATCGATAGGCGACCGGCTCGTCCTGCCGGGGCGGCTGCGGCAGGCTCTTCCGCGCGGCGGTCCGGGTCAAACATGGGCGGCGCAGATCGCCGCCGCGCAGGGCCGCAGGGCGGCAAGAGCTCCGACCGCGCGCCGGTCCTCCCGCCGCCAGGGCGCGGCGCCGCGAGGTCGAACGCGCATCAATATCCGACCGCCAGCGTGCCCCGCTGGCGCGGATCGGAGGCGCCGGTCAACACGCCGTCCGGTCCGCGCGCGATCGTGTTGGCCGAGCCCATCGCCTCGCGCGCCACCACCTTGTGCCCCATCGCTTCGAGCAGCCGGATCGTGTCGGGCGAAATTCCCCGTTCGATCCGCAGTTCGTCGGGATAGAGCTGGTCGTGCGCGCGCGGCGCGTTTTCGGCTTCTGCGACGTTAAGGCCGTGGTCGATCACGTTGACGATGATCTGAAGCACGGTGGTGATGATGCGCGAGCCGCCGGGGCTGCCGGTGACGAGCGCGACCTTGCCGTCCTTCAGCACGATGGTCGGGCTCATCGACGACAGCGGGCGCCGGTTCGGCCCCGGCGCGTTGGCGTCGCCGCCGAGCAGGCCGTAGGCGTTGGGGGCGTCGCGCCTGGCGGCGAAGTCGTCGAGTTCGTTGTTGAGCAGAACGCCAGTGCCCTCGGCGACGAGCCCCGAGCCGTAGGAGAAGTTCAGCGTATAGGTGTTCGAAACGGCGTTTCCGTCCGCGTCGACGATCGAGAAATGGGTGGTCTGGTCGCTCTCGTAACGCTGCGGCTCGCCGGGGCGGATGTCGGCCGCGGGCCGGGCGCGGTCGGGCTGGATTTTCGCGCGCAACGTCGCGGCGTAGGCTTTCGAGGTCAGCCCCTTGAGTGGGACCGTCACAGAATCCGGGTCGCCGAGAAAAGCCGCGCGGTCGGCGTAGGCGAGTTTCTCGGCCTCCGCCATTTCGTGGAGGGAGGCGGCGGAGTTCAGCCCCTGCGCCGCGATGTCGTAGCCTTCGAGGATGTTCAGGATTTCGACGATATGCGCGCCTCCCGACGAGGGCGGCGGCATCGAGACGATCGTCCGGCCGCGGTAGGTTCCCACAATCGGCTCGCGCTCGACGGCGCGGTAGCCGGCGAGGTCGTCCATCGTCATCCGTCCGCCGGCCGCCTGAACCGCGTCGACGATCCGGCGCGCGACCGGGCCGGAATAGAACCCGCCCGCGCCTTCGCGCGCGATCGTCTCCAGCGTCGCTGCGAGGTCGGCGACGGCGATGTGGTCGCCGGGCTGCGGCGGGGTTCCGTCAGGCTTCAGGAAGATGCGCGCAGACGATGGATGTCTGGCGAGCGCCGGCGCCGCGAACGGTAGGGAATCGGCGACGTCGTCGTCGACGATCAGGCCCGCCTTCGCCAGTGCGACCGCCGGCGCGACGAGGTCGGCGAACGCGAACCGGCCCGAACCGTACTTGCGCCACGCCAGTTCGAGGCCGGCCACCGTTCCCGGCACGCCGATCGCCAGCCCCGACCAACGCGACTTGAACGGATCGGCCTCCCCGTTGGCGTCGAGAAACACGCCCTTGTCGGTCGCTGCGGGCGCCGTCTCGCGGTAGTCGATCGCGGTCGTCCGGCCGAGGTCGGCGCGGTGGATCAACATGAAGCCGCCGCCGCCGAGGTTGCCGGCGCGCGGCAAGGTGACGGCGAGGGCGAAGCCGACCGCAACCGCCGCGTCGACCGCATTGCCGCCGAGGCGCAGCACCTCCCGCCCGATCCGGGACGCCTGCGCCTCCTGCGACACCACCATGCCATGCCGCGCCGCGACCGGAACCGCAGTGGCGTAGCCGCTGAAGATCGGTTGCGGGTCGGCGTGCGCGACCGCGGGCGCGAGCGTCAGCGCCAGCGCCGCGAGGAGTGTTGAGAGTGGTCTTCGCATCGCCGCATTGGTCATCAGGCGCCCGGAAGCGTCAAGGCGGATCGGCGCGTCAGCCGATCTCGATCACGCAGCCGCGCGCGAGGCGGGGCGCGAGCCGGCGCATGTCCGCGGCCGCGATGGCGACGCATCCGGCGGTCGGGGTGAGGCCGGGGCGGGCGAGATGGAGGAAGATCGCGCTGCCGCGGCCCTTGGCGCGGCGGGTAAAGTTCTGGTCGAGGACGAAGGTCAGGTCGTAAAGATGGTCGTCGCGCCACATCCGGTCGGTGCAGTCGGCGGCGGGCAGGCGAACCGGGCGGTTGTAGCGCGGGCTCGCAGGGTCCTCGCACCAGCCCTGGTCCGGACGCAGGGGGCGCGAGGGCACGCCGCCCGCGGGCGGCCGAGGCCGGTCCGGCCGCCAGTAGGCCCAGAGCAGCCGATAGGTGCCGGCGGGCGTTCCGCGGTCGCCCTCGCGCTTCCCCCGCACGACCCCGGCCGGGCCGAGCGCGCACGCGATCCGCAGCGGACCCGCAGTCAGCCAGCCCCGCGCGCGGTCGCCGGCGCGGGGGCGGACGCGCAGCCTGGCGAGGCGACGGGGCGGCATGGCCTGCGTCAGCCGGCGAGCAGGCCCTTGATGATCGCGCTCGCCTTGGCGAAGTCCATCTGTCCGGCGTGCGCCTCCTTGAGCGCGTTCACCACCTTGCCCATGTCCTTGATGCTCGCCGCGCCGGTCGCGGCGATCGCCGCCTTGGCGGCGGCGATCACGGCCTCCTCGCTCATCTGCTGCGGCAGGAATTCGTTGATCACCGCCACCTCGGCGTTCTCCTGCGCCGCGAGCTCCGCCCGCCCGGCCTGCGCATAGATCGCCGCGGATTCCTGGCGCGACTTGACCATCTTGGTCAGCAGGGCG
>CAMFKX010000317.1 GCA_945957375.1 uncultured Roseiarcus sp.
GCGAGCGGCCTCGTGTTCGCGCTCGCCGGCGGGACGCTGACGGTGTCTCTGGCGCTGGCCGCCCTCGGCTCGGCCCTGGTCGCCGACCGCCTTGGGCTGCCGACGCTGCGCTGGTGTGTCGCCGCGCTCGGCCTCGTCGTCGCCGGGCGGCTCGCCTGGGATCCGCGCGTCGTCGGCGGCGCCCTGTCGGCGACGCCGATCTTCAACTGGCTCCTGATCGGCTACGGCGTTCCCGCCGCAGCCTTCGCCGTCGCCGGCCAACTGCTGCGCCGCCGCGGCGACGATCTCCCGGTGCGCGTCGCCGATGCGCTCGGGGTGCTGTTCGCGGCCTTCCTGACCATGTTCGAGATCCGCCACGCGCTCAACGGCGGCGATCCGTTCGCGCCCGCCACCGGCCTCATCGAACAGGGCCTCTTCGCCGCCTCGTCCTTCGCCTTCGGAATCGTCCTGACCCGGCTCGACGCCGCGCGCGCCAATGTCGTCTTCCGCTGGGCGTCGCTCGCGGCTGGCGCGCTCGGGTTGGTCGGCGCGATCGTCGGCCTGCTATTGGTCGCGAACCCGTTCCTTACGGGGGAGCCGGTCGCAGGCGGCCTCTTCGTCAACGCGCTCCTGATCGGATATCTGGTCCCCGCCGCGCTCGCCGCCCTGCTGGCGGCGGCCGCCCGAGCCTCGCGGCCGGCCTGGTACGGGAATGGCGCCGCAGCCGTCGCGGTCGCACTCGGTCTCGCGTTCCTCATGCTCGAGATCCGGGTCCTCTTCCACGGGACCGCGATCGGCTGGGACCAGGGGTTCACGCTCGGCGAGTCCGGCGTCCAGATTTCGATCCTGCTCGCTTATGCGCTCGGGATGCTGCTGCTCGCCAGGACGAGCGAGAATTTGGCGCCCCTGGCGAACGGCTTTGCGCTCGCGGCCTTCTGCGCGGCGGCGCTGGGTCCCGTGACGCTCCTCAATCCCTTCTTCACCGGCGACCCGATCGCCGGCGGCGGCGTTTTCAACACCCTGCTTCTCGGCTACGTCGCGCCGGCCGCGCTGTTCGCCGGCCTCGCCGCCGCGGCGCGCGACATCCAGCCGCTCTCAAGACTCTCCCGCCTCGCCTCGATTCTGCTGGTGTTCGCCTATGCCACGCTTCAGACCCGACACGCTTTCCACGGGGCGGCGATCGGGCTCATGCAGCCGACCAGCGACGCCGAATTCTACAGCTATTCGGCGGTCTGGCTGCTGCTCGGCGTCGCGCTGCTCGCCTACGGGGTCTGGCGGCAGTCGCAAGAGGCGCGGCTCGCTTCGGCGGTCTTCGTGATGGCGGCGACGATCAAGGCGTTCGTTTTCGATCTTGCCGGACTGGAAGGCGCGTTGCGGGCGCTGTCGTTCCTCGGCCTCGGCGCCGCCCTGATCGGCATCGGCCTGATCTACCAGCGCGTCGTCTTCGCCAGGCCGCGGGGGCCCGCCGCATAGCCCCCCGCTGTGTCCGAGCCGAAAGCGGCGTGGCGACCTTGCTCGTGCGGATCGCGGACAACGAGAGCTCGCTCTGGTAAGAGCATTCGCCAGCCCGACCTTCCGAGGCCCCTGTGACCGGACGTTTCCGCGCGCTCGCCGCCGCCATCCTGCTCATCTTCGCCTCGACGATGGCGCTCGCGGAAGGCGCCGCGGCGCCCTCGACCGACCTCCTCGGCCGGACGACCGACGGGGGCGTGACCTTCAATCTCAAGACCGATTTCGGCGCCCGGTGCGACGGCGGCCGGGCCAACCCGCATGACGACACCGCCGCGATCCAGGCGTGGCTGGCGAAAGCGGGTCCGCACGTCCATCTCGTCGCGCCCGCGGGCAACTGCGTCTTCACCGCGCCCCTGCTGGCGCCGACGGCGAGCGATTTCAGCATCGACGGCGCGGGCCACGGCGCGACGATCTTCACCTATGCCGGGTCGAACACCGGCGTCGATCTCTTCACCGTGACCACGTTCAATCCGAACAACTGCTCTGGCTCCAACATCACGCTGCGCGGATTTCAGGTGCGATCGTCAACGGTCATGACGGGCGGCGACGGGATCCGATTCAATTCGCTGTGCAACACGATGATCGAGGACGTGTGGGCCGGCCTGTCGCTCAACGGCGACAATCGCCTCTACCGCGGTTGCCACTTCAACGGCGGCAACACCGTCTACATCAGCAAATATTCATGCCGCGGCTCCTACGCCGACGAAGTCGACAACGGCTTCTCCGCCACCAACAACGCCGTCGATCTCTTCCACCGCGACGGCGCGCTCGCGAACGGCGGCCACTACGGGCTTCTGATCGGCGGCCGCTGCGGGGGCTGCATCTGGGACAATCTCGACATCCTCGGCCACCCCTCCGGAGCCAACGTCCGAATCGATCAGAGCATGGTCGCCGGACCGAACGCCCAGATCTATTTCCTCGGCGGGTTCGCATCCGACGGCGGCGGCTCGGCGCTTGGCGTCGACATCGAGGACAGCGGCCAGGCGGCGGGTTTTCCCTTCAAGACGACGGCGGCGGCCGGCTGGTCGGCTTCGGCCAAAACCCTGACGCTGGCCGCCTGCCCGCCGCGGATCAACAACACCACCGTCATGGACATGAGCGCGACGCCGCCGGTCGTGATCGGCCATCTGTCGGCGTGCAGCGGCGGGGCGGCGACGCTCGCCGGCGACGCGGCGTTTGCGGGGAAGAGCGACGACAAGATCACCGTCCTCGACGGCCCCGGCGTCGGGCAGGCCGGGCATCAGATCACCTGCAACGGCTGCTGGATCTCGACGACCGCGACCTGCCTCAACATCGGCGCGGACGTCGTGTATGAAATTCACATCGTCAACGCCCGGATCGAAAACTGCCCGACCGCCGGGATCGTCAACAACAGCGCCTATTCGCGGACGATTCTCAGCGGCGGCGAGGTCGCGCAGAACGGCTACGGCGTCAAAAACACCGTGGCGGGCGGACACATCGAGATCCAGACCAAACCGTCCTTTTACAACAACACGAAGGCGGACGAGTACGGCCTCGCGCCGACGATCGTCTCCGGCTGCGGCGGCCCGGGGCCGATCGCCGGCGACGACTACGACTTCGTCGTGCCGTGGGGGGCCAAGCCGGGAACGAGCTGCGTGCTGGCCTATCAGTTCCAGCACAGCAAGAGCGCAAGCTCCGCCTCGGTGATCCCGCAGGGCGCGGGCGTCTTTCCCTCGATCGGCGCCTCGACCACCGCCGGGATCGCGCTCGAATTCAGCGGGAGCCTGTCCTCGGGACATTCCGTCCTGGCGCATCTCGGCGGGGCCGGATTCTAGGCCCGGGCTTCCGCGCAGCGCGCAGTTTTCGCCCGGCTCGCACACTTGCGCAGCGGCGATGTCGCCGCCTTGACATTCGGTACTTCTGCACTTACAGAAATATTGACGAGGGGGTCATGTCGCAGAGTTTCGGCGAGATTGCGCGCTACGCCGACATGTTCGCCGCCCTCGGGGCCGAGCCGCGGCTGCGGATCGTGCGGCTGCTGCTGGCGGCGCATCCCGAGGGGTTGGTCGTGGGCGAGATCGGCGCCGAACTCGGCATCCCGCCGTCGACGCTTTCGCATCACCTCGACAAGCTGAAGAACGAAGGCTTGGTTTCCGTGCGGCGCGAGAGCACCTTCCTCCGCTGCACGGCGAACACGCCGGCGCTTCAGGAGATCGTCGCGTTCCTGTTCGCCGAGTGCTGCACCCGCAACAAGGCGATCCAGCCCGAGGCCATCACCTGCGCCTGCCCATGAGGAGACCGTCGTGACGGATATCGACATCCAGGAAACCGTCGGCGATCTCCGCGAAAGCCGCTGCGCTCCGAGCCGTTGCAGAGCGGGCGAGACGTTCTGATGTCGATCTTCGAGCGCTACCTGACGGTCTGGGTCTTTCTCTGCATCGTCGCGGGAGTGGCGCTCGGACACGCTTTCCCCGACCTGTTCCATGCCGTCGGGACGGTCGAGCTCGCCAGGGTCAATCTGCCGGTCGCCGCGCTGGTCTGGCTGATGATCGTGCCGATGCTGCTGCGGATCGACTTCGCTTCGCTCCGGCGGGTCGGCGAACACTGGCGCGGCATCGGCGTCACGCTGATCGTCAACTGGGCGGTGAAGCCGTTCTCGATGGCCGCGCTGGGGTGGTTCTTCATCGGATATCTGTTCCGACCATGGCTGCCGGCGGACCAGATCGAGTCCTACATCGCCGGCCTCATCCTGCTCGCCGCCGCGCCCTGCACCGCGATGGTTTTCGTCTGGAGCGGCCTGATGAGGGGCGAGCCGCATTTCACGCTGTCGCAGGTCGCGCTCAACGATACGATCATGGTGTTCGCCTTCGCGCCGATCGTCGGCCTGCTGCTCGGCCTTTCCGCCATCGCCGTGCCCTGGGACACGCTGGTTCTCTCCGTCGTGCTCTACATCGTGATTCCGGTCGTCGTGGCGCAGGCCGTGCGCCGGGCGGCGCTCGCCGCCGGCGGCGACGCGGGGCTGAACCGGCTGCTCCAGCGGCTCGGTCCGGTCTCGCTGGTCGCGCTGCTTGCCACTCTCGTCCTGCTGTTCGGGTTCCAGGGCGAGCAGATTCTCGCGCAACCCGCGGTGATCGCGATGCTCGCGGTTCCGATCCTCATTCAGGTCTATTTCAACGCCGGGCTCGCCTACCTCCTCAACCGCCTGGCGGGCGAGCAGCATTGCGTGGCCGGACCGTCGGCGCTGATCGGGGCGAGCAATTTCTTCGAACTCGCGGTCGCCGCGGCGATCAGCCTGTTCGGGTTCCACTCCGGCGCCGCGCTCGCGACCGTCGTGGGCGTCCTGATCGAAGTGCCGGTCATGCTGTCGGCCGTCTGGATCGTCAACCGGTCGCGCGGCTGGTATGAACGGGGCCGCGACGGCGTCCTCGCCGCCCGGTCGCCTTGACCAAGCGCGGAGGGCCCGGATGACTCTGGAGCGATCGACCGGCCGGCGCGCAGTCCCCGCGCTGCGTGCGGCGCCGCTCGGGCTCGCGCGGATCGACGCGCTGCGGACGGCGCTGGCGGCCGCCGGCCTGCCTGCCGACGACATCGCCGCGGCCGGGGTCGAACTCTTCGAATACGCGATCGACGGGCGGCCGGTCGGGTACGGCGGACTGGAGCGTCACGGCCCGGACGTCCTGCTGCGATCGATCGTCGTCGCCGCTGACCGGCGAGGCGAGGGCGTCGGCCGCGGGATCGTCTGCGAATTGCTCGACCGCGCCGCCGATCGAGGGGCGGAGCGCGCCTATCTGCTCACCACGAGCGCGCAATCGTTCTTTGAACGGCTCGGGTTCGCCGGGATCGAACGCCATCTCGCCCCCGCGCCGATCCTGGCGACGCGACAGGCGTCCAGCCTCTGTCCCGCATCGGCCGCGCTCATGGCGAAGACGCTCGCGCCGGGCGGGCGCAACACTGTCGAGGCTCCTCCATGACGATCACGATCTACCACAATCCCAAATGCGGCACGTCGCGCAACGTGCTGGCGATGATCCGGCAAAGCGGGGAGGAGCCGGTAGTCGTCGAATATCTGAAGACGCCGCCGAGCCGCGAGCGGCTGCAGGCGCTGATCGCCGCGATGGGGGCGCCGGTCCGCGCGGTTCTGCGCGAGAAGGGAACGCCTTACGCGGAGCTCGGCCTCGGCGATCCGAAATGGAGCGACGACCAATTGCTCGATTTCATGATCGCGCATCCGATCCTGATCAACCGCCCGATCGTCGTCACGCCGAAGGGGACGCGGCTCTGCCGCCCGTCCGAGACGGTGCTCGACATCCTGCCCAACCCCGACATCGGCGCCTTTGCCAAGGAGGACGGCGAGCCGGTCGCGCCGCGCCGGACATAGGGCCTGTCTCTTATACACATCTCCGAGCCCACGAGACGTAGAGGAATCT
>CAMFKX010000318.1 GCA_945957375.1 uncultured Roseiarcus sp.
GCCCCGCCCCGCGAGGATGCGACCGCGGCGCCCCCAGCGCGCCATGAAAAGGCCGCCGATCGCTCGGGGGCGTCGGAGAGCCATCGCGTCGGAGCCGCGAGCGGCCAGCCGGCCTCCGGCGCGTCGCGCGCCGCCTACGCCGCTCTGGTGGTCGCGGAGATCCAGTCGCACCGCTTCTATCCGGCCTCGGCGCGCGAGCGCGGCGAGCAGGGCGCGGTCGGGGTGGCGTTCACCATCGGCCCGGGCGGGCGGGTGGCGTCGGCCTCGGTGGTGCGGCCTTCCGGGTTCGGCGCGCTCGACGACGCCGCGCGCCAGATCGTCCGTTCGATTTCCCCCCCGCCGCCGCCGGGCGGATCGTTCTCGGCGAGCACGACGATCCGGTTCCACGTCGAGTAGCGCCGCGCCGGCGAGGTCGGATGCAGGACCGAACGGCGGAGAGGCCGCGACACGCCCCGCTCCGCCGATCCTCGGATGCAGGATCGTCTGCCACAACGTCAGTTATCTTGACGTCGATAATTATCTTAAAACTGTCCCATCGTCAGTCCTTGACAGAAATAACGGCGACCGCTCCAAGTTGACACGCGCAGAAGGGCGCATTTTGCAAGACAGGGGCGGGCCATGGGATCCTTTCTACTGGGCGAACACCTTGAAGGTCAGACGACGATCGAGCCGGCGCTGCGCATCGGCTGGATCGAAGCGCCGGCGCCTCCTCCCCGGCCAGCCTCTGACGAGGGGGCCTATGCGTTCGCCGGCTGGACCTTCGATCCGGCGACCCGCGCCCTGACCGGGGACGACGGCCGGCAGGCCGCGCTGACCGCGTCGGAGTTCGCGCTCGCGCTCGCGCTGGTCCGCAGTCCGGGCCAGCCGGTCTCACGTGCGGAGCTCCTGCGCGCCCTGAGGGGGCGGGACTGGGATTATTTCGACCGTTCGATCGATTCCCTTGTCGTCCGCTTGCGCAAGAAGATCGACGCGCCCGGCGCGCCATCGCTGGTCCGCTCGGTCCGCGGCGTCGGCTACGTGCTGTGCGCCCCGGTCGCCCGCCGGCCTCGCGACGGGTCGTGAGCGCGGCGCCACGGCGTCCCGGGTTCCTTTGTCGGCCCGACGCCGCTAGCTTGCCGCGCGCGCGGCGCCGTCCTTGATCGAAGTCGGCGTCCGCGATTCGCGGAGGCGTCCGCGCCGAACGCGACGCCATTTCGGAGCTTGCGATGCCGTTTCACCCCAAGGAGTCGCCCCCTGCCGCCGACCCGGCTCGGTCCCCCGCGGCCACGGCGGGAGTGACGCGGAGAAGCCTGTACAAGCCGGCGGCGGCGCTGATCGCGGCCGGCGTCGCGCCGGCGGCCCTTGCCGCGGAAACCGGCGACGGCGTCGAGGGCCGGATCCGCGCCCTCGCTCCGCAGATCGAAGCGTATGTGACCGCCGGCATGACCGCCTTCGACGCGCCGGGCGTCGCGATCGGCATCGTCGCCGACGACCGACTCGTCTACGCCAAGGGCTTCGGCGAGCGGCGCAAGGGCGGCGGCGCGCCGGTCTCCCCCGGCACGGTGTTTCAGATCGGCTCGACGACCAAGGCGATCGGCTCGGCGATGCTCGCGCTGGCGGTCGATCGCGGCAAGCTCAAGTGGGATGACCGCGTCGTCGATCTCGACCCGACCTTCGCGCTCAAGGATCCGTGGGTGACGCGCGAATTCCGCGTCTACGACCTGATGGCGCAGCGGTCCGGCCTGCCGACCTACGCCAACGACGCGCTGATCGTTCTCGGCTACGAGCGCGACTGGATGATCCATTCGCTGCGCTTCGTCGACCCGACCGTGTCGTTTCGCGGCGCCTTCACCTACACCAACATCACCCATCTCGTCGCCGAACGCATCCTCGTCGCCGCCTTCGGCGCCGCCGACTGGCCGACGCTGGCGAGGCGCGAGTTCATCGAGCCGCTCGGCATGCGCGACACGAGCTTCACCGCCGAGGCGATCGAAGCCGCGCCCGACCACGCGGACGGCCACCGCTGGACGCCGCGCGGGGCGGCGCCCGTCCCGTTCAGCCCGAATTTTCCCTATCACGCCGGGCCGGCGGGCGACGTCAACGCCACGGTCCTCGACTGCGCGCAATGGCTGCGGCTGCAGACCGGCGACGGGGAATTCGCCGGCCGGCGCATGATTTCCGCCGAGAATCTCGGCGCCACCCGGGCCGCGAGGGTTCTGGTCAACGAGACGAGCGCCTACGGCATGGGATGGATCGTCTCCGACCTGCCCAACGGCCGCGCCGTCTGGCACAACGGCGGCACGCCTGGCTTCGGCGCCCATATCGGTTTCCTGCCGCACGAGAAGGTCGGCGTCGTCGTCCTGACCAATCTCGAGAACAACGGCCTGCCCGACGCCATCGGCATCTGGCTTTACGACCGGCTGCTCGGAAACCCGGAGAAGGACTATCGGACGGCGCCGCTCGCCCGCGCCAAGGAGGCGGCGGAGCAGGATGCGGCGCGCTTCGTCCTCCGGGCGGCGCCGCGCCCGTCGCCGCCGGCCGACGGCCTCGCCGGCGAGTGGGCCAACGATTCGTTCGGACCCGCGACTCTCGCCGCCGACGGCGGCGGCCTCGCGCTCACGCTGAAACAGACGGGCGCGCGGCTGAAGCTGACGCCGTTCGACGGCGCCCTGTTCACCGTGACCATCGCGCCGGAAGGGCGCGTCGCCGCCGTCGCCGCCTGGAAGGGCGGCGCGCCGGAGGGTTTCGCCAGCTTCGACGCGGACGCGGACGGACGCCTGTCGCGACTCGGCGTGACGATCGAAGGCCAGACCTACGTCTTCGCCAGGGCCGGCGGCTGACCCGGCGCCCTACCCCAGCAAGCCGCCCGCCTTCGGGGCGAGCGGATTGTCGGCGAGGGCGGCGAGGTCGGGCGCGTCGATCCGCGGCGTCCGGGTCAGCGCCGCCCACAGGGTCTCGGCCTCGCGCGCCGCGACCCCCTCGACGATCAGCACGGCGCGGGTCGAGCGGTCGGAATCCGGCCAGCGCGGCAGCACGCGCGGCGGGTGGAACACATGCTGCACGCCGTCGACGAGGACGGGCCTCTCCGGCCGGTCGGAGAGCGCGAACAATCCTTTGAGGCGCAGGAGCCGCGGCCCGAGCATCATCCCGAGGACCGACAGGAATTGCGCGAAATCGGCCGGGTCGATCGGCGTCTCGCTTCGGAAGACGAAGGTTCTGACGCCGTGCCCGGCCGGCGCGGCGGGCGACGGCGCCGGAGCGGCCGGAAGCGCGCCCGCTGCGGTCAGGAAATCGGCCGGGGACAGCTCGCCCGCCGCGCCGTCGAGGATCGGCGCGACCGGATTGAGCGGGCGGAGCGCGGCGGTCAGCGCGGCGAAGCGGGCGGCGCGCTCCGGCGCCGGCCAGAGGTCGGTCTTGGCGACGACGATGCGATCGGCGAGCGCGATCTGGCGCGCGCTCTCCGGCCGGATGTCAGAAGGGCCCGCGTCGCGCGCGCCCGGGGGCGGCAGGACGCCGCCCCTCCAGTTCACGGCGTCGACCACCGTGGTCACCCCGGCGAGGGCGAGCCGAGCGGAGAGTTCGGGATCGGCGATCAGCGCGTGCAGGATCGGCGCGGGATCGGCGAGCCCGGTCGTCTCGAGCACGATCCGGGCGAAGGGCGGCAGCGCGCCGGCGTCGCGCCGCGCCAGCACGTCGCGCAGCGCGTCGACCAGATCGCCGCGCAGCGCGCAGCACACGCAGCCGCCGGCGACCAGGATCGCATCGCCCGCGAGCCGCTCGTAGAGCAGGTTGTCGAGGCCGATTTCGCCCCATTCGTTAACGATCACCAGCGCGTCGCGGAGCTCCTCGGCCCGAAGCAGGCGGTTGATCAGGGTCGTCTTGCCGGCGCCGAGGAAGCCGGTCACGATGTGGAAGGGGATCGGCGCGCGCCTGTTCATTCCGCTTCATCCGTTGACTGCGGACTTCGCCCGCCCGTAAGGACTTGGCCCGCCCGTAAGGACTTCGGCCCTTATCGATCGCCGACGCCTGAAACAAGTTCGAGGTCCGATCCCGTGACTGTCCGCCTCCACCGCGCCGACCTGCCCGACGACTGGACCTTCGGGGACGCCGTCGCGATCGACACCGAGACCCTCGGACTCGCCGTCGGGCGCGACCGGCTGTGCGTGGTCCAGCTTTCGCGCGGCGACGGCGACGCCGAGATCGTGCAGATCGGGCGCGACCAGACCCGCGCGCCGAACCTCGAAAGGCTGCTGGCGGACGACAGGGTGGTTAAGCTGTTTCATTACGGCCGTTTCGACATGGCCGTCATGTGCCGGGCCTTCGGCGTGATGGCCGGCCCGGTCTATTGCACCAAGATCGCCTCGAAGCTCGCCCGCACCTACACCGACCGACACGGGCTCAAGGACCTGACCCGCGAACTGATCGGCGTCGAGATCTCCAAGCAGCAGCAGTCGTCCGACTGGGGCGCGGAGAGCCTGAGCGAAGCCCAGCTCGCCTACGCCGCCTCGGACGTGCTGCACCTCCACGCGCTGCGCGACAAGCTCGACGCGATGCTGGCGCGGGAAGGTCGCGACGCGCTCGCCCGCGCGGCCTTCGCCTATCTGCCGGAACGCGTGCGCCTCGATCTCGCCGGCTTCGGCGATATGGACGTGTTCTCGCACGCCTATCCGTAAGCCCTGTCCGCCAGGGCGAGCGCCGCCGCGGCGGCGGTCGCGCGATCGCCGGAGGCGTCGATTTGGCGGCCTCGGCAAAAAGCCGTAAGAGGCAGGTTCTCCGGGGGATTTCTCCGTTTTCGCCATGTTCGCGCCGCGATCCGAGGGTCTAAGCCCCGGGTTTGCGCGGCCCGGACAGACTGGGACGAAAGGCGTTCATGACGGTCGGACAGGGAATCGCAGGCGACGGGCCCGGAGGGCGACGGGCGACCGGAATGCGCAGGCTGGCGGTTGCGGTCCTGGCGACCTTGGCGGGCGCGTTCGCGGTCAGCGAGGCTTTCGCCGAAAGCGCCGACTGCGCGCGCCTGAGAGCCGCCATCGCTTCGGCCCCGAGGGGCGGCAACAGCCAGGCGTCCGCGGCGGCGTCCCGCCAGCGTTCGGAGCTTGCGCGGGTCAGCGCCTACGCCCATTCGATCGGCTGCAATAATCAGAAGTTCCTGTTCTTCGGCTCGGAGCCGCCGCCGCAGTGCGGCGAGATCAAGGGTCAGATCGCGCAATTGCAGGCGAGCCTTGCGGAATCGCAGGCGCGCGCCGGCGGGGGCCGCGAGGATCTGGTCGCGCGATACAACGCCGAATGCGCCAACGCGCCGCGCCAGAGCGGCAACATCTTCGAGGCGCTGTTCGGCGGCGGGGCCAAGCCGCAACCGCAGCCCTACGAGCCGTTCAACCCGGACGCGCTGTCGCCCGAGCAGCAGCAGCAGACGATCGAGAAGTCGATCGAAAAGGAAAAGCGGACCGCCACCGTGTCGGCGGGCTCCTATGCGGTGTGCGTGCGCACCTGCGACGGCAGCTTCTTCCCGGTCTCCTATTCCGGCGCCAGCGGCCGGCTCGAGGACGTCTGCCGGGCGCTCTGCCCCAACGCCGACGTGCAACTCTACTCGTTCCCGTTCGGCGGAACGATCGAGGAGGCGGTGTCGGAGGGCGGGCAGCGCTACGTCGACATGCCGAACGCGCTGAAGTTCCAGCAGACTTACGACGCGACCTGCTCGTGCCGGCGCAAGGGCGAGAGCTGGGCGCAGGCGCTCGCGGGGGCCGAGGCGAAATACGGCCACCAGGCGAAAGATATCCTGGTGACGCCGGAGAAGTCGGCGGAAATGTCGCGCCCGATCATCTCCAAGGCTTCGGCCGACGCCAAGGCGAAGGCGGCCAAGGCCAAGCC
>CAMFKX010000319.1 GCA_945957375.1 uncultured Roseiarcus sp.
GTGCGCCCCATCGCCGCGGACGCGCCGCCCGTTCCGGAGGGGACGCCGTACCGGCCGCCGTCGGAGGCGGACAAGCGGGAGCGGGTCGCGCCGGCCGACGCTCCCGTGCGGAAGCCCATCTTTTCCGACAGGAACATCATGCAGCCGGCGCCGATCAGGAAGCTCGGCACAGGGTTATCGCGCATCGCGTTGCTGAGGGCGCGGTAGAACGTGCCGCCGCCGGCGCGGGAATAGGTCATGACCTCGTCGAACACCTGCCCCGGCGTCAGCCGATCGCTCAGTTCGTCGAGATTGTCGGCAAGGCGCCGGCGCGTCTCTTCGGCCTCCTTCTCGTACTCGCGTGCGGAGGCCGGGCGGTCGCCGCGCTGATCCTGATACGAGGTCATCGGACGTGCTCCTTGGCTACGGCGTAATCTTCACGCATCTGCTCGAGCGTGCGATCGGGGGTGAGAGGCGATTCCTTCATCCTGTTCATGCCGACGCTCGCGAGGACGCCGCCGCCGACCAGCGTCGCTGCGGCGACGAGGAGGAGGCTCCATTCGGACGGCATTCCGGCGACGTTGAGCCAGCGCGAGATGTCCAGCAGCAGGACGATCACGCCGGCGAGGCCGAGGGCGCCGCCGAGCGCCACCCAGACGCCGGCGTTGGAAATCGCCGCGACGTTCTCGCGGATCTCCGCCCGCGCGAGGCGGAATTCGGTCTGCACCAGATAGGCGAGGTCGGATGCGACATGCGACATCACCGACATGAGTGGGCGCGTGGTTTCCTTGGCGATCATGGGAGAGACCTTCAGATCTGATAGGGATCGGCCGAGGGACGCGCGGTCGGCCGCGAGGCGCGCCGTCCGCCGCTCATCAGGAAGCGCGCGACGGCGAAGCCCGCCGCCACCGATCCGCCGATGAACAGCGCGGGATTGGCGCGGGCGAATTTCGCCGCCTGATCGACGAGATCGTTGACGTCGCGGCTGGCGAGACTGGTGGACAACTCGTCCACCCGGCGCGCCGCTTCGTGGACGGCCCCCGCCAGCACCGGCGATTGCTTCTCCAGCTCCCCGGCGGCGCCGTCGATGGCGTTGGCGAACTGGTGCAGCGCCTCGGCTCCGCGCGCTTTCTGGTTTTCGCCCGTCCGGGTCAGCTCCTGGCCGACGTTTCGCGCCAGATCGGACGCCTGTCCCTTGATCGCGTCCGCAGCGTCTTTGGCGGTCTTGCCGAGATCTGCGCCCGACGGAGCGGAGGAGGAGGCGGACGACTTGGCGCTCGACGGCTCTGGGTCAGGCCGGCGGAACGGCGTGGAGCTCGGTCCGGTTTGCGGTCGGTTGGCGGTGGTCCCCGCCTCCCCGGCTTGAGAGGGATTCGCCATTGAAGTGTCTCCTAGGTGCGACAAAACACCTAGTGAACTCCTCAGACGAACCCATGTTCCGGTCGGGCCGCGGTCCCGTCACGATCCGGGCGGCCGGAGCGCCGGGGCTTTCAGTCCGCCGGCGGGACGATGTCGGCGTAACGGTCAGGCACGTACATGTCGGCCGGGATCGGATCGCGGTGGTAGTCGGGATGATGAATGCGCTCGGGCAGGACCGGCTTCTCGTGCTCGATTTCCTGATACGGAACGACGGTCAGCAAGTGCGAAATGCAGTTGAGCCGCGCGCGCTTCTTCTCGACCGCCTCGATGACGTGCCAGGGCGCCTCGGGGATGTGCGTCCGCTCGAACATCGCCTCCTTGGCCTTGGTGTATTCTTCCCAGCGGCGCCGGGATTCCAGGTCCATCGGCGAGAGCTTCCACTGCTTGAGCGGATCGTTGATCCGGGTCAGGAAGCGCAGGTTCTGCTCCTCGTCGGAGATCGAGAACCAGTACTTCACCAGCACGATTCCGGAGCGGACGAGCAGCTTCTCGAACTCCGGCACCGACTTGAAGAAATCCTCGATCTGTTCTTCGTCGGCGAAGCCCATCACCCGCTCGACTCCGGCGCGATTGTACCAGGAGCGGTCGAACAGCACGATCTCGCCGCCGGCGGGAAGATGCGGCACGTAGCGCTGGAAATACCATTGGGTGCGCTCGCGCTCGGTCGGGGCCGGCAGCGCGACGGTGCGGCAGACGCGCGGGTTGAGGCGCTGGGTGATGCGCTTGATCACGCCGCCCTTGCCGGCCGCGTCGCGGCCCTCGAACAGGACCACCACCTTGAGCTTGTTGGCGACGACCCAGTCCTGGAACTTGATCAGCTCGCGCTGCAGGCGAAGCAGCTCGGTGAAATAGAGCTTGCGCGGGAAGGCGTGCGGCTCGTTGAGTTCATGACCGTCGAGGACGTCGGCGAGTTCGCTGTCCTCGAGTTCGAGTTCGAGGTCCTCGTCGAGATTGTCCTGGATCTCGGCGTTGATGCGCTGCTGCATCGTGTCCTTGCTCGCGCTCATCGTCCCTGTCCTCGCTCCCCGCTGGTCGGCGGCGGTTTGTCTTTCATGACCGATGTGACGGCGGTGCGACAGGGCGCCGCGCGGTCGTCGGTTCAGCCGAGTTTCAGCAGGTAGCCGGTCGGATTGTCCGGCAACTTCCAGGCGGGACCCGCCTCGGCGACGACCGAGGCGATGTTGGCCGCCAGCATCAGGGCGAGGGCGGCGGCCGTCGTCCGCGCCAGCGGCGCCGGCTCGGGCGGCTTGCCCGCGTACCAGGCGAGCCCGACAAGCTGGGCGCCGGCCGCGGCGATGTTGCAGGCGAAGGCGATCGCCGCCCAGGTGTAGAGATGGTATCCCAGCACCGCTTCGCCGAAGCCCCGATCGCCCGGCAGGATATGCAACAGGATCTGCCGGATCGAGATCGCCGCGCCGAGCAGGCTCGCAAGGATGGCGAGGCCGGCGCCGAGGCCGATCGTCCGCGGCGTGACCCCGTATTGTTCGGCTGCGAGCAGGACCAGGCAGGGTCCGATCGCGGCCATCATCATGGCGATGCGCTGCATGACGCAGAGCGGACACGGCGGCTCGCCCGCGGCGAACTGGACGAAGAAGGCGCCGGCGAGGGCCGCCAGCAGCACCCAGGCGATGGCGAGGTTGGCGAACAGGTAAAGACCGCGCATCAGAGGCTGATCGTCAGCGGGGTGGTGACGTCAGCCACGAAGGCGATCGCCGTCGCAACCAGCGCGATCAGAAACAGCGGCGTCGCCGACCAGTGTCCGGCCCAGTTCGCCATCAGGCAGGCCAACAGGCAAGCCATCAACAACGCATACAGCATCCCGCGCGCCCCCCTTGGAAAACATATCTCGGCGCTTCGCAAGAGCGAAGGCTGGTTCTCTCGACGGTGAAGTTTTCGACGAAAATATTTGCGCCTGCAAGCGTCCGCGATAAACCTTCGCCCCCGTGCGGGATCGGGCGCAGGATCGGGGCTGAGGTCGGATGAAGAACCTTCTCGCTTCCTGGCAGGTCTGGGCGCTGCTCTCGGCGGGCTTCGCCGCGCTGACCGCGATCTTCGCCAAGGTCGGAATCGAGAACGTCGGCTCGGATTTCGCCACCTTTGTCCGCACCATCGTCATTCTCGGCGCGGCCGGCGGGATCCTCGCGCTCACCGGGCAATGGCAGCCGCTCAATTCGGTGTCGCCGAAGAGCTGGAGCTTCCTGGTCCTCTCGGGGCTCGCGACCGGCTTCTCGTGGCTCTGCTATTTTCGCGCGCTCAAGCTCGGCGACGCCGCGCGGGTGGCGCCGATCGACAAGCTCAGCGTGGTGCTGGTGGCGATCTTCGGCGTCCTTTTCCTCGGGGAAAGGCTCCAGCCGCAGAACTGGCTCGGCGTCGCCCTGATCGCCGCGGGCGCGATCCTCGTCGCGCTGAAGCTCTGACCGATGACGACCTTCGTCTGGGCGGCGGTGCTGGGCGCGGCGCTTCTGCACGCGCTCTGGAATTCGGTGGTCAAGAGCGCCGGCGACCCGTTCATGAGTTCGGCCCGCGTGGCGCTGTGGACGGGCGTCTTCGCGGTCCTGGTCGGGTTGGTCACGCCTGCGCCGCTGGCGGCGGCGCTGCCCTACGTGACGGCCTCCGCGATCGTCCACGTCGTCTATTTCCTGCTGGTCGGCCGCCTCTATCGCGACGCCGACCTGTCGGTCGCCTATCCCTTGATGCGGGGCCTGGCGCCGCTGGTCGCGACCGGGCTTGCGGCTTTCACGCTCGGCGAGATCCCGAGCGGGCTCGCGCTCGCCGGCGTGACCGCGCTGGTCGCGGGCGTCGCGGCGATGGGCGTTTCGGGCCTGGCGCACAGGCGCATCGATCATGCGACGCTGGTCATCGCGCTGGTGAATTCGCTGATCATCGCCGGCTACACCGTCCTCGACGGCGAAGGCGCGCGGCTGGCGGGTCCGGACGCCGCGCATGCCTTCGCCTACAACGCCTGGTCGGACGGTCTGACCGCCGCGCTCTATCTGCCGGTCGTGCTGGCCCTGCGCGGCGGGCGGGCCGTTCCGGAATTCCTTCACGATCCCCTGCGCAGCGCCTTCGCCGGGCTCGCCGCGTTCGGCGGCTATGCGATCGTCGTCTGGGCGATGACGCAGACGGAGATCGGGGCGGTGGCGGCGCTGCGCGAATGCTCGATCGTGTTCGCCACGATCATCGGCGTCGCGTTCCTCGGCGAGCCGTTCCGCGCTGCGCGCGCCGGCGCGGCCCTGCTGATCGTCGCCGGCGCGGTCGCGCTGAGGCTCGCTTGAGTCTCGTCAGCCGGGAAACGACTGCGCGCCGACCTTCTGCACCGCGCCGTTCGCCCGCAGCACCACGCAGGCCGTGCTTTCCATGCCCTGCACGTAGCAGAACAGGGGCCGGTTCGCCTTGCGGATGGCGAGGTAGGCGTCCCGCGACATCCCGTCCTCGACATAGAAGGGAAATTCTCGCCCGCCGCCGGGCTGGCTGTCCTTGTCCGTCCAGTCGGGCAGGTCCGCCGAGGTCTTCCAGTTGCTCCCGCCGGCGACCAGCCTGGCGAGCGCCTTGCTCATCGCGGCTTTGGTGCGCACGTCGTGAAACTCGAAATTCTGCCCGGCCGGCGCCGAATAGCGATGCAGGGTCTTCCCGTGGGGACCGACGATCGCCAGGCTCACGGCGGCTCTTGCGCAGGTCCGACCCCTGGCGGTCGCCGCGACCGCATAGCCTTTGCCGGCCGAAGTCCACGGCGCGCGCGCCTGTCCAGAACAATCCGCGGCTTCCGCCGCAGATCCGAGCGTCGCAAAAGTGACCGCCGCCAATGTGAGCGCTGTCTTGAGCATGGTTCCCCGGATTAAGGCAGTTCGACCGGAAGCGAAAGAGCCGCTATCCATGGCGGGCGCGCCCGCAGTGCGCCATTGTCGACGCGGACGTCGTCCGCCGCTGTAGACGCGGACGTTGTCCGCGTCCGCCGCGCTCGGCGAGCGCGGTTACAGTCGTCGCGGAGGTCGCCCGCGTCGGCCGCTGTAGACGCGGACGTTGTCCGCGTCCGCCGCGCTCGGCGAGCGCGGCTACAGTCGTCGCGGACGTCGCGCGCGTCGGCCGCTGTAGACGCGGACGTTGTCCGCGTCGGCCGCGCTCGGCGAGCGCGGCTACAGTCGTCGCGGAGGTCGTCCGCGTCGGCCGCTGTAGACGCGGACGCTGTCCGCGTCCGCCGCGCTCAGCGAGCGCGGCTACAGTCGTCGCGGACGTTGTCCGCGTCCGCCGCGCGCGGCGCGGGCGGCGACAGGGCCATGCGCCCACGCGGCCCACCGGCGACCCCCCCCCCCACCCCCCGGGGACAA
>CAMFKX010000320.1 GCA_945957375.1 uncultured Roseiarcus sp.
CCCAGCGCACCTGCGCCGCGGCCGACCGCACCGGCCACGCGATCCTGCACACGCTCTACGGGCAGGCGCTGCGGGCGCGCTGCGAGTTCTTCATCGAATATTTCGCGATCGACCTGATCCGCGACTCCGAGGGCGCGGTGCGCGGCCTCGTCGCGCTCAAGCTCGACGACGGCACGATCCACCGCTTCCGCGCCCAGACCACGGTGCTGGCGACCGGCGGCTACGGACGCGCCTATTTCTCGGCGACCTCCGCCCACACCTGCACCGGCGACGGCAACGCCATGGCGCTGCGCGCCGGCCTGCCGCTTCAGGACATGGAGTTCGTCCAGTTCCATCCGACCGGCATCTACGGCGCGGGCTGCCTGATCACCGAGGGCTCGCGCGGCGAGGGCGGCTATCTCGTCAACTCCGCGGGCGAGCGCTTCATGGAGCGTTATGCGCCCTCGGCCAAGGATCTCGCCTCGCGCGACGTGGTCAGCCGCTCGATGACCATCGAGATCCGGGAAGGCCGCGGCGTCGGCAAGGACAAGGACCACATCTATCTGCACCTCGACCACCTCGACCCGAAGGTGCTGGCCGAGCGCCTGCCCGGCATCTCCGAGAGCGCGCGCATCTTCGCCGGCGTCGACGTGACCAAGGAGCCGATCCCGGTCCTGCCGACCGTCCACTACAACATGGGCGGCATCCCGACCAACTATCACGGCGAGGTGCTGACCAAGGTCGGCGGCGATCCGGACACCGTGGTTCCCGGCCTGATGGCGCTCGGCGAAGCCGCCTGCGTCTCGGTCCATGGCGCGAACCGCCTCGGCTCAAACTCGCTGATCGACCTCGTCGTGTTCGGCCGCGCCGCGGGTCTGCGCGCCGCCGAGACCATCAAGGTCGGCGACCGGCAGCCGGACCTGCCGCGGGACAGCGCCGAATTCGCGCTGTCGCGGCTCGACAGGTTCCGCAACGCCAAGGGCAAGACCCCGACGGCCGACCTGCGCCTGTCGATGCAGAAGGTCATGCAGGCCGACTGCGCCGTCTTCCGCACCGCCAAGACGCTCGAAGAAGGCAAGCAGAAGATCCACGAAGCCTGGAGGGCCGGCGCCGACGTCGGCGTCACCGACCGCTCGCTGATCTGGAATTCCGATCTCGTCGAGACGCTGGAGTACGACAACCTGATCGTCCAGGCGGTCGTGACCATGGAAGGCGCGCTGAACCGGCTCGAGAGCCGCGGCGCGCACGCCCGCGAGGACTACCCCAATCGCGACGACGCCAACTGGATGAAGCACACGCTCGCGTGGGTCGACCCGGACAAGCAGGCGGTCAAGATCGACTACCGTCCGGTGCACACCTACACGATGAGCAACGACATTTCCTACATCGAGCCGAAGGCGCGCGTGTACTGACGCGCGCCTCCCCGCGACATGGATAAACGCTGATGGTCCAACTCTTACTGCCCAAGAACTCGCGCCCGACCAAGGGCAAGACCTGGCCGCGGCCGGCGAACGCCAAGCGGGTGACGGAGTTCCGCATCTACCGCTACAATCCGGACGACGACGCCAATCCGCGCATCGACACCTATTTCGTCGACCGCGACGATTGCGGGCCGATGGTGCTGGACGCGCTGATCTGGATCAAGTCGAAGGTCGACTCGACCCTCGCCTTCCGCCGCTCCTGCCGCGAGGGCGTGTGCGGCTCGTGCGCCATGAACATCGACGGCCTCAACACCCTGGCCTGCACCCGCGGCATCGACGAGGTGAAGGCGCCGGTGGTGATCTACCCCCTGCCCCACGAAGAAGTGATCAAGGACCTCGTCCCCGACCTCACCCTGTTCTACGCCCAGCACGCCTCGATCGAGCCGTGGCTCAAGACCACCACCCCCGCGCCCGAGAAGGAGTGGCTGCAATCGCCGCAGGACCGGGCGAAGCTCGACGGCCTCTACGAGTGCATCCTGTGCGCCTCGTGCTCGACCTCGTGCCCGAGCTACTGGTGGAACGGCGACCGCTACCTCGGCCCGGCGATCCTGCTGCAGGCCTACCGCTGGCTGATCGATTCGCGCGACGAGGCCAAGGGCGAGCGGCTCGACTATCTCGAGGATCCGTTCCGGCTCTATCGCTGCCACACGATCATGAACTGCGCCAAGACCTGCCCCAAGGGCCTGAACCCGGCCAAGGCAATCTCGCACATCAAGGAAATGATGGTCGAGCGCCAGCTCGGCTGACCAGCCATCCTGTTCGATTGCAAGCGGCCGCCGGAGGTCTCCCGGCGGCCGTTTTGATTCGCCGCGGCTTGGGCGCGCCTCAGGCGGATGGGCGCCGGCGGTCGAACAGCGGAAAGGTCAGAATGCCGGCGACGAAGCCGCCGAGATGGGCGACCCACGCGACCGGCATGTCGGAGAGGCCGAGCGAGCGGGCGAAGGCGCCGAAGACGAAATTGGTCCCGAGCCAGATCAGGAGAAACACCCGCACCCGGGGCTCCGCCAGCATCTCGCGCAGCGAGGCCGCGGGCAAGTCCTCGATCTCGCGGCGGAGGGGACGCGGATAGGTCTGCGGCCCCAGCGGCCCGCCGGGCTGGAAGACGAAGCGCGCGGCCGCGCCCATCAGGCCGGAATCGGAGCCCGAAGCGCCGATCAGCGGCATGAAGTCCATCGGCGCGACCGCCCAGTGGGCGAGCGCCGCCGCGATCGCGGTCACGCCCATGAACACGAGGAAGCCGGCCGCGCCGAAGCGCCGCGCCACCGGCGGGCCGAAAGCCACCAGCCAGACGGTGTTGAGGAGCACGTGCGACCAGGCCCCGTGCAGGAAGGCGTAGGTGACGAGCGTCCACACCTTCGGTCCGCCGACCAGCACGTGCAGGTCGCGCATCGCCCGCACCTGCTCCAGCGCCTCGGCGTCGCTGTTGGCCTTGACGAACAGTTCGAGCGCCCGGCTTGGCCAGATCGAGATGGTCAGCCGACCCGGAACGAAGGCGTAGTTGCGGATCACCGCGTCCTGGACCTGCGGCGACGCCCAGCTGAACAGGGCGTAGATGACGACGAGCAGGGCCGCCAGTCCGATGACCACCGGCGGCGCGTTGAACATCGGCTCGCGGCGCGGCGCGGCGGGAAATCCATGCATGGAGGAAGGCCTCTCGTCAACCTCAGGGCTTGGCGGAAATTGCGCGAAACTGCAACCGGCCCGCCTCGCCGGGCGGTCAGGCCCCGTCGATCCGCTTGAGACCGGCGGCGAAACGGCGCCAGTTGTCGACGTAGTGCGCCGCCGAACCGCGCAGCCTCGCCACCGCCTCGGCGTCGAGCGTCTTCACCGCCTTCGCCGGCGCGCCCACGATCAGCGAATGGTCCGGATATTCCTTGCCCTCGGTGATCAGCGCCCGCGCCCCAACCAGGCAGCCCTTGCCGATCTTCGCGCCGTTGAGCACGACGGCGCCCATGCCGATCAGGGTCCCGTCGCCGATCGTGCAGCCGTGCAGGGTCACCCCGTGGCCCACGGTGCAGTCCTCGCCGACGGTCAAGGGCGAGCCGGCGTCGGTATGCAGCACGCACAGGTCCTGGATGTTGGAGCGCGCGCCGATCACGATCGGGTCATTGTCGCCGCGCAACACGGCGCCGAACCACACGCCGACGTCCTCGGCGAGCCGGATGTCGCCGATCAGGTCCGCGTCGGGGGCGATCCAGAAGCGTCCCGCGCCGGGAAGCGTCGGCTGGACGCCGTTGAGCGCATAAAGCGGCATGGGAGTCTCTCAGTCTTCTTCGCCGTCGAGGTCGATGTCGAGGATCGCCATCTGCAGGGTGTAGCTCGAGCCCTTGGGGTCGTCGGCCGAAATCACGCCGAGAAACTCCGATCCGTTGTTGAGCTCGACCGAATCGGTCTTCTTGAGCCGGGCGGCGATCGTGAGCTTGTCGTTTTCGAACAGCTTGCGAAGGTAGTCCTGGAGCACGGCCCGACCGACCGGGATCTTCATTTCGAACGAGAACGAACGGTCGCCGTCCTCGTCGTCGACGGTGATCTTGCCGATCTTGCGCTCGCCGAACGCGACGTCGGCGGCGTCCTTCGAACGCGAGCTGGGCGTGACCTGCACCGCCTGCGCGCCGAACGATTTGCGCAGGAATTCCCGCAGTTTCACGATTTCCGACTTGTCCACGGCCCGGACCCCTCGCCTCTTGTCAGGCCGCAGCCTTTGCCAGAAGCGCGAACCGGCGGCAAGCCGAGCCGTCGGCGCGGCCCCGCCTGTCACGCGCCGAACGCCGCCGCCGCGGTCCCCTGGCGCAACATCTCCAGCTCGGAGGCCAGCCGAAAGGCGCACTTGCGCACGTAGACCGCCGCCGGGCCGACCGGCGGACCGATCGCGGAGCGCAGCTCCCGCATCGGCGCGCGCCGGGCCGCCGGATCGGCGAGCGCCGGCACGAAGGCCAGTCGAAACGTTTCCAGCGCCCGGGCGGCGGCCGGCGGCGCCGGATCGGCGTTCTTGAGCGCGTTCAGCGTTCCGGAGATGCGCTGGAGCGCGTACGACGCCTGAACCATCGCCGTCAGCGTAGCGGGCTCCCCGCCGACTTCGGTGAGCGCGCGTTGCAGCGACGCCTGCAGGTCGGCGAGCGCGAGGCCGGAGCGTCGCCGCGCCGCCTCGGTCGCTGCGGCGTCGCCGCGCCCCTCGACCGCCGACAGCGCGGCGTCGGCGTACTCGGCCAACGACCGCGCCGACGCGCGCATGCGATCGGGAAGGCTGCGCCGATCGAAGGTCGGCCACAGGAGATGGCCGGCGGCAAGCGCGATTCCCGCGCCGATGGCGGTGGCGACCAGCCGCGCGGAGCTCACCGAAGAATGAAGGCCGGGGTTCAGGATGTGCTCGAAGGGGATGATTCCGGCGGACAGGAAGACGATCGCGAGGCTGTAGTTGGAGGGAAGCGCCGCCAGCATGAGGAAGAACAGCACCAGCATGGCGACGAACTGCGCCGGCGCTCCCGGCAGGAGCGGCGTCAAAGCCGCGCCGAGGACGATGCCGGTCGCCGTTCCGATCGCGCGCTGGACGGCGCGCGAAACGGTCATGCCCGCATAAGGCTTCAACACCACCGTCACGGTCAGCGGCGTCCAGTAGCCGAACGGCTTGGGAAACAGCCAGAACACGACCACCGCCGCGGCGAGCGCGAGGCCGTAACGCAGAGCGTGGCGGGCGACGACCGAGTTCCAGTCGAGGTTGTCGAGGAGCGGCGCCGCCATCGCCGCGAGGCGGCCTTGCGACGGCGAATCGGGCGACGGCGGCGCGAGCGCGCCCTCGTTCGCGGCTATCCTGAGCGAGCGCGCCAGTTCGTCGGACATGCGCCGCTCCAGCCCGCCGCCGTCCGGCGTTTCCCGCTCCCTCTCGTCCGCCAGCCGCGACGCCATCCGCCCCGCCTCCGCCGGATCCCCCCGCCCTTCCGCGCTTCTCTCGAGCACGCCGAGCGCGCGCGAGAAATCCGCCGGCGGCTCGAGCCCGGCGTCGCGCATCGCCCCGACCAGGGAAAACAAACGATCGGCCGCCTCGATCAGCAGGACGAGCCGAAGGTGACGTCCGCCGCCGTCGTGCGCGCCGCCGCGCCCCTCGGCCATGATCCTGCGCGCCCGCTCGATGGCCAGACGGACTTCGGTCTCGGGCGAAACCGGGCCGGGAGGAAGCGCGCCCGCGCCATAGCGGGCGACGGCCCGGAAACAGTCCGCCGC